>NZ_JADCLG010000040.1:0-57431 GCF_014982425.1 Enterobacter cloacae complex sp. I1M | reverse complement strand
TCTGGTGCGTTATCGATCTGGTCGAAAGCACGAGCAGCACCGCCGTAGGTTTTAGCCAGTACGGTAGTGATTGCAGCAGTCAGGGTAGTTTTACCATGGTCAACGTGGCCGATAGTACCAACGTTGACGTGCGGTTTTGTACGTTCAAATTTTTCTTTAGACACGGCTATATTCCTTACTATAGTGCTCTCCCCTTCGGAGAGAGCACGGGACTTAGGTTTTAATCCTGTGGATTACTTACCACGGGCTTCGATAACGGCCTGAGCAACGTTGTTCGGCGCATCATCATACTTCAGGAATTCCATAGTGTATGATGCACGACCTTTGGTCAGAGAACGCAGCTGAGTTGCATATCCGAACATTTCAGACAGCGGAACTTCAGCGTGGATCTTAACGCCAGTTACTTCGGATTCCTGACCACGCAGCATACCGCGACGACGGCTCAAGTCACCGATAACGTCACCGGTGTTCTCTTCCGGAGTTTCTACTTCAACCTTCATGATTGGCTCAAGCAGAACTGGTTTTGCTTTCTTAAAGCCTTCTTTAAAGGCAATAGACGCAGCCAGTTTAAACGCCAGTTCAGAGGAGTCAACGTCGTGGTAAGAACCGAAGTGCAGACGAACACCCATGTCTACAACCGGGTAACCAGCCAGAGGACCAGCTTTCAGCTGCTCCTGGATGCCTTTATCAACGGCAGGGATGTATTCGCCAGGAATCACACCACCTTTGATGTCGTTGATGAACTCGTAACCTTTAGGGTTAGAGCCCGGCTCCAGTGGGTACATGTCGATCACAACGTGACCGTACTGACCGCGACCACCAGACTGCTTAGCGTGTTTACCTTCAACATCGGTAACTTTCGCGCGAATCGCTTCGCGGTAAGCAACCTGAGGTTTACCCACGTTCGCTTCAACGTTGAATTCACGCTTCATACGGTCAACGATGATGTCCAGGTGCAGTTCACCCATACCAGCGATGATGGTCTGGTTAGATTCTTCATCAGTCCATACGCGGAATGATGGGTCTTCTTTCGCCAGACGGCCCAGAGCCAGACCCATTTTTTCCTGGTCAGCTTTGGTTTTTGGTTCAACCGCGATGGAGATTACCGGCTCAGGGAATTCCATACGCTCCAGAATGATCGGGTGATCCGGGTCACACAGGGTGTCACCAGTAGTCACGTCTTTCAGACCGATAGCAGCAGCGATGTCGCCCGCACGAACTTCTTTGATCTCTTCACGTTTGTTAGCGTGCATCTGTACGATACGGCCAAAACGTTCACGCGCCGATTTCACGGAGTTCAGGATGGTGTCACCGGAGTTAACCACACCAGAGTAAACGCGGAAGAAGGTCAGGTTACCCACGAATGGGTCGGTAGCAATTTTGAACGCCAGCGCAGAGAACGGCTCGTCATCACTTGCGTGACGCTCAGCCGGAGTATCTTTACCGTCGTCCAGGATGCCGTTGATCGCAGGAACGTCAACCGGGGATGGCAGGTAGTCAACTACCGCATCCAGCATTGCCTGAACACCTTTGTTCTTGAACGCAGAACCACAGGTTACCAGAATGATTTCGTTGTTCAGAACACGCTGACGCAGAGCAGATTTGATCTCTTGCTCAGTCAGTTCTTCACCACCCAGGTATTTCTCCATCAGCTCTTCAGAAGCTTCTGCTGCGGATTCGATCAGGTTCTGGTGCCATTCGTCAGCCAGGTCCTGCATCTCTGCCGGGATATCTTCGTATTCGAAGGTAACGCCCGCATCTGCTTCGTTCCAGTTGATGGCTTTCATTTTCACCAGG
The DNA here is from genome assembly GCF_014982425.1 of Enterobacter cloacae complex sp. I1M. Taxonomy (NCBI): domain Bacteria; kingdom Pseudomonadati; phylum Pseudomonadota; class Gammaproteobacteria; order Enterobacterales; family Enterobacteriaceae; genus Enterobacter; species Enterobacter cloacae complex sp. I1M. The sequence goes on along the minus strand of NZ_JADCLG010000040.1, from coordinate 55,634 downwards.
TCGATAACACCGGTGAAGCCTTCTTCAGCACCAATTGCCAGCTGAAGCGGAACAGGGTTCGCGCCCAGACGGGTTTTGATCTGGCCAACAACTTTCAGGAAGTTAGCACCCATACGGTCCATTTTGTTAACGAACGCGATGCGTGGAACTTTATATTTGTTAGCCTGACGCCATACGGTTTCAGACTGTGGCTGAACACCACCAACTGCGCAATAAACCATTACCGCGCCGTCAAGAACACGCATGGAACGTTCTACTTCGATGGTGAAGTCAACGTGCCCTGGGGTGTCGATGATGTTTACGCGATGCGGTTCGTACTGCTTAGCCATACCTGACCAGAAAGCAGTAGTCGCTGCGGAGGTGATAGTAATACCACGCTCCTGCTCCTGTTCCATCCAGTCCATGGTGGCTGCGCCGTCATGAACTTCACCGATTTTATGGTTTACACCGGTGTAGAACAGAATACGTTCGGTAGTAGTGGTTTTACCGGCGTCGATGTGCGCACTGATACCGATGTTACGGTAGCGTGCGATGGGTGTTGTACGAGCCATTTGATTCCTCGTTTATATCTTTAGGCGTTCAGTTAAGTTACCCAGAGCGGGCGGCTTCTCTGAAGCGCCCGCCTGGTGACTACGACTCCGAAGGGATTACCAACGGTAGTGTGCGAACGCCTTGTTGGCTTCTGCCATACGGTGAACGTCTTCACGTTTCTTAACTGCAGTACCTTTGTTTTCTGCAGCATCAGAAAGTTCGTTCGCCAGACGCAGAGCCATGGATTTATCACCGCGTTTACGAGCAGCTTCAACGATCCAACGCATTGCCAGAGCATTACGACGAACCGGACGAACTTCAACTGGAACCTGATAAGTAGAACCACCAACGCGGCGAGACTTAACTTCTACAGTCGGGCGCACGTTGTCGAGAGCGACTTCGAAAGCTTCCAGTTCATTTTTACCAGAACGCTGAGCCAGGGTCTCCAGCGCGCTGTATACGATTGCTTCTGCAGTAGATTTTTTACCATCTACCATCAGGATATTTACAAATTTTGCCAGCAGTTCTGATCCGAATTTCGGATCTGGAAGAATTTTACGCTGACCAATGACGCGACGACGTGGCATGGGATTACTCCGTTGTTAATTCAGGATTGTCCAAAACTCTACGAGTTTAGTTTGACATTAAGATAAATCAGTTTGGCCTTACTTAACGGAGAACCATTAAGCCTTAGGACGCTTCACGCCGTACTTGGAGCGAGCCTGCTTACGGTCTTTAACACCTGAGCAGTCCAGCGCACCACGAACGGTGTGGTAACGAACACCCGGAAGGTCTTTAACACGACCGCCACGGATCAGGATCACGGAGTGCTCCTGAAGGTTGTGACCTTCACCACCGATGTAGGAAGTCACTTCGAAACCGTTAGTCAAACGCACACGGCATACTTTACGCAGTGCGGAGTTTGGTTTTTTAGGAGTGGTGGTATATACACGAGTACATACGCCACGTTTCTGCGGGCAGGCTTCCAGCGCAGGCACGTTGCTTTTTGCAACTTTGCGTGCACGTGGTTTGCGTACCAGCTGGTTAACTGTTGCCATTAAATAGCTCCTGGTTTTAGCTTTTGCTTCGTAAACACGTAATAAAACGACCTCATACAATATGAGGACGCGAAATTTTAGGGCTACGTCGAAAAGGTGTCAAGAAATATACAGCGATCTCAAATCACCAGTTCATTTGACTGGCGTGCGTCACAGTAAGATTGACGAAATCAGTATAGCCAACCACGTCAATTTTGGCTGAAATTTGACCAGAAAGACCCCGCGCATCCAGATCCTCTTTAAGCGCAGAGACTGTTATGGGGGCATTAGCGAGGATTTCAACAAAACGGCTGCCATCAAGCGCCGCGAGCACGCCATCCTGAATCAGCAGCAGATCATCGCCTTCGCGCAGCATGCTCAGTAACGTGTCGATATCGCATTGCCACGGTGAACGGCTCAGGGTATGGAGCATGACAGCCTCAGAAAGTCAGAACGGTATCGTAGTGAGAAAGTTGTTCGCGCAGCGCAGAAGATGTCAGGATCGTCACGTCCAGCACGAACGGTATTTTCTCATTTAACCCACGAGCGGCCAGCGAGTCGGCGCACACATAGAAGGTTTCAATGTCATAGAGCGGCAGAACTTTAAAGGTCGCAATGTAGTCGCGCGCAAGAATAGCCTGCGGTTGTTGGCCTGCCAGAAGCTGGAATACGCCATCGCCTAAAAAGAAGACGCCAATATCTTCGGTTAAAGCCGAGGTCGCGAGCAATGCATCCAGCCCTTCCCGGCCTGAAGCACTGCCATGCGGGGCAGAAGTAAAAACAAACGCTACGCGCTTCATCAAAATTGCACCACTCTGTCGCAGGTCAACGCCGCCTGTGCTAATGCGCCTAATCCGCTGAGCGAAAAGCCCGGTTGCAGGTTAGCCCCCGCCAGACCAAGGCGTTCGGCTTCAGTCGCATCCGTCACGCCGCGACGCAGTGCCGCCGCGACGCAGATATGCAGGTCGACGCCCTGCGTTTCGTTTAATTTTTGCCAGGCGCGCACAAGGTCAAACTCATCGCTCGCCGGGGACGTAAACTGGTTCGCGTTATAGACCCCTTCACGATAGAAGAAGACGCTAGCCAGTTCATGACCGGCATCAAGCAGCGCATGGGCAAACTGTAGCGCGCTGCTGGCCTGCTGGGTACCGTACGCCGGGCCCGTCACCATTAACGCAAAACGCATTACTTGTCTTGCCCCAGGAAGTCGCCGCTTTTGAACTGGCGAATATAGAGGTAAACCGTGTGTTTGGAGATATTCAGGCGATCGGCCACCTGGTTGATGGCATCTTTGATATCAAAAATCCCTTTCTCATAGAGGTTCAGGACGATCTGACGATTCTTGGCGTTGTTGGATACGTTGCGATCGGCATTCACCTCTTCAATGGTGAACTCCAGCGTCTGTGTCACGAGATCCTCAACAGAAGAGGCAAAGTTCACCGATGAGCCCACGTCCGGCGTTTCTGGCGGAATGAAAGTGCTCATGATTTGCGAGAATGGCACATCAAGGTTCATGTTGATGCACAGCAGACCGATCACCCGGTGTTCGCGGTTTCGAATCGCGATAGTTTCTGATTTCATCAGCACGCCGCTTTTGGCGCGGGTGAAATAGCATTTTGAGACGCTGCTGTCCGCGCCGGTCATGTCATGCAACATACGCAATGCAAGGTCGGTGATTGGCGAACCAATTTTACGGCCCGTGTGCTCACCATTCGCAATGCGGATAGCGGAACACTTAAGATCTTGCAGGGAATGCAATACGATTTCGCAGTGGGAACCAATGAGCATCGCTAACCCGTCCACTACCGCTTCGTAGGATTTCAGAATATCGAAGTCGGTCTGGTCAAATGGACGTTGATCCAGCAAATCAAGTTCACTGGTTTCGTTGGTTAAAAGCGACCTGGACATGAAAAAAACACTCCTTTTCAGGAGCCTGTCGTTAGGTTTTCAGGGCAGGCTCATTATCTACACGGACAACTAAATTAATACAGCGTGTATAACGCTTTCCAGTGTTAATTATATCTGCCCCACAATAAAAAAACCGCCGCCTGTAAAGGCGGCGGTTTTTTTCAGCATTACTTCTTAGCTGCTGCGGCTTTGTCGTCAGCCGGTGCGTCTGTTTTCGCATCCGCTTTTGGCGCCGGTTTGATGTCCAGCAGTTCTACATCAAATACCAGCGTAGAGTTAGCCGGGATACCCGGAACGCCGGTTTTGCCGTAAGCCAGATCCGGTGGGATGACCAGCTTGATTTTACCGCCTTTCTTGATGTTCTTCAGGCCTTCGGTCCAGCCCGGGATCACACCGTCCAGACGGAAGGAGAGAGGCTCACCGCGAGTATAAGAATTATCGAATTCTTTACCGTCGATCAGCGTACCTTTGTAGTTAACTACAACGGTGTCGCTGTCTTTAGGCGCGTCGCCGGTACCTTCTTTCTCAACTTTATAGATCAGGCCAGTAGAAGACGTTTTAACGCCTTTCTCTTTAGCGAACTTATCGCGGTAGGCTTTGCCTTTCGCTTCGTTATCTTTAGCGTCTGCTTCCATCTTGGTCTGAGCGGCGCCTTTCACGCGCGCTTCAAACGCTTGCAGAGTCTGCTCGATTTCCTGGTCAGACAGTTTGCTCTTGTCTGCGAACGCATCCTGAACCCCTGCGATCAGCTGGTTTTTGTCCAGTTTGATGCCCAGTTTCTCTTGTTCTTTCAGAGAGTTTTCCATGTAACGGCCCAGAGACGCGCCAAGTGCGTAGGCGGATTTCTGGTCGTCATTCTTGAATGCCGCTTTGCTGTCTGTAGTCGCAGCAGGCTTCGCAGCAGTATCAGCAGCGAAAGACAGCGGCGCATTGAGCGCTACAGCCATAGTGGTCGCCAGCAGCGTAACTTTAAACAGTGATTTCATCCATATCTCCAGGACCTGAGGTCTCTCACCCCAGTGTTAAACGTAAATGAGTGACGTACTATAAAACGTTGTGGAAGAAATCTACAGACAGACTCCCCCGAATGTCGCTTCTTTTCAGACTATTTTTGTTTAAATAAGTTTCTTGTCAGGGAGATGGATACTGTACTTAAGGAAAAAGTCAGATAAACTTCGCCGCCGCTGGTCCATTATGGCGCATGAGAGATAAACGAGGTGAATGATGAAGGATACAACGATCGAAGCGAGACTGGCTGAGCTGGAAAGCCGCCTGGCTTTTCAGGACATCACCATCGAAGAACTGAACCAGACCGTGACGGCTCATGAGCTTGAAATGGCAAAAATGCGCGATTTGATGCGACTTCTCACTGAAAAAGTGAAGGCAACGCAGTCGTCGCACATCGCCTCTCAGGCTGAAGAGACGCCACCACCTCATTATTGAGGCGTAAAAAAAGCGGGATTATCCCGCTTTTTTTATTTTCCGCAGTACGGAATCAGTGGCAGCCGCAGCCGCCGTTACCGCAACCACCTTTACCGTGGCCGTGGTCATGACCATGATCGTGGCCGTGACCACCGCAGCAGCCGTCGTGGCCGTGATCGTGGTCATGGTCGTGACCGTGCGCACCATGAACGTGGCCATGAGCCAGCTCTTCTTCGGTCGCTTCACGGATAGCAACAACTTCTACGTTGAACTTCAGGTTCTGACCAGCCAGCATGTGGTTGCCGTCAACCACAACGTGGTCGTCTTCAACTTCTGTGATTTCAACCGGAACCGGACCCTGGTCAGTTTCAGCCAGGAAGCGCATGCCAACCTGCAACTCGTCAACGCCCATGAACACGTCTTTAGGAACGCGCTGAACCAGGTTGTCATCATACTGACCGTAAGCGTCGTTCGCGCCGACAGCAACGTCGAATTTGTCGCCAACTTCATGACCTTCCAGCGCCGTTTCCAGGCCGGAAATCAGGGAACCGTGACCATGCAGGTAGTCCAGCGGCGCACTCACCGGAGACTCATCAACCAACACACCGTCTTCTGTACGTACCTGATAGGCCAGGCTGACCACCAGGTCTTTTGCTACTTTCATGATATCTCCTGAGCGTGGGAAAATTGCTGGCGCAGATTGTAGCGGAATTCTGCACCCGTGTACCCTTAAGCTTAAAAAAACTCAGAGCATATCGCTAGTCTGGATGAAAAATGCCGATCACTTGCTCTTCTTTGCGAACGTGATCGCGGGCTTCTTTGTCGGCCTCACGCATCTGGTGACCGCACTTAACACACTCAACAATATCGATATTATTCTCCCGCCACATGGCCAGCGTATCTTGCGCCTGGCAGGACGGGCATTTTGCGCCCGCGATAAAGCGTTTACGTAAAGCCATCTTTCGTTACCCTTTATTCAAATTCATCCCAGCCGTCGAGCTGGCGTCGTTCCTGTTGCATCTCACGCTGGAAGATCTCCTCCAGTTCGCGACGCGCTTCCCGCACGCGGGAGATCTGCGCCGTGTCGCTGTGCACAGGCATCAGTTCACGCAGCATTCGCATATCCAGCCGGCGGAAATGCATCTGGGCGCGTTGCGCCTGGTGAGGATGCATACCCAGCGAAACCAGCGCCTTGCGCCCCAGCTCCAGCGCGCTGGAGAAGGTTTCGCGGGAGAAGTGTTTCACACCCGCCTGCAAAAGTTCGTGAGCCTCAACACGTCCGCGCGCACGCGCCAGAATATGCAGATGCGGGAAATGCTGCTGGCACAGCTCCACCAGCTTCATTGTGTCTTCCGGATCGTTACAGGTGATGACGATGGACTCCGCAGCCTCTGCGCCCGCCGAGCGCAACAGCTCAAGCTGCGTCGCATCCCCGTAGTACACCTTATAACCATATTTGCGCATCAGGTTGACGGCGCTGATATCGCGCTCCAGCACCGTAATGCGCATTTTATTTGCCATCAACAGGCGACCAATCACCTGTCCGAAGCGGCCAAAGCCCACGACGATCACCTGCGGTTTATCATCTTCCACCCACGGCGCTTCGTCTTCATCGTCTGCGGGATTCAGGCGGCGCGACAGCAGTTTGTCCACCAGCTTCATCAGCAGCGGCGTGGTCATCATCGACAGCGTGACCGTCACCAGCAGCAGCGCCATCTGGTCATCTTTGAACAGCTTCTGAGACGACGCAGTGGAAAACAGCACAAACGCAAACTCTCCGCCCTGACTTAACACGCTGGAAAACTGCATCCTTTCCGAGCTGCGCAGCCCGTAAATCCGCGCGAGGAGATACAGCACCAGCGTTTTGACCGCCACCAGCACGGCGACACTCGCAATAACCCACAGCAGATGGGTATAGAGCACGCCAAGATTAAGCGCCATACCCACCGAGATAAAGAACAGCCCTAACAGCAGCCCCTTAAACGGATCGATGGCGGTTTCCAGCTCGTGGCGGTACTCGCTTTCCGCAAGCAGCACCCCGGCGATAAACGTCCCGAGCGCCATCGACAGCCCCAGCGCATCCATAAACAGCGCTGAACCAAGCACCAGCAGCAGCGTTGCGGCGGTGAAGACCTCGCGTACGCCGGATGCCGCAATAAACCGGAACACTGGACGCAGTAAAAACCGTCCGCCGATCAGCATCCCCGCGAAGGCCAGCACCTTCATGGAGATCTTCATCCAGTCGAAATGATCGTCTCCGGAGCCTGCCAGCAGCGGCACCAGCGCCAGCGCCGGGATCACCGCTAAATCCTGGAACAGCAGCACCGAAAAGCCCAGTTGCCCCGCCTCGTTGCGGTTCATCCCTTTGTCGCGCATCAGCTGAAGCGCCATCGCCGTCGACGACATCGCAAGACCGATCCCGCCAATCACCGCGGCCTGCCAGGAAAACTGCGTCAGCATCAGCAGGCCCGCCAGAATGGCGGCGCTGAGCAACACCTGCGCCGCCCCGACGCCAAAAATAGATTGCCGCAGTTGCCACAGCTTGGATGGATTAAGCTCAAGCCCGATGATGAACATCAGGAACACCACGCCCAGTTCAGAGAAGTGGAGAATTTCATCCACATCGCTGATAAACCCAAGCCCCCAGGGACCAATGGCTATCCCCGCCAGCAAATAGCCCAGCACCGCGCCAATGCCGAGACGCGCGGCAAGGGGGACCGCGACGACGGCGGCAAACAAAAACAGCACCCCGGCGAGGAGTAAATTCGAACCGTCCATTAGCGTCCTCCCGCCGGAATCGGTGACGCCAGCCATTCGCCATAGGCCCTGGCATGGCTCGCCAGCGCTTTCGGATCCTGCCGCCGTGCCCAGTAGATAATAATCGGGCTCATCCAGTGCATACGGCACATCGCCGCTGTCAGCTCAAACGGCCGCAGAATGTCGCTCATGGGGTAACGGTTCAGCCCATCGTGACGGTAAGCGCTTTCCGGCTCACCGGTGGTGATGACACTCCGCCAGTACTTTCCCGCCAGCTGGTTGCCCCCCACCCCGCTGGAAAAACCCCGGCTCAGCACGCGGTCCAGCCACTCTTTCAGCAGCGCCGGACAGCTATAGGTATAAAGCGGATGCTGGAACACAATCACGTCGTGCTGACGCAGCAGTTCCTGCTCGTAAGGAATATCAATAAAGAAATCGGGATAGTGCGCGTAGAGATCGTGCACCGTTACGTTACTGAGCTGTGTGGCCGGCTTAAGCAGCACCCGGTTTGCCACCGAGTCCTGTGATTCCGGATGGGCATACAGCAGCAGCACTTTCGCTGTCTGAGACATCACTCCCCTCCCGGTTCTGTTTTTGTGTATTGTTGTCGTTTTGGGCTACCATGGCGGCCCGGTGGGGAAATTGGCCCACACCTTACATTATCATAATGACAAATTAACATAGTCGGAACATACGGCGCTTCTATGATTGTTTTCTCCTCGTTACAAATTCGTCGCGGCGTGCGCGTCCTGCTGGATAATGCGACTGCTACCATCAACCCGGGCCAGAAAGTGGGGCTGGTCGGCAAAAACGGCTGCGGTAAATCCACCCTGCTGGCACTGCTGAAAAACGAGATAAGCGCGGATGGCGGGAACTTTACCTTCCCGGGCAACTGGCAGCTCGCCTGGGTAAACCAGGAGACCCCCGCGCTGAGCGAACCGGCGCTCGACTATGTTATCGACGGCGACCGTGAATACCGCAAGCTCGAAGCGGAGCTCAACGCCGCCAACGAACGCAACGACGGCCACGCCATCGCCACCGTCCACGGCAAGCTGGACGCCATCGACGCCTGGACCATTCGCTCCCGCGCCTCCAGCCTGCTGCACGGCCTGGGCTTCAGCAACGAACAGCTTGAACGCCCGGTGAGCGATTTCTCGGGTGGCTGGCGTATGCGCCTTAACCTGGCGCAGGCGCTGATCTGCCGCTCTGACCTCCTGCTGCTCGATGAACCGACCAACCACCTCGATCTCGATGCGGTTATTTGGCTGGAGAAGTGGCTCAAGAGCTATCAGGGCACTCTGATTCTGATCTCCCACGACCGCGACTTCCTCGACCCGGTGGTGGATAAAATCATTCATATCGAACAGCAAAGCCTGTTCGAGTATACCGGCAACTACAGCTCTTTCGAGCGCCAGCGCGCGACGCGCCTCGCCCAGCAGCAGGCGATGTATGGAAGCCAGCAGCAGCGCGTGGCGCACCTGCAAAGCTTTGTGGATCGCTTCAAGGCCAAGGCGTCAAAAGCCAAGCAGGCGCAGAGCCGCGTCAAAATGCTGGAACGCATGGAGATGATCGCCCCCGCGCACGTGGATAACCCGTTCCACTTCAGCTTCCGCGAGCCGGAGAGCCTGCCGAACCCGCTGCTGAAGATGGAAAAAGTGAGCGCGGGCTATGGCGATCGCATTATTCTCGACTCTATCAAGCTCAACCTGGTGCCGGGTTCACGCATCGGTCTGCTGGGGCGTAACGGCGCCGGTAAATCGACGCTGATCAAGCTGCTGGCGGGCGAGCTTAACCCGGTCAGCGGCGAAATCGGGCTGGCGAAGGGCATCAAGCTTGGCTACTTCGCCCAGCATCAGCTGGAATTTTTACGCGCCGATGAATCGCCGATCCAGCACCTGGCGCGCCTGGCGCCGCAGGAGATGGAGCAGAAGCTGCGCGACTACCTCGGCGGCTTTGGCTTCCAGGGCGATAAGGTGACTGAAAATACAGCGCGTTTCTCCGGCGGCGAAAAAGCGCGTCTGGTGCTGGCGCTGATCGTCTGGCAGCGTCCAAACCTGCTGCTGCTCGATGAACCGACCAACCACCTCGATCTCGACATGCGTCAGGCGCTGACCGAAGCGCTGATCGAGTTCGAAGGGGCGCTGGTTGTCGTTTCGCACGATCGCCACCTGATCCGCTCCACCACCGACGATCTCTATCTGGTTCACGGCGGCAAAGTGGAACCGTTCGACGGCGATCTGGAAGATTACCAGCAGTGGCTGACGGACGTGCAGAAGCAGGAAAACCAGCCGGAAGAGTCAGCGAAAGACAACGCCAACAGCGCCCAGGCGCGTAAAGACCAGAAGCGCCGTGAAGCGGAACTGCGCACCCAGACTCAGCCGCTGCGTAAAGAGATTACCCGTCTCGAAAAAGAGATGGAAAAGCTTAACGCCACGCTTGCCGCCGTCGAAGAGAAGCTGGGCGACAGCGAACTGTACGATCAGAGCCGCAAAGCGGAGCTGACGGACTGTCTGCAAACGCAGGCGAAAACCAAATCCAGTCTCGAAGAGTGCGAAATGGCATGGCTGGACGCGCAGGAACAGCTGGAAGCGATGCTGCAAGCCGACTAACACGCCGGGAGGGTTATGGGCTTCGATACCACGAGCGAGATTACATTCCGTAAGCTCAGCATCTTCATGACGTTCATGGACAAGGGCAATATCGCACGTACCGCCGAAACGCTCGGCCTGAGCGGTGTCAGCGTGCACCGCGCGCTGCATACCCTCGAAGAGAACGTCCGCTGCCCGCTCTTTGCTCACAAAGGGCGTAACCTGATTGCCCTCCCCTCCGCGTGGACGCTGCTGGAGTATTGTCAGGAGGTGATGCAGGTGATGGAGCGCGGGCTGGAAGAGTCGCGCAAGATTGCCGGTATCGGCCAGGGACGGTTGCGCGTCGGTACGCTTTACTCGCTGACGCTGGAAACCGTGCCGCGCCTGATAATGGGCATGAAGCTGCGCCGTCCGGATCTGGAGATGGATCTGACGATGGGCTCGAACGAAACCCTGCTCCATATGCTGGATGAGGGGTCGCTGGATGCGATTTTAATCTCTATCTCCGAGAGCGATATCGACCGTAACAGCCTCGAAGTGCTGCCCCTGTTCCATGACGATATTTTCCTTGCCGCACCGGCCTCTGCCACGCTGAATACCAGCGGTCCCGCCGATCTGCGTGACTATAAAGATCAGAAGTTTGTCGCCCTCGCGGAAGGGTTCGCCACTTACGCCGGGTTTCAGGAAGCGTTTCATATTGCCGGTTTCGAGCCGGAGATTGTGACGCGGGTAAACGATATTTTCTCGATGCTGAGCCTGGTGCAGGCGGGGGTCGGGTTTACGCTGATGCCGGGCAGGATGAAGAAAGTGTACGAAAATTCGGTGCAGCTACTGAAGCTGGCGCAGCCGTACCAGATGCAGCAGCTGATTGCGATCGTCTTTGCCCGCAACCGCGAGCAGGATCCGAGCCTGCGGGCATTGGCCGCGGAAGGGCGGATGTACGCCAGAAGTTTGCAGGACGGAGCCTGAGGCCTTGCCGGGTGGCGACGCGTTGCGTCTTACCCGGCCTACAAAATAATACAACCGAACCCGTAGGCCCGGTAAGGCGCAGCCGCCACCGGGCAAAAAAACTCACGCACGAAGCCGCCCCGCCAGATGCACCGCCACGTCCACCCCGCTGCGCTCCAGCGAAATGGATTCGCCTTCCCACGCCGCCTGCCGCGTCAGGCAGGTTAATATGCCTCCCGGCGGCATCTCAATCGCCAGCCGCGCTTCACGCTCGTTAGCGGAAATCACCGCCTCCTGCCAGCGCACGGTTCGCGCCATGTTCATTGCCAGATCGTCGGCAATTTTCTCCGGCTGCCAGAGCACGCGTCCGGTACTGCCGCTCAGGTACGCGCAGCGGGGACGGGAAAGCGTGACCGATTCAAACGCCGCTGCCAGCTTCTTCGCCGGTTCCGCCAGCAGCGCGCAGTGCGATGGCACGCTCACCGCCAGCCGTTTGGCCTTGCTTGCACCCTTCGCCAGCGCGCACTCCGCCACCTGCGCCATACCGTCATCGGTTCCGGCAATCACGATCTGCGTTTCGGCGTTCAGGTTAGCGATATAGGTTCCAGTCCCCTGAATCAGGTTTTCCACCTGCGGCAGGGTCAACCCCATAATCGCCGTCAGGCCGTAGCCGTGCGGATACGCCTGCTCCATCAAATCACCGCGCAGCGCCACCAGCTTCAGCGCATCCGTAAAGTCCAGCGAGCCTGCGATAACCGCCGCAGGATAAGCGCCAATGGACAGACCGCTGACAATATCCGGCGACACGCCGCGACGTTCCAGCTCGCGCGCCCAGGCCACGCCGGCAATCAGCAGTGAAAGCTGAACCGCACGGGTGTGGGTTAACGAGGATGCGCTGTCCAGGGTATCGACTTCCGCCCCCAGCACAGCACGGGCCTGCTCCAGCTCCGTTCCCGGCAGGTTTTGCAGCATACCTTCGTGCTGTGTGCCCTGCCCCGGAAAGGTAAACAGTATTTTCATTACTCCTCCCTGTGCCATGGATCCGCTACCAGGCGCGGTCCACATTGCGTTTTTAGCAGCGTTTTGCCGTCGCGTAACCATTCTGCCAGCGCGAATCCGCCCTCGGGCGTGTCCACCTGCGTATCCGCCCGGCACAACGCACGGCTGAGCTGAGCCTGCCAGTCAGTAAACGCCTCAGGGGAAACGGTACGCGGGGCGCGGATCAGCAGATCGAGATCGCTATCGGCGTGGATCACCGGAATGCCGGTCGCCAGCGCGTAACCCGTACTGCCGGTTATCCCCCACGTCCACGGCCACGACTGCTGCGCAAGCTGAAGCGCCACCTGAACCGGCGGCTGAGTGACAAACGGCGAACGCAGCAGGTCGGCGGCAACGCTCAACTCTTCGGGCGACACCACGCGCAACACGTTCTCAGGCTTCACCCATCCGGCCGCTCGCTGGTCGCGGCGCAATCCGCGCACGCCAACGGGAATACGGCCTTCATTATCAACATCACGCCGCACCACTACCGGCAGCCCGGTATGCCAGGCCGCGTCTGCCCAGGATTCGGTAATCCCTTCCAGGGCGTCGCGCGCGGTAAGCCAGATGAGGTCGTGTGGGCGTAATGTTGTGGTCATAATTACATTCCTGAAGTCAGCGAGATAAACAGCGGCAGCGACAGGATACACAGTATGGAGCTCAACAGCAGCACGGCTTCAGCATCCGGCGACTGCACGCCAAAGCGGTTACCGAACACCACGCCAAAGAAGCCCGCAGACAGCGCAATCATCAGGATGGCGGTGATCGCCACGGAGCCGTGCAGACCGAAGATTAAAACGATACCCCAGGCAATTGCTGGCTGGATCAGCAGCTTGGCGATAGTGGAAGTGATCACCATGGTGTTGATCTGAAGCTTACGCGCGGAGAGGATCACCCCGGTCAGGAACAGCGCCGCAGCGGTCGCGGACAATCCCAGAGGTTTAATCGCCGCCAGTACCAGCTCTGGCATTTTGATGCCGATAGCGGACAGGATCACACCCAGCAGCGGGCCCATCACGATCGGTTTTTTAATGGAGCGCCACATCAGCACCGGCAGCATGGAAAGCGTTGAACCGGAGTTATTGCCTTCGGCGCGGGCTTTCTCACGCTCCAGAATAAGCAGGCAGAACGGGGTCATCAGCACCGAACCACAGGCGATGGAGACCGCCACGGAGAGTGAAGTAGAAGAACTTTCACCCAGCACGCTGCCCAGAATCGGCAGGCCGAGCGCCGCATAGTTTGGCAGAGCGACGGTCAGCGTCAGTACGGCCGCATCCTGCGGAGATTTTTTAAAGACTTTGGTGGCGAGGAAGTAGATGGCCGCATAGGTGATCCACATCGCCAGGGTGAGCACCAGGATCAGCGGCGACTGCGCCACAATGCCGGTCCACGGGGTTTGCACGGTGGCGCTGAACAGCGCGGCAGGGAGTGCAAAATCCATAACGAAGATATTCAGCAGGGAAACATTTTTGTTATCGACCATCTTTGCTTTACCGGCCCAGAATCCCAGCAGCATGATGACGAAAATCGGTGCAAGAGCATGAACAATTACGTAAGTCATAAATCACCTGTAGTAAAAAAGTTTAAGCACTGGCGCGATGTTTATTATTTTCAGGATGCAGGTTCCCGCGTGGACGCAACGGGCGCGCCCACGGGGTAATGCATCTGGCAGGTCTCTTTTTACTTACCAGCTGGCTCGCATACGTTCACGTACGAGCGCCGAGCTGCGGCGGTTGTCAGCACCCAGACGGTTTTTCAACGTGGTGTCCTGACGAGCGTCGCTGATGGCCTGTTGCAGGGTAGTTTTCACCCGCGTCAGATCGCTTTCGGAAGGGGCATCCGGGTTGCTGATATCCAGCAGGTCGGAGAGCAGCCCCAGCGTGGCGTAGTTGCTGATGTCGTACGCCATTGGCGGAATGGTTGCCGCCAGTTTTTCCAGCGCCTCCACGGTACGCAGCGTAATGCGCGCCGCAGACTCTTTGCCCATGGCATGGATCAGCACGCCTTTATCGTTGAAGGCAATCAGGCGGTTGGCCTGATAGCCGTGCGCCAGAAACGCGCCGGACATGGCCTTACCGACGATAAGACCAATCACCGGATGCCCCGCCAGCCGCGCATTGGCATAGGCGGCAGCGGCGCCGGCCAGCGCCTGGTGGATACCAAACGCCTCTTCGCGACGGCCATAGGCCTGGCTTGGGACATCGATCACCGCCACAATCGGGCGCTTCACGGCTTTATCGGCGTCAGCGGCGACGGTTTCGCTGACCACTTTTGCCAGCGTCCATCCTTCCAGCAGGCCGACTTCACCCTGCGCCGCGCGCGGGAAGTGGTTGTTGGCGTCCGGCACCACGGCGACAAAGCGCACCGTTTCACCGTTCAGCTCGCCGTCTGCCGCCTGCACGGACGGGCATAACCCCTCCAGACGTTTCGCGTTCGGGGCCAGAGTTTCCAGCCAGAGTTCGCCACGGCTAATTGAGTTAGTCATCATTTCACCTCCCGGGCAAAAAGCGCTTTAATCTGTTCGGCATCGGCCTGTTTGCGGGTGTCGAAATTCGTCAGACGGTTCAGGTAATCGTCATAGTTATCGGTGCGATGTTTCGCCGGTACGCCTTTGGCGATGGCCTCGTTCATCGCGGCTTTCACCGCGTTCACGCCGTCGCCCACCAGCGCGTCCACCAGCCCACTTTCATAGCGCACTTCGCCGCCGGTCATGCTCCAGATAAACGGACGGTCGCGGGAGTCATACTCTTCAATGCCCGCTTCCTGCTCAATAACCTGCGGGCCGTTGAGGCCAAGACGCGCTTCGCGGGTTACAATCAGGTAGCTGCACAGCGCCGCGGCGATAGACATCCCGCCGAAGCAGCCCACGGTCCCGGCGACAATCCCGACAACCGGGGTATAGCGACGCAGGTCAACGATCGCGGCGTGGATATCGGCAATCGCCGCCAGGCCAAGGTTGGCTTCCTGCAAACGTACGCCGCCGGTTTCGAGGCACAGTACCGCCTGAGTCGGAATGCCGTTGCGGTTATCTTCCGCCGCCAGCTCCAGCGCCGCCGCCATTTTGGCACCGGACACTTCGCCCATGCTGCCGCCCTGGAAGGTGCCTTCAATCGCCACCACCACTGCAGGCTGGCCGTTGATGGTCCCTTTCGCGACTACCATGCCGTCATCGGCCTGAGGAACAATTCCCTGTGGCCCAAGCCACGGAGAGATAATGCCTTCAAACGGATCCAGCAGTTCGCGGTAGCTGCCGTCGTCGAGCAGCGCCTGCGCACGCTGGCGCGCTTTTAATTCGATAAAGCTGCTGTCATCACGCATGGTTCACCCCTTCAAAAACCTGTTCGATACGAATGCGTGCCACGCCCGGCGTCGCGCCGAAGTCGTGGATGGTCAGCTTACCTGCGGGCAGGCTGCTGACGGTTTGCAGGCGATTGAACAACGCCTCCCAGCGCCCACGGCTATTGTCGACGGAGGTGGTGATATCAATGGTTAAGGTCTGGCCCGGTTCGGCGGTGAAAAGCACCTCCATATCCCCGGAACCGACTACCCCTGCCAGCGCCCTGCCGCTTACTTCGCGGCTGGCGGGCACGGTCAATGTGATTTTTTCCATAACATCCTCTTAATGCTTTGAATAGGGCGTTTCGACGCGGTCAAGAAACAGCGTGGCGGCAAGCAGGTCTGCGGCTCCGCCCGGCGAGGCGTTAAGCGTCAGCATCTGACGGTCTAACCGCGCCAGCGCCTGCTGCCCCGCAAGTGTTGCGCATCCTCCCGCGTTCAGCACCGCACGGGCGCCGTTCTGCATGGCATCCAGCCCCTCCATGCCGGCGCGCGACAGCACGCAGGTGTCGGTGAGCGAGGTCATGATCGCCATCAGCGCGTCGAGTCTGGCCTGCGTTTCGCTGCTGCCGTTGAGACGGCTGAGGTGAAGCTGCGGCAGCGCGCGCTGCATGATGTGCGGAAACGCCTGCTGAGCCTCTTCACGCGCGCCCGGTACACGGTAGCGGTGCGTGACGCGTAACCCCTTGCTGAATACTTTCGGCGCCGCGTCATCCGGCAGTTTCGCCAGCTGAGCGGCGGTGTTCGCGACGGTTTGCGCCCGGGCATCGCCGCCCAGCATCGCCACCGCGCTCACCAGCAATCCCAGCGCCCAGATCGCGCCACGGTGTGTGTTCACGCCGTCGGTAGCGGCCATCATCTGCCGTTCGCCTTCACGACCCAGGCGGCCAACGGTTTGCCTGAGGGCAATATCCGCCGGACGCTGCCAGCTCTGTTGCGCCAGCGCCTGAAACGTGGGGGTCAGGCTGTGAGCGGAGCGCTCCATCAGCGCAAGCGATAAATCGTGATGCGCGCCGTTCCCCCGGCTGTCCACCAGACCGGGCTTCGGGCTTAAACGTGCTTCGTCAATCAGACACTGCGTGGCGGTTCGCGCCAGCCATTCGGCACCGCCTTCAACCTGGATCTGGGGCAGAAGTTTCATTACCAGCTCCGGAATTTCGCAGGTGGGTTATACAGGCCGCCGGACCACTCAACGAGGTCAGCCACGCTGCCCGCAGCCAGCAGAGAGCGGGTGGCATCGGTACGACGAATGCCCATATCTTCCGGATACACAACCTTGCCGCTCTGGCGCAGTTCCGCCACGCGTTTGGCGTCAACGCCCAGACCGATATCGGTGATACCCGCCACGGCGGCGACCATGGCGCGACGCTCTTCCAGATCTTTCGCCCGGTAGAGGTAAGCAATCCCCTCTTCCGTCAGCACGTGGGTGACGTCATCGCCGTAAATCATGACCGGCGCCAGCGGCATGCCGGAGGCTTTCGCCACGTCTACGGCGTCGAGTTTCTCCACGAAGGTTGGCTTCACGCCCGCCTGGAAGGTTTCCACCATCTGCACAACCAGCTTTTTACCGCGCTGCATCGGGTCAGGCTCGGTGATCATGTTCAGCCAGGCCGGTGTGGCGTGGCGACGACCGTGCGGATCGTGGCCCATGTTTGGTGCGCCGCCGAAGCCGGAGAGACGGCCGCGGGTCACGGTTGAGGAGTTAGCGTAACCATCAACCTGTAGCGTAGAGCCGATAAACATATCGACCGCGTACTGACCAGCCAGCTGACAGAAGGCGCGGTTAGAGCGCATGGAGCCGTCAGCACCGGTAAAGAACACGTCCGGACGGGCGCGGATGTACTCTTCCATCCCCAGCTCGCCGCCGAAGCAGTGGACGCTCTCCACCCAGCCGCTTTCGATGGCCGGGATCAGCGTTGGATGCGGGTTCAAAGTCCAGTGTTTACAGATTTTGCCTTTGAGTCCGAGCTGTTCGCCGTAGGTTGGCAGCAGCAGTTCGATCGCTGCGGTATTAAAGCCAATCCCGTGGTTCAGGGACTGCACCTGGTGTTCAGCGTAGATGCCTTTAATCGCCATCATCGCCATCAGGATGTGTTCCTGTTTAATCAGGCGCGGGTCGCGGGTGAAGAGCGGCTCAATAAAGAACGGCTTGTCCGCCACCACCACGTAATCGATCCACGAGCCCGGAATATCGACGCGCGGCAGGTCGCACTCGTCGTCCACCAGCTCGTTCACCTGTGCGATGACGATGCCGTCGTGGAACGCGGCGGCTTCCACCAGCGCCGGGGTATCTTCGGTACTCGCCCCGGTGTAGAGGTTACCTTTACGGTCCGCTTTAAAACCGGCAATCAGCGCCACGTTTGGCGAAAGGTCGACGTATAAACGTGAGTAGAGTTCGATGTAGGTGTGAATCGCCCCGATTTCGAGCTGACCATCCTCCAGCAGCTGCGAAATGCGCAGGCTTTGCGTACCGGAGAAGGAGAAGTCGAGCTTGCGGGCGATGCCTTTCTCAAAGATGTCCAGATGTTCGCTGCGGCCCACGCTCGGCATGATCATATGCAGATCGTGCACGATTTGCGGGTTCACTTCGGCCAGTGAACGGGAAAGGAAATCCGCCTGCTTCTGGTTGTTGCCTTCCAGAACGACTTTGTCGCCTGGTGCGATCAGTTTTTCCAGCATGGCGACAAGATCGCCGGTTGGCAGTACCTTGCCCTGCACCGGTACGGACGCCAGACGACGCGCTTTCTCGCTGCGTCGGGTGTTCCATTGCCGGGTGGGTGTTTGCCCAGATAACATTATTAACCTCCTGATTCAGCACATCATTCTGATTTGCTTAACGTTGAGTAAAGTGTGCGCTCTGGTGAGAAAGGCATCAATTAAGCGTAGGACGTAATCATTAGCCTGAGAGTAATAATCAAGGTAAAGAAATGTGATCGGGATCAGTTCATGTTTCGGAAAAACGGGCTAAACGGGGTACAATTCGGAAGGTATAGTTAATTTCTGACAAGAATCAGCATCGCCCTTATGACCCAAATCATTCCCTCAGACTTCGACATTGCAGCCGAAGAGAGCGCAGAGTTCGTGCCCATGCGCGGTGTGGCTAACCCTCACCTGCAAACCATGCTGCCGCGCCTGATCCGCCGCAAGGTGCAGTTCAACCCCCACTGGCAGCGCATTGACCTGCCGGACGGTGACTTTTTGGATCTCGCCTGGAGCGAAGATCCGGATCGGGCCAGACATAAACCCCGTCTGGTGGTGTTTCACGGCCTGGAAGGCAGCCTGCACAGCCCTTACGCACACGGTCTCATTGAGGCGGCGAAAGCCCGCGGCTGGCTTGGGGTGGTGATGCATTTTCGCGGATGCAGCGGCGAGCCTAACCGTCAGAAACGCATTTATCACTCGGGTGAAACCGAGGACGGCTCCTGGTTCCTGCGCTGGCTAAGAGACAATTTCGGCGAGGCACCAACGGCAGCGGTGGGGTATTCGCTGGGCGGGAATATGCTGGCCTGCCTGCTGGCGAAGGAGAGCGACGCCGTACCGCTGGATGCGGCGGTGATTGTCTCTGCGCCCTTTATGCTGGAGCAGTGCAGTTATCATATGGAAAAGGGGTTTTCGCGGGTCTATCAGCGTTATCTGCTCAACCTGCTGAAAGCCAACGCCGCACGTAAACTTAAGGCCTATCCGGATACGCTGCCTGTGACGTTGCAACAGCTCAAACGCGTGAAGCGCCTGCGCGAGTTTGATGATTTGATAACCTCGAAAATTCACGGCTTTGCCGATGCGATTGACTATTACCGTCAGTGCAGCGCCATGCCTTTACTGAATCAAATCACGAAACCCACGCTGATTATCCACGCCAAAGACGATCCGTTTATGGATCATCACTCGATCCCCGCCCCTGACTATCTGCCGGATAACGTGGAGTATCAGCTCACCGAGTTCGGCGGGCACGTGGGCTTTGTTGGCGGCACGCTGCGTCGGCCAAAAATGTGGCTTGAGACGCGTATACCCGACTGGTTAACGGCCTATCTGGACGGTAAAAAATGATTATTCCCTGGCAGGATCTCTCTCCCGAAACGCTCGATAATCTGATTGAAAGCTTTGTCTTGCGCGAAGGCACCGATTATGGTGAACATGAACGTTCGCTTGAACAAAAGGTCAGCGATGTGAAGCGCCAGCTTAAAAGCGGCGACGTGGTGCTGGTATGGTCCGAACTGCATGAGACGGTGAATATCATGCCCCGCAACGCGTTTCATGGCTGATCTTACACTTTTCCAGTCAGGGAGTTGCTATGTCTGCCAGACATCCGGTTATTGCCGTTACGGGTTCGAGTGGGGCGGGAACCACTACCACCAGCCTCGCCTTCCGCAAGATTTTCGCCCAGCTTAACTTACGGGCGGCAGAGGTAGAGGGCGACAGCTTTCACCGCTACACGCGCCCGGAGATGGATATGGCCATCCGAAAGGCGCGCGATCTGGGTAAACACATCAGCTATTTTGGCCCGGAGGCCAATGACTTCGGCCTGCTGGAGCAAACCTTCCGTGAATACGGGCAGAGCGGCACCGGGCAGTCCCGCAAGTATCTCCATACCTACGATGAAGCCGTGCCCTGGAACCAGGTCCCCGG
Source organism: Enterobacter cloacae complex sp. I1M (assembly GCF_014982425.1). Lineage (NCBI taxonomy): Bacteria > Pseudomonadati > Pseudomonadota > Gammaproteobacteria > Enterobacterales > Enterobacteriaceae > Enterobacter > Enterobacter cloacae complex sp. I1M. Next base: position 35,443 of record NZ_JADCLG010000040.1, on the reverse strand, counting down.
CACGTTCACGCCCTGGCAGCCGCTGCCGGAACCGACTGACGTGCTGTTTTACGAAGGATTGCACGGCGGCGTGGTGACGCCTCAGCACGACGTGGCGCGCCATGTGGATTTGCTGGTGGGAGTGGTGCCGATTGTTAACCTTGAGTGGATCCAGAAGCTGACGCGTGACATGAGCGAGCGCGGCCATTCGCGAGAGGCGGTAATGGATTCGGTGGTGCGCTCCATGGAAGATTACATCAACTTCCTCACGCCGCAGTTCTCCCGAACCCACATTAACTTCCAGCGCGTCCCCACCGTGGACACCTCCAACCCGTTCGCCGCAAAAAGCATCCCTTCCCTGGACGAGAGCTTTGTGGTGATCCACTTCCGCAACCTGGAAGGCATCGATTACCCCTGGCTGCTGGCGATGCTACAAGGTTCGTTTATTTCGCACATGAATACGTTAGTGGTACCGGGCGGAAAAATGGGGCTGGCGATGGAGCTGATCATGACGCCACTGGTGCAGCGGCTGATGGAAGGAAAGCAAATCGCGTGAGTTGTTTTGCCCGGTGGCGCTGCGCTTACCGGGCCTACGGGCGTGCTTTTGTAGGGCGGGTAAGCGCAGCGCCACCCGCCAAAAATTAAGCCGCGATCACTTCATACGAATGGGTGATGTTTACCGCTTTCTCCAGCATTAGCGCCACAGAGCAGTATTTCTCCGCAGACAGGTCAACCGCACGCGAGACCGCCGCATCCTTCAGTTCTTTGCCGGTGACGATAAAGTGCAGATTAATATGCGTGAACAGACGTGGCGCCTCTTCGCGACGTTCTGACGTCAGCTTCACTTCACAATCGGTCACGTCATGACGGCCTTTTTGCAGGATCGACACTACGTCGATCGCGCTGCATCCACCTGCCGCCATCAGCACCATTTCCATCGGGCTTGGGGCTTTATCGCCGGAGTTGCCATCCATCAAAACCTGGTGCCCGGAAGCAGACTCGCCCAGGAACGTTAACCCTTCAACCCATTTCACACGCGCTTGCATATTCACTCACTCCAACGTTGCATTTTTTATGACAGATTACGTGTACGTTACATTTCTCGCAACGGAAGGCGACCTGCGTCATGCTGAAGCGAGACACCAGGAGACACGCGGCGAAAGCTATGCTAAAACACTCTGGATGCTACAGTAATACATTGACGTTACACATGTATGCAGAGGACATCAAACTTTACTGGCTGCGAAACGTTACGACAGCCGACTTCCCAGGTATGGGTAAGAATTCGATTGCAACCCCAGAGTCCGGATGCATCTTATGACTCTGGTGACAGCTTATAACAGAGGATAACAGCGCATGGTGCTTGGCAAACCGCAAACAGACCCGACTCTCGAATGGTTCTTGTCTCATTGCCACATTCATAAGTACCCATCAAAGAGCACGCTGATTCACCAGGGTGAAAAAGCGGAAACGTTGTATTACATCGTTAAAGGCTCGGTGGCCGTGCTGATCAAAGATGAAGAAGGGAAAGAGATGATCCTTTCTTATCTGAACCAGGGCGATTTTATCGGTGAACTGGGCCTGTTTGAAGAAGGCCAGGAACGTAGCGCCTGGGTTCGTGCAAAAACAGCATGTGAAGTGGCTGAAATTTCTTACAAGAAATTCCGTCAGCTGATTCAGGTCAACCCTGACATCCTGATGCGTCTTTCTTCCCAGATGGCACGCCGTCTGCAAGTGACCTCTGAGAAGGTGGGTAACCTCGCCTTCCTGGACGTGACCGGTCGTATCGCGCAGACTCTGTTGAACCTGGCGAAACAGCCAGACGCCATGACCCACCCTGACGGTATGCAAATTAAAATTACCCGCCAGGAAATCGGTCAGATCGTCGGCTGCTCCCGTGAAACAGTGGGCCGTATCCTGAAGATGCTGGAAGATCAAAACCTGATCTCCGCCCACGGTAAAACCATCGTGGTTTACGGGACCCGTTAATTCCGGTCAGACGGCGTGCCGCCGCAGGGTGGCACGCCGTTTTTGTCTCTACTCCTTATGTGGCGCAGGCTGATCTATCACCCGGAAGTTAACTACGCACTGCGACAAACGCTGGTGTTGTGTCTTCCCGTGGCCGTGGGCCTGATCCTCGGACATCTTCAGCAAGGCCTGCTGTTTTCCCTCGTGCCCGCCTGCTGCAACATTGCCGGTCTGGACACCCCGCATAAACGCTTTTTCAAACGCCTGATTATTGGCGGCTGCCTGTTTGCCGGCTGTAGCCTTGCCGTGCAACTCTTACTGGCCCGCGACATTCCTCTGCCGCTGATCCTGACCGTGCTGGCGATGACGCTTGGCGTAACCGCTGAAATCAGCTCGCTGCACGCCCGCCTGCTTCCTGCGTCGCTGATTGCCGCCATCTTCACCTTAAGCCTTGCGGGCAATATGCCGGTGTGGGAGCCATTGCTGATCTACGCCCTCGGCACGCTGTGGTACGGGCTGTTTAACTGGTTCTGGTTCTGGTTGTGGCGGGAACAGCCGCTTCGCGAATCCCTGAGCCTGCTCTACGTGCAGCTTGCTGAATACTGTGAAGCAAAATACACCCTGCTCACGCAACATACCGACCCGGAAAAATCCCTGCCGCCGCTGCTGGCACGCCAGCAAAAAGTGGTGGATCTGATCAGCCAGTGCTATCAGCAGTTGCACATGCTTGCCGCCAACAAAAATCATGAATATAAGCGGCTGCTGCGTACCTTTCAGGTCGGGCTGGATTTGCAGGAGCATATTTCCGTCAGCCTTCATAATCCGGAAGAGGTGCAAAAGCTGGTGGAGCGCAGCCATGCGGAAGCGGTGATCCGCTGGAACGCGCAGACCGTCGCGGCGCGCCTGCGGGTGCTGGCTGAGGATATCCTCTATCACCGCTATCCGACGCGCTTTAACATGGACAAACAGCTCGGCGCGCTGGAAAAGATTGCGCGTCAGCACGCGGATAACCCGGTCGGGCAGTTTGCCGCCTGGCATTTCAGCCGCATCGCCCGGGTTTTGCGCACCCAGCGCCCGCTTTATGCCCGGGACCTGATGGCCGATAAGCAAAAACGACTGCCGTTGCTGCCTGCGCTCAAAAGCTACCTGTCGCTGAAGTCTTCCGCCCTGCGCAACGCCGCAAGAATTAGCGTCATGCTCAGCATCGCCAGCCTGATGGGAATGGCCCTGCACCTGCCGAAACCCTACTGGATCTTAATGACCGTGCTGTTTGTCACCCAGAACGGCTATGGTGCCACGCGGGTGCGCATTCTGCATCGGGCGGGCGGCACGATGGCGGGGCTGATTATCGCGGGCGTAACGTTGCACTTCCACGTGCCGGAAGGGTATACGCTGGTCGGCATGCTGGCGATTACGATGGTGAGTTATCTGATCATCCGTAAAAACTACGGCTGGGCGACGGTGGGCTTTACGGTAACGGCGGTGTACACCCTGCAGTTGCTTACGCTCAACGCCGATCAGTTAATTATTGCCCGCCTGGTCGATACCCTGATTGGCTGCCTGATCGCCTTTGGCGGCATGGTCTGGCTGTGGCCGCAGTGGCAAAGTGGATTACTGAGGCAAAACGCCCACGACGCGCTGGAGGCGGATCAGCAGGCCATTCGCCTGATCCTGAGCGACGACCCGCAGCCGTCTCCACTGGCCTACGAGCGCATGAAGGTCAACCAGGCGCATAATGCCCTGTTCAACTCCCTTAACCAGGCCATGCAGGAGCCGGGCTTCAACTCGCACTATCTGGCTGACATGAAGCTGTGGGTCACGCACAGCCAGTTTATCGTCGAACACATCAATGCCATGACCACGCTGGCGCGCGAGCACACCATGCTGACGCCGGATCTTGCGCAGCGCTATTTGCAGTCGTGTGAAATTGCCCTCCAGCGCTGTCAGCAGCGTCTGGAGTACGACGCGCCGGGCGAGTCGGGGGATTCGAACATTCTGGAAGCGCCGGAGACGCTGACCCACGGGCCGATGAGCACCCTTGAGCAGCATTTACAGCGCGTTCTCGGGCATCTCAACACCATGCACACCATTTCGTCGGTGGCATGGCGTCAGCGTCCGCATCACGGGATTTGGTTAACGCGCCGGTTAAAACGAACCGCGTATTAGCCTCTGACGATCTTCGCGACCGCCGCGGCAAAACGGGTTAACCCGTCTTCGATGTCTTTGTCTTCCACCACCAGCGACGGCGCGAAGCGCATCACGTCCGGCCCGGCGTTGAGCACCATGACGCCTTCGTGCGCGGCGGCGTGCAGGAAATCGCGCGCGCGGCCTTTGTACTGAGGCTTCAGCTCGGCGCCGATCAGCAGTCCCATTCCGCGGATGTCGCTGAAGACATCAAACTGTTCGTCAATCTGCTGAAGATGTTTCACAAAAAGGGCGCGTTTCGCATTCACGCCATTCAGGACGTCCGGCGTATTAATGATGTCGAACGCCGCTCCCGCCACGGCACACGCCAGCGGATTACCGCCGTAAGTGGAGCCGTGTGAGCCCACATGAAATGCGGAAGCGATATCCTGGGTGGTTAGCACCGCGCTGACCGGAAAACCGCCGCCGAGCGCTTTCGCGCTGGTCAGAATATCCGGCGTTACGCCGTAGTGCATATAAGCGAACAGGTCTCCGGTACGCCCCATCCCACACTGCACTTCATCAAACACCAGCAGCGCCTGGTGCTCGTCGCACAGTTCGCGCAGCCCTTGCAGAAATTCCGGGGTGGCCGCCGTGACGCCGCCTTCCCCCTGAATGGGTTCGACCACCACGGCACAGGTGTGATCGTCTATCACCGCTTTAACGGCGTGCAGATCGTTAAACGGCACATGGATGATATCCGCAGGTTTCGGACCAAAGCCGTCGGAATACTTCGGCTGGCCGCCAACGGAAACGGTAAAGAACGAGCGACCGTGGAAGGCGTTATGGAAGGCGATGATTTTGGTTTTGTACGGACTATGACGCGTGGTTGCGTAGTAGCGCGCAAGCTTAAAGGCGGTTTCGTTGGCTTCGGTGCCGGAGTTCATAAACAGCACGCGTTCGGCGAAGGTGGCATCGATGATCTTACGCCCCAGACGCAGCGCCGGTTCGTTAGTGAACACGTTGCTGGTGTGCCACAGCGTTTCGCCCTGCGTTTTCAGCGCGTCCACCAGCGCAGGATGGCAATGGCCCAGCGCCGTCACCGCAATACCGCCTGCGAAATCAACATACTCGTTGCCCTGCTGATCCCAGACGCGGCTGCCTCTCCCTTTCACCGGGATAAACTCAGCCGGTGCATAAATCGGCAGGATCACTTCATCGAATGTCGCGCGGGTAATTGCTGGTTGTTCAGTTGCCATGTCATGACCATCCATTTTTATGTCACAGTACTTGTGAAAATATAATCACAAAATATGCATAAAAAATCACAACAAGGCAACAGATATTCAGCGATTAAGGAAATTGGCCAGCAGCGCGTGCCCCTGTTCGCTGAGAATGCTTTCCGGGTGGAACTGCACCCCTTCCAGATCGTACTCGCGGTGGCGAATGCCCATGATTTCCCGGGTCTCACTCCAGGCTGTCACTTCAAAGTCTGCGGGCAGGGTCGGCGGATCAATCACCAGAGAATGGTAGCGCGTCACGGTTAACGGATTGTTTAGCCCCAGGAATACGCCGGTACCGGTGTGCGTGATCGGTGAGGTTTTGCCGTGCATGACTTTCGCGGCACGGACAATGGTGGCGCCAAAGACCTGCGCAATGGCCTGGTGACCCAGGCAGACGCCCAGAATCGGCAGCTTGCCCGCATAGTGGCGGATTACCTCCAGCGAGATGCCGGACTCCGACGGCGTACACGGCCCGGGCGAAATCACGATTTTCTGGGGCGCCAGCGCGGCAATGTCAGCCAGCGCGATCTCATCGTTACGGCGGACAACCACCTCTGCCCCCAGCTCACAAAAATACTGGTAAAGGTTCCAGGTAAAGGAATCGTAGTTATCAATCAGCAGAATCATGGCGGCTCCTGAAAAAATGGCCGCCCTATTTTACTCAGATCCCCGCGCTTCGCTCACAACTTTGGCAAAGATAGCATTCAGGGCGGTCAGATCACCCATCGCCCCGCTCTGGTTGGCGGATGCCCAGTCGTCCGGGTCGATCCCCTGCCAGTTCAGCACGTAGCCCGCATGGATCGCCAGCTGTTCAAAGAAGATCCGCTGAGCCACGCCATTACCGCTCATAAACGGATGTAGCATGTTGATTTCACAGTAGTAATGACTGATTCTGTCTGTAAACTCTTCTTTCTGAAGGCCCACCAGATATTTATCGCTTTCCAGCGAAGCCATCAGCTCATTACCCACCTTCTCGATGTACTCGAAATGGCAAAATGGAATGTCGCCCTTGGAGATATCGGCGGTGCGCAGCTCGCCAGCGCCTTTCATTTCGTTGCGGAATAAATGGCGGTGAATAAGGCACAGATGGGGTAAACCCGGTGCAGAAGGCCCCAGTGCCAGCATCTCGATATCGGGTTCAGCGGGACCCTTGCCTTTTTCAAGGAGGCAACTGGCCTGAAGATTGACGCTACGCTGTTGCTCCCAGAGTCGGGATTTTTGCTTGTCGGTGAGTTTTTTCACTACGCCTCCCTGAATAGTCCGTTTGCCACAAGTATAAGCAGCAAAACGCGCTTTCGCAGGGAGGGCGGAAAGACACGGGCAGGATGTGCCCGTGTGAGGGAACGATTACGGCAGCACTTTCGCGGAGAGAATCACCACTGGCTTAGACGGCACATTCTGGTATGGACCGACATCGTGAGTCTGAACCTGAGAGATCTTGTCCGCCACGTCCATGCCTTTCACCACTTTACCGAACACCGCGTAGCCAAAGTCGCGCTGGCCGTGGTCCAGGAAGGCGTTATCCGCCACGTTGAGGAAGAACTGGCTGGTGGCGCTGTCTTTATCCGCCGTACGCGCCATAGAAATGGTGCCGCGCTTGTTCAGCAGGCCGTTATCCGCTTCATTTTTGATTGGCGGGTTAGGCTTTTTCTGCTGCATCTGCTCGTTGAAACCGCCGCCCTGAATCATAAAGCCCGGGATCACGCGGTGGAACGTGGTGTTGTTATAAAAACCACTGTTCACGTAGTCGAGGAAGTTTTTCACAGAAACAGGGGCTTTCTGGCTATCCAGCTCCAGCTCAATATTCCCCGCAGAGGTAGTCAGCAGGACGTGAGGGTCTCCTTTAGCTGCCAGCGCAGCAGGGGAAACGGCAGAAAGAGCAAACACAGCTGCGACAGCCGCCAGTGTTGATTTGAGCATGAGAATTCCTTAACAAAGCGCAGTATAAAAAGCGAATGGCTTGATTCTAAAGAGCAGTATGACCCCAGACCAGTCTTTTACCTAATTTTACGAAATTGAAACAATTATTACCGCGCAAACGATTGTTCACCCCGCGATATAATGTGATCCACATCACGTTAAAGCCTGCAATTGTGCTCAATATTTTCTGAAAAGATTTAATTAGATCACTTTCGCGACTAAAATCTGCCCGCTCAAACGCAGTCATTGCGTTTTTCTTTACTTTTAACAGGCCAGACATGACTAACAGCAATCGCATCAAGCTCACATGGATCAGCTTCTTCTCCTACGCCCTGACCGGCGCGTTGGTGATCGTCACCGGGATGGTGATGGGAAATATCGCAGACTATTTCCAGTTGCCCGTTTCCAGCATGAGCAATACCTTCACTTTCCTGAACGCGGGGATCCTGATCTCTATTTTCCTTAATGCCTGGCTGATGGAAATCGTGCCGCTGAAAACCCAGCTGCGCTTCGGCTTCGTGCTGATGGTTGCCGCCGTGGCGGGCCTGGTGCTGAGCCACAGCATCGCCCTCTTCTCTGCCGCCATGTTCGTGCTGGGCCTGGTGAGCGGGATCACCATGTCGATCGGTACGTTCCTGATCACCCATATGTATGAAGGCCGCCAGCGCGGCGCGCGTCTGCTGTTCACCGACTCCTTCTTCAGCATGGCCGGGATGATTTTCCCGATGGTCGCCGCGTATCTTCTGGCGCGCAGTATTGAGTGGTACTGGGTGTACGCCTGCATTGGTCTGGTCTATGTCGCGATCTTTATTCTCACCTTCGGCTGCGAGTTCCCGGTGCTGGGCAAAAAAGCGCAGACCACGTCTGAGCCAGTTGCGAAAGAAAAATGGGGTATCGGCGTGCTGTTCCTTTCCATCGCCGCGCTGTGTTACATCCTCGGCCAGCTGGGCTTTATCTCCTGGGTTCCTGAATACGCGAAAGGTCTGGGCATGAGTCTGAACGACGCGGGTAAACTGGTGAGCGATTTCTGGATGTCTTACATGTTCGGCATGTGGGCGTTTAGCTTTATCCTGCGCTTCTTCGACCTGCAACGGATCCTGACCGTTCTGGCGGGTCTGGCAACCGTGCTGATGTATCTGTTCATCAACGGTTCCCCGGAGCATATGCCGTGGTTCATCCTGACCCTGGGCTTCTTCTCCAGCGCGATTTATACCTCGATCATCACCCTTGGCTCTCTTCAGACCAAAGTGGCCTCGCCAAAGCTGGTGAACTTCGTGCTGACCTGCGGCACCATCGGCACCATGCTGACCTTCGTGGTCACGGGCCCAATTGTGGCGCACAGCGGCCCGCTGGCGGCGCTGCATACCGCTAACGGTCTGTACGCCGTGGTGTTCATCATGTGCTTCGTGCTGGGCTTTGTGACCCGTCACCGTCAGCACAACCCGGCAACAGCTACCCACTAATCGCCGTAACCCCTTTGCGTACTGCAAAGGGGTTTTCCCCTGCTCACCCGCCCTGCCCGCCGATGGGTAAAAAACCCCACCAAAATTGTGTGAAAAACAAGCAAGCACAAAAATCAAACAATATCCGTAACTTATAAAAATCCTGACAAATCATAGATATACCCCCTAAGGGGTAGGTGAAGGCGTATTTGATTTGCATCAATAAGTGCCCCTGCTGAATCGTTAAGGTAGGCAGTAATAGAAAAGAAATCGAGGCAAAAATGAGCAAAGTCAGACTCGCTATCATCGGTAACGGCATGGTCGGCCACCGCTTTATTGAGGATCTTCTCGATAAAGCCGATGCTAACCAGTTCGATATTACCGTGTTCTGTGAAGAACCCCGCAAGGCGTACGACCGTGTGCACTTGTCTTCCTACTTCTCTCACCATACCGCCGAAGAACTCTCTCTGGTGCGTGAAGGTTTCTACGAGAAGCATGGCGTAAAAGTGCTGGTGGGCGAACGCGCTATCACCATCAACCGTCAGGAGAAAGTGATCCACTCCAGCGCCGGACGCACGGTTTTTTACGATAAGCTGATCATGGCGACAGGCTCGTATCCGTGGATCCCGCCGATTAAAGGTTCGGAAACCCAGGATTGCTTCGTTTACCGTACCATTGAAGACCTCAACGCCATTGAATCCTGCGCACGTCGAAGCAAACGTGGCGCGGTTGTCGGCGGTGGTCTGCTGGGTCTGGAAGCGGCAGGCGCACTGAAAAACCTCGGCGTTGAAACCCACGTCATCGAATTTGCCCCGATGCTGATGGCGGAACAGCTGGACCATATGGGTGGCGACCAGTTACGCCGTAAAATCGAAAGCATGGGCGTGAAGGTTCACACCAGCAAGAACACCAAAGAGATCGTGCAGGAAGGCACTGAAGCGCGTAAAACCATGCGCTTTGCCGATGGCAGCGAGCTGGAAGTGGATTTCATCGTCTTCTCCACCGGCATTCGCCCGCGCGACAAGCTGGCCACCCAGTGCGGTCTGGCCGTTGCGCAGCGCGGCGGGATCATGATCAACGACACCTGCCAGACCTCCGATCCGGACATCTACGCCATCGGCGAATGCGCCAGCTGGAATAACCGCGTATACGGTCTGGTTGCACCTGGGTACAAAATGGCGCAGGTCGCCGTTGACCATATCCTCGGCAGCGAAAACGCCTTCACCGGCGCAGACATGAGCGCCAAGCTGAAGCTGCTGGGCGTGGACGTGGGCGGTATTGGCGATGCGCATGGTCGCACCCCGAACTCCCGCAGCTATGTTTATCTGGACGAAAGCAAAGAAGTCTACAAACGTCTTATCGTCAGCCAGGACAACAAAACCCTGCTCGGGGCGGTGCTGGTGGGCGACACCAGCGACTTCGGCAACCTGCTCCAGCTGGTGCTGAACGCCATTGAGCTGCCGGAAAACCCGGACGCGCTGATCCTCCCGGCGCACGCCTCCAGCGGTAAGCCGTCCATTGGCGTGGATAAACTGCCGGACAGCGCGCAAATCTGCTCCTGCTTCGACGTGACCAAAGGCATGCTGATCTCCGCCATTAACAAAGGCTGCCACACCGTTGCGGCGCTGAAAGCGGAAACCAAAGCCGGGACCGGCTGCGGCGGCTGTATCCCGCTGGTCACCCAGGTGCTGAACGCCGAGCTGGCAAAACAGGGCATTGAAGTGAACAACAACCTGTGCGAGCACTTCGCTTACTCTCGCCAGGAGCTGTACCACCTGATCCGCGTGGAAGGCATTAAGTCCTTCGACGAACTGCTGGAGAAACACGGCCAGGGCTATGGCTGTGAAGTATGTAAGCCTACCGTCGGTTCCCTGCTTGCGTCCTGCTGGAACGAATATGTGCTCAAACCAGAACACACTCCGCTTCAGGACACCAACGATAACTTCCTGGCTAATATTCAGAAAGACGGGACTTACTCGGTGATCCCGCGTTCTGCCGGGGGAGAAATTACCCCTGAAGGGCTGGTCGCCGTGGGCCGTATCGCCCGTGAGTTTAATCTGTACACCAAAATCACCGGTTCCCAGCGTATCGGCCTGTTCGGTGCGCAGAAAGATGATCTGCCGGAAATCTGGCGTCAGCTGATTGAGGCGGGCTTCGAAACCGGTCACGCGTACGCCAAGGCGCTGCGCATGGCGAAAACCTGCGTGGGCAGCACCTGGTGCCGCTACGGCGTGGGCGACAGCGTGGGCTTCGGCGTCGAGCTGGAAAACCGCTACAAAGGTATCCGTACGCCGCACAAAATGAAGTTCGGCGTCTCAGGGTGTACCCGTGAATGTGCGGAAGCACAGGGTAAAGACGTGGGTATTATCGCCACCGAGAAAGGCTGGAACCTGTACGTGTGCGGTAACGGCGGGATGAAACCTCGCCACGCCGATCTGCTGGCTGCCGATCTCGATCGCGATACGCTGATCAAATACCTCGACCGCTTCATGATGTTCTACATTCGTACCGCCGATAAGCTGACCCGTACCGCGTCCTGGCTGGATAATCTCGAAGGCGGCATCGACTATCTGAAGTCAGTCATTATCGACGACAAGCTGGGCCTGAATGAACAGCTGGAATCCGAGATGACTCGCCTGCGCGAGGCGGTTATCTGCGAGTGGACCGAAACCGTGAACACGCCAGCGGCGCAGACGCGCTTCAAACACTTTATCAACAGCACCCAGCGCGACCCGAACGTGCAGGTGGTGCCGGAGCGCGAACAGCATCGTCCAGCGACCCCGTATGAACGTATTCCGGTGATGCTGGTGGAGGAAAACGCATGAGCCAGTGGGTAAACATCTGCAACATTAACGACATTCTGCCAGCAACCGGCGTCTGTGCCCTGCTGGGCAACGAGCAGGTAGCGATTTTCCGCCCTCGCCACGATGAACAGGTTTTTGCCATCAGCAATATCGACCCGTTCTTCGAGGCCAGCGTGCTCTCCCGCGGTCTGACTGCGGAGCACCAGGGCGAACTGTGGGTTGCCAGCCCGCTGAAAAAGCAGCGCTTCCGCTTAACCGACGGGCGCTGCATGGAAGATGAAAGCTTCTCGGTCAAACACTACGACGTCCGCGTGAAGGACGGCGAGGTGCAGCTGAAAGCGTAACCCCTCGCCTTTTCAATAGGAAAGGCTTATGACCCCTTATGGGTAACGGCAGGAAAAACCGTATGTTCTGTACGATTCCTGCTGTTATCCTGACGTCAATTCTTCCCCCGCCATGAATGCTGTGAGGTAACGTCGTGGATCACCTGCCGATTTTTTGTCAATTACGCAACCGCGACTGCCTGCTCGTGGGCGGCGGCGATGTGGCTGAACGCAAGGCGCGCCTGCTGTTAGAGGCGGGCGCCCAACTGACCGTTAACGCCCTCACCTTCGCCCCACAGTTTGACGTCTGGGCGCAGGAAGGGATGCTCACGCAGGTGCAGGGCGAATTTGATGAATCCCTGCTGGATACTTGCTGGCTGACCATCGCCGCAACGGATAACGATGACGTTAACCAGCGCGTCAGCGACGCCTGCGAAGCGCGCCGCATCTTCTGTAACGTGGTGGATGCGCCGAAAGAGGCGAGCTTTATCATGCCATCCATTATCGACCGCTCGCCGCTGATGATTGCGGTGTCGTCCGGTGGCCGCTCGCCCGTTCTTGCCCGTCTGCTGCGGGAAAAACTGGAAGCCGTGCTGCCTCAACACCTTGGTCAGATTGCCCATTACGCCGGGCAGTTGCGTTCCCGCGTGAAGCAAACCTTCGCAACCGTGGGCGAACGCCGTCGCTTCTGGGAGAAGTTCTTTGTCAACGACAGGCTGGCGCAGTCGCTGGCCAATCAGGACGCCAAAGCGGTTGAAGAGACGACCGAGCAACTCCTCTCTGAACCGCTGGATCATCGCGGTGAAGTGGTACTGGTGGGCGCAGGTCCCGGCGATGCGGGCTTGCTGACGCTGAAGGGTCTCCAGCAGATCCAGCAGGCGGACATCGTGGTGTATGACCGTCTGGTCTCTGATGACATCATGAATCTGGTGCGCCGCGATGCTGACCGCGTGTTCGTCGGCAAACGGGCAGGTTATCACTGCGTACCGCAGGAGGAGATCAACCAGATCCTGCTGCGGGAAGCGCAAAAAGGTAAGCGCGTGGTGCGTTTGAAAGGGGGCGATCCGTTTATCTTTGGTCGCGGCGGCGAGGAGCTGGAAACTCTCTGCAACGCGGGCATTCCGTTCTCCGTGGTGCCGGGCATTACGGCGGCATCCGGCTGTTCTGCCTATTCCGGCATTCCGTTAACCCATCGCGACTATGCCCAGAGCGTGCGCCTGGTGACAGGCCACCTGAAAACCGGCAGCGAGCTGGACTGGCATAATCTGGCCGCTGAAAAGCAGACTCTGGTCTTCTACATGGGGCTAAATCAGGCAGCCACGATTCAGGCGAAACTGCTGGAGCACGGCATGGAAGCAGATATGCCGGTCGCGCTGGTAGAAAACGGTACCGCCATTACGCAGCGCGTGGTCGATGGCGTACTGACGCAGCTGGGCGAGCTGGCGCAGCAGGTTGAAAGCCCGGCGCTGATCGTGGTGGGCCGCGTGGTAGCACTGCGTGAAAAACTGAACTGGTTCTCCAGCCACTAACGCACAATCTTTCTCCCGGGAGTAGTCTTGAAGCGGACTACTCCCTTCTTACCTCAGTCGATAACATACCGCCCGCGTAATGGAACTTTTCCATTTATTCCCTCGTGTTACATCCAATTTTTTGATTTTATTGACAAGGAATGCGTATGTTCAAACTGGCAAAAGCTGCCGTTCTGGTCGGCCTGTTAACAACTCTGACGGCCTGCACCGGTCACGTTCAAAATACTAAAAATAATTGCAGCTACGATTACCTGCTTCACCCGGCGATCTCCATTTCGAAGATCATTGGCGGTTGCGGCCCGGCGGCACAGCAGTAAGCGTTTTTCAGGCGTAAAAAAACCGGGGATTTCCCGGTTTTTTTTTCGTCAGTTTTGTCGGGTGGCGGCTCCGCCTTACCCGACCTACACGGTCCCGTAGGCCGGGTAAGCGTAAGCGCCACCCGGCAAAGCGGCTTAAGGTTTCGCCACAAACCCAATCGCCTCGTACACCGCTTTCAGGGTTTCGGAGGCGCGCGCGCTGGCTTTTTCCGCGCCCTCTTTCATCACTTTTTGCAGGAAAGCTTCGTCGTTACGGTAACGGTGATAGCGCTCCTGCAACTCGGTCAGCATGCCGGAAACGGCGTCTGCCACTTCACCTTTCAGGTGGCCGTACATTTTGCCTTCAAAGTGTTTTTCCAGCTCAGGGATGCTCTGTCCGGTCACACCGGAGAGAATGTCCAGCAGGTTGGATACGCCCGCTTTGTTCTGCACGTCGTAGCGCACCACTGGCGGCTCGTCGGAGTCGGTCACCGCACGCTTGAGCTTTTTCACCACCGACTTCGGATCTTCCAGCAGGCCGATAACGTTGTTGCGGTTATCGTCAGACTTGGACATCTTTTTGGTCGGCTCCAGCAGCGACATCACGCGCGCGCCGGATTTCGGAATAAACGGCTCAGGCACTTTGAACACGTCGCCGTAAAGCGCATTGAAGCGCTGGGCGATATCGCGGCTCAGCTCCAGGTGCTGCTTCTGATCTTCGCCCACTGGTACCTGGTTGGTCTGGTACAGCAGAATATCTGCCGCCATCAGCACCGGATAATCAAACAGACCGGCGTTGATGTTTTCAGAGTAGCGCGCAGATTTATCCTTGAACTGGGTCATGCGGCTCAGCTCGCCGAAATAGGTGTAGCAGTTCAGCGCCCAGCCCAGCTGCGCGTGCTCTGGCACGTGAGACTGAACGAAAATGGTGCTCTTCTCTGGATCGATACCGCACGCCAGGTACAGCGCCAGCGTATCGAGCGTCGCCTTGCGCAGCTTCTCGGGATCCTGACGCGCGGTGATAGCATGCAAATCTACGATGCAGTAAATGCAGTGGTAGTCATCCTGCATGCTCACCCACTGACGTAACGCACCCATGTAGTTACCAATGGTCAGTTCACCTGAAGGCTGTGCGCCACTAAAAACGATGGGCTTAGTCATTATTCAATTCCTGATGTTCACTGTGCGAGAGCCCGAGTGCGGGCAACAAATCTTTGAAGTGGTCGAACACAACGTCCGGCTCACTCAGCGTAATGGCTTCACCGTAGTTGTAGCCGTAGGTCAACCCAACAGACGGGCAACCTGCCGCTCTGGCAGCCAGAATATCATTGCGGGAATCCCCGACAAAGAGCAGCTCCGCAGGCGCTAAGGATAATTTTCCTGCCACCAGCAATAGCGGTTCCGGATGCGGCTTTTTATTCTGCACGTCATCGCCGCCCACAATTACGGAGAAGTATTTCGCGATATCCAGCGCTTCCAGCAGAGGCGCAACGAACGGTGTTGGCTTGTTGGTCACCAGCCCCAGCGGGATGCCTTTCGCATGTAGCGCGCTCAGCGTTTCAGCGACATCCGGGAACAGGAAGCTGCCCTCTTCGACGGTCTCTTCGTAGAAACGGTCGAACAGTTTGCGCAGAATACGCTGCTGCTCATCCTGGGGAATATCCGCGTGGTCAACACTCGGTTTCCCTTGCGCAGAACGCTGAGAGGCACGTTCCTGACGAGCCCAGGTCAGCGCGCGCTCCATCAGCACGTCTGCACCGTTACCAATCCACGTCACGACGCGCTCTTCGCCCGCAACGGGGAGTTCAAGGGCATACAGCGCCTGATCGACGGCGCGGGTTAATCCTGGCGCGCTGTCGACCAGCGTGCCGTCGAGGTCAAATGCTACACCCCGAATAGCCTGCAATTTATCCATGACTTACCTTCGCCAGTTCACGGCGCATTTCATCAATGACTTTTTTGTAATCCGGTTGATCGAAGATGGCGGAGCCTGCGACGAACATATCCGCCCCTGCCGCCGCAATCTCACCGATGTTATTGACCTTCACGCCGCCGTCCACTTCCAGACGAATATCATAGCCAGACTCATCAATGCGGCGGCGCACTTCACGCAACTTGTCGAGCGTCTGAGGAATAAACGACTGGCCGCCAAAGCCCGGGTTGACGGACATCAGCAGGATCACGTCCAGCTTGTCCATCACGTAGTCGAGATAGCTCAGCGGGGTCGCCGGGTTAAAGACCAGCCCCGCCTTACAGCCGTTCTCTTTGATCAGCTGTAGCGTGCGGTCAACGTGTTCGGAGGCTTCCGGGTGGAAAGTGATGATGCTGGCACCCGCCGCGGCGAAATCAGGCACGATGCGATCAACCGGTTTCACCATCAGATGCACGTCAATGGGCGCGGTGATCCCGTAGTTACGCAGCGCTTTAAGCACCATCGGACCGATGGTCAGGTTGGGAACGTAGTGGTTATCCATAACGTCGAAATGGACGACATCTGCGCCAGCCGCGAGAGCTTTGGCAGTGTCTTCACCCAGGCGGGCAAAATCGGCCGACAGAATTGAGGGGGCAATCAAAAACTGTTTCATCCGCATCTCCTTGAAATGTGTTTACCGGCGGGCAAAGGCTCAGGGTCGATAAAGCGCCAGAAGTTCGTCCACCTTTTTACGTGTGCCGCCATTGCTACTAATGCTACGCCGCACTTTTACCTGAAAATGCTTCGCGGCTTTGTACCATTCGCGCGTATCAGGCGTGTCGTGATTCGAAATTAACACCGGAATTCTTTTGCTGACCAGCTTTTCCGCCATCTCAGCCAGACGCGCCTGCTCGGCCGGGCTGAAGCTGTTGGTGTGGTAGGCGGTGAAATTTGCCGTGGCAGACAGCGGCGCGTAAGGCGGGTCGCAGTAGACCACCGAGTTTACGCCCGCCAGCTCCATGCACTCTTCATAGGAGAGACAGTAGAACTCGGCATTCTGCGCTTTTTCAGCAAAGTGATACAGCTCGTCCTGCGGGAAATAGGGACGCTTATAGCGGCCAAACGGCACGTTAAACTCGCCACGCAGATTATACCGGCACAGACCGTTGTAGCCATGGCGGTTGAGATAAAGAAACAACAGCGCGCGACGGAACGGGTCCTGGCTCTGATTAAACTCAGCGCGGAACTGATAGTAAATGTCCGGGTTGTTGTTCTCTGGCGTAAACAGCTTCCGCGCCTCTTCCACATACTCATCGGTACGCAGTTTGACGATGTTATAGAGGCTGATAAGGTCGCTGTTGATATCCGCCAGGATATAACGAGAAAAATCGGTATTCAGGAATACCGATCCAGCACCCACGAAGGGCTCGATAAGACACTCGCCTTTCGGCAGGTGCTTTTTAATATCGTCGAGCAGGGGGTATTTCCCCCCTGCCCATTTAAGAAAAGCGCGATTTTTTTTCATGCTGACTAACTGATTACACCTTCTCCGGCTGTGGAGAAAGCTCCGACAGCATCCTGCGCTTTAAACATTACTTCAGATCGGCCTGCACCTGATGAATTGGCTTCGCCCACGGGTTTTTCGCCTGCACATCGGCAGGCAGCGTGGAGACGGCTCGTTTTGCTTCATCTTTTGAGGCATAAACTCCGCTTACCAGAACGTACCAAGGCTGTCCGTTACGGGTCGTCTGATAAACCACATAGTTTTTCAGATTCGATTTCTTCGCCCAGGCGTTGAGGTTGTCGTAGTTAGACGAACTGCTCAGCTGCAACGTGTAGTTGCTGGATGATGCGGATTTCAGAGAACCCACGTTACCCGTCGTTTTACCTGCCGCGGTGCTGGATGCGCTAGCGGTTGGCGTAGCAGCCGGTGCCGCAGTTGCAGCAGGCGCGGTTGTGGTCGCCGTTGCTTTAGGTGCAGCGGTTGCCGCAGGCGTTGGCGCTTTAACCGGTTGGCTCACCGCAGGTTTTGTCTGCGCTGGCGCTTTCGTTTCTGGCGCTTTTGCCACGGTCTGCGGTTTCGTCTCACGCTTCGGCTCAATCACAGCCTGCTTACGCTCCTGACGCGGCGCAGTCGGCGTCTGGCGCGGTTTGGTTTCCGTTGCCGCCGTTTGCTGCTGGGCATTGCTGCCATGAACTGGCGCAACGGTGGCAGGTTCAGTAGGCAGCGTGGAGTTCACCACGGCAGCGTTAACCTGCTCCTGATTCTGCGGCTGCGTCAGCGCGTTATTCAGATCGCCCTGAACTTCAACACGCTGCTGGCCCTCCGGCGTAACAGGCGCCTGGCCCTGAGTTGGGGTCGCAGAGACGGGCGGCAGAGAGATATCCTGACCGGCGCTGGTGTTACCTGCGGTCTGCTCTGCGGAAGTGGTGCCCGGCGCTGGCTGAGCGCCATTCGCCTGGTTGCTCGCATCGTTACCAGACAGGTCGATGCTCTTCTCGGCAGACGCTGTCTGCTCGGTAGAATGGGTAGAAGGTGCTTTTAGCGCGGAACCAATGCCGACAATCAGCAATACCAGAACCAGAACGCCAAGGCCCATCATGATGTACTGACGGGAGGCCGGTTTTGCCGCTACCGCTTTTTTACGTTTGCGCGGACGACGTTCAACAGGCTGTTCATCCATTAACTCTTCTTCGGATTCATACTCCTCGTCTTCACGCTCATTTCGCGCGTTACGGCTACGCGAAGGGCGACGATCGTCTGCATCCAGATCGACATCGTCAAAGTTGATCTGCGGCTCGTTATCACGTTCTGAAGATTGACGAGAACGACCAGTACGACGATCGCTGGGATCGGGTTTCAGCTCGTCTTCTGGTTTGAATTCATCCATTTAACACCCCACTCAAAGGCTTCTGCCAACGACTCTGCATTTACCTGAAGCTAAAACGACCACCTGTTACAGCAGCCTGACCTTTCTAGTTGTTACGCCTGCTGACAATCAGCAATAGCGCCAAGTACGACTTCGTGCGGCACTCCGCCGCGCACTTCACTTTTCCCTATTGCAAGCGGGAGTACCAGACGCATCTCACCTGCCAATACTTTTTTATCGCGCATCATGTGGGGAAGGTACACTTGCGCAGACATTTCCTGCGGACCACTCACCGGCAAGCCAGCACGTTTAAGCAACGTGATGATACGTGCTGTCTCTTCCGGCCTGAACTGCCCCAGACGTTCAGAGGCACGGGCCGCCATGACCATTCCGGCAGCGACAGCTTCACCGTGAAGCCAGTTACCGTAGCCCATTTCGGCTTCGATCGCATGACCAAACGTATGCCCCAGATTCAGTAAAGCACGTAAGCCGGTTTCACGCTCATCTGCGGCAACGACTTCTGCTTTCAGCTCACAGCACCGGCGAATACAGTAGGCCATTGTCTGCCCATCGAGGCGCAGCAGCGCATCCATATTCTCTTCCAGCCAGGTGAAGAACTCACCGTCAAGAATAATGCCGTATTTGATCACTTCTGCAAGGCCGGACGCCAGTTCGCGCGCTGGCAAGGTTTGCAGACAGTCGAGATCCACCACCACCGATGCAGGCTGGTAGAACGCGCCAATCATGTTTTTGCCGAGCGGATGGTTAACCGCCGTTTTACCGCCCACAGAAGAATCGACCTGTGAGAGCAACGTGGTTGGAATTTGAATAAAGCGCACACCGCGCTGGTAGCTGGCGGCTGCAAAACCGGTCAGATCGCCCACAACGCCGCCGCCCAGGGCAAGCAGTGTTGTATCACGACCGTGCGGTTTTTGCAGAAGTGCGGTAAAGACGGTATCCAGTACCGTCAGGCTTTTGTACTGCTCGCCATCGGGCAGAATCACACTGTCGACCTTCACGCCCGCCTGCTCAAGCAGGTGGCGTACACGGTCGAGATAAAGCGGAGCCAGCGTCTCGTTGGTGACCAGCATCGCCTGATCACCCGCTTTCAGTGGTAAGAAGGAAGCTGGATCGTTAAACAAACCAGCCGCGATGGTGATAGGGTAACTACGTTCCCCGAGAGTAACTGTAATCCTCTCCATGACGCGACATCCACCTTAAATGCTTTTACCCGCAGGCGAGTGTATATAAAGCCAGAATCAGTTGCTTTCCAGCATATGAATAATCTGGTTTGCAACCACTTTAGCGCTTTGATCGTCAGTACGAATGGTCACATCAGCAATCTCTTCGTACAGAGGATTGCGTTCATCGGCCAAAGCTTCCAGAACTTCACGTGGCGGTGTTTCAACCTGCAACAACGGGCGCTTTTTATCACGCTGCGTGCGTGCCAGCTGTTTTTCGATGGTCGTCTCAAGATAGACCACTACGCCACGGGCGGAGAGACGGTTGCGGGTTTCGCGAGATTTTACAGAGCCGCCGCCTGTTGCCAGCACAATGCCCTGTTTTTCCGTGAGTTCGTTGATCACTTTTTCTTCTCGGTCACGGAAACCTTCTTCGCCTTCTACGTCGAAGACCCAGCCCACATCCGCTCCGGTTCGTTTCTCAATCTCTTGATCAGAATCGTAAAATTCCATATTGAGTTGTTGAGCTAACTGACGCCCAATAGTGCTTTTGCCGGCACCCATAGGCCCAACCAGAAAGATATTGCGTTTCTCTGCCATTTTTTCGGTACTACTAAGACTATTCGTTAATGGTAATCCCCGCTGCGCAGACACCCGGCGTAGCAGGACATGAACTGAAACCTCATTTGCAATAGAGCGAGAGTCAGACGAAAAATTATCTCAATACTCCGGCTTGTTTGGCAACTGATTAAATCACCGTTCCCGGCGCATAAGGAAATAAGACGTAAGTCCAACTCAAATCGGTACTCCTTGTATGCTAATTCATGCCCCACGTCAAACATCTGCAACAAACTGAATGCAAAATCATTGCGGGGATCGTTACCCATTAATGAATACTGACCAGACGTGGCGTGATAAACACCACTAACTCGCTCCGTTCGTTATCTTTTCCGTCATGGCGGAACAACTGACCCAGCCACGGAATGTTGCCCAGCACGGGCACGCTGTCGCGTCCGGTTTTATTCTTTTGCGAAAAGATCCCGCCCAGCGCGAGCGTTTCCCCACTTTTTACCTCTACCTGCGTTTCGATCTCCTGCTTATCAATCGCCAGCGTTTCGCCGTCCGCCTGTTGCAGCACCTGGCCAGGCATATTTTCACTGATATGCAGCTTCAGACGAACGCGGCCGCCCGGAAGCACCACCGGCGTGACCTCCATGCCTAATACCGCCTCTTTAAACTCAACGGAGGTCGCCCCGCTTTCGCCGCTGGAAACCTGATACGGGATTTCGCTGCCCTGCTTGATGCTGGCCGGCTGCATGTGCGACGCCAGTAGCCGCGGGCTGGCGATGATATCCACCTGCTGCTTTTGCTCAAGCGCCGACAACTCAAGATCCAGCATCCTGCCGTTGATGCGCCCGATATTAAACCCAACGTGTGTGGTTGCACTGGCCACCGACAGGTCAGCGCCCAACGTCGTGACCTGACCCACCTTACCGGCCTCCGTTGCGTCAGCGAGGTTCCATTTCACCCCCAGTTCACGCAGGCTTTTTTCACTAATGGTCACAATCTGCGCCGCCAGTTCTACCTGCTCGACGGGCAGATCCATCTGCGCTGCCCAGCGCTGGAGCATATCCACCACCGACTTGTTATCCCTGACCAGGAGACGGTTGGTGCGCTTGTCGACGGCGAGACTGCCTTTCGGGCTTAAGAGCTTTTCCGCCGCTTTTTGCAATTCGGCCGCATCCGCATAAGCAAACGGAATGCTGTGAGAGAGCAGCGGAGCGTCGAGCAGACGCTGGGCCCGCTCCTGCGCTTTACGCGTCTGTTGCTCCCGCTGCCAGGCCGCCGTATGCACATAAAAAATGCCGCCCTCTTCCCGCAATACCAGCCCGGCACTGTTCACTACCGTCTGAAGCGCCTGCCTCCAGGGCACCCGCGTTAGATTCAGCGAAAGCGAACCGCTGACATCCGGCGACACCACCAGATTGCGATCCTCCTGCGCTACCATCGCCTGTAATACCTGCACCACCGGGACATCATCCACCAGCAGGGTGACCGGTTTTGGCGTCGCGGCCCACAGGGGCTGGCTGAGTGCCGCCAGTAACAGCCCTATCCATATCTTCACTTTTTTTCGTTCCTTCTCGCTGCCATGTCCATCGTTTCGGCTCGCACATCTCGCCGACATCAACGGTTAGTTGTTGTGTATCTATCGCACTCACACGCCAGCCTGGCGGTAACCGCATCTGCGTTTTTACCCGGTGCCAGCGGTTCTGCCCGTCCTGCATAAGGCCGATATCCCTGCTGCCGCTGACGACTCCCTGATACCGCCACTGGCTGAGTTGCCCTGCTGCGCAACGCTCTTCCGGCACGGAGAAGGGATCCCGCATCCCGGTCAGGAAAAGCGGAGAAAGCAGGATCAGCAAACGGGTTTTACTGCGCATGACCGATCTCCAGTTGCAGGCTAAGGCATAGCTGTTTTCCCTGTGGGGTGATGGAAAACGCGCTCACCCGCACGTTCTCAAGCGCCAGCCGGGAAAAGAGCGCCGGAACTGCGCCCCACAAGGCATCCAGCGCCAGCTCTCCCCCACTCTGCTGCGGTTTCCAGTACACCAGCCTTGCGTCCTCACGCTGAAATGCCAGCGGAGAAAAGGGCTGCACCGGCTTCACTTGCGTAACCACAGGTCGCCGCCCGGCCTTCGGCCACAGCGAGGCGTTGATTCGCTTCGCACTGCTGGCCTGCACCTGAATATCGGCGTAGCACAGAGCAGCGGGTCTGAGCAGCGCTCCCCAAATCGCAAACGCAACGATCCCCGACGCGATCAACCAGCAAAGGACGCGCCGGGAAGGACGTGCATCTGTCCAGCGTTGATACCAGATGCCCACTGGCTACCTCCGGCTATGCAGTTGAAAAGAGAACATCCATCGCCCCTGGCTATCCTGTTGCAATTCGCCTGCCGGTCCGGGGTTAAACCCCGTCACCCTTTTCAGCGCATCGGTCATGGCAGAGAGCGTCGGGAGTGAGGTGGTATAGCCCGTCAGGATCAGCGAGGGTGGCTGATAACGCAGCGCCGTCAGCCACGCCTGCCGGGGCATTGCACTGGCAAGGGATTCAAGCGCGGGTTGCCATGCCACCGTCTCGGGCGGCTGCGAAGGGGGTTCCAGCCCCGCAGACTGCGGCTGACGGGCTTTCAATACCTTCTGCACCGCACGCGTTCCCGCCAGATCGCTCTGCAACGCCTGTGACGCGAGAGTCTGCGTCGCCCGAAGGCTGACGCCTCCCGCCAGCATCACCAACAATGAGGCGGTAAACAGCAGCCCCCAAAAACGCAGGCGCTGATTACGTTGCTGCCGACGCCAGGGTAAAAGATTGGGCATGCTCATTACGGCGCCTCGCTCATGGCCAGCGCCAGGGCGACGGTGTAATCAGCACCACATTCTGGCAACGGCGGCTGACACAGCGTCACCGCTTCCCACGGATCGCGGGCAGCATCAAACACGGCGATATCAGAAGGAGAAAGCGCAAGCAACGCCGCCAGCTCATTCACCGTCGCCGCTTCTGTGGTGTAGCGCCGCCCCCACTGGTGACGCATCGCCCACAGCCACTGGTCTTTATCCCTCCAGGCTACGCACCGGACGGGGGCAACAGCAGAGAGAAGATTAGCCAGTGCGCCGGCATCCGGGACGATTGCGGCCAGGCGCAAACGCAGCGCTTTCGCCAGCGACAACAGGGTATCGACCTCTCTGTTTTGCGCGGCGGTAACCTGAAAAGTGTTGCTGAACGTATCCTGCGCGTAGTCAAAGCAGAGCGTATCGGGAGGCATCTCCAGCTCACGCGCTAATGCGGCGCCTACCCAGGTGAGCTGTTCGCTGTCACGCAAGTTAACGGATGGACGGGGCAACGCGCGTTGCAGAACGCGCGTTGCCGGAAATGAGAGAAATACCCGATGCGAGTGCGGCAATGTTTTCCGCCAGCCACGTAATGCGTTAACCAGTTGTTCTGGCTTAAGTATTTTGCCTTCACCCATAACCCCGTCCGACAGCGGCACCGCCCACCAGCGCCGTAAACGCCAGCCGGCCCGCTCTCTGGTCAGCGCCACGGCAATCACCTTATCCTGTTGAATATGAACGCCTGTTTGCCACGTTTTAAAAGCCATACTTCACGATCTCCTTATCGCCCGTCGGAGTGACGGCTATATCAATGAATCAGGCTTGCCTTTATACTACCGCGCGATTGTTTAGAAACTGCCCAGGCTAAACCAAATGGGAAATCTCCGGTGAAGTTCGTAAAGTATTTATTGATCCTTGCAGTCTGTTGCATTCTGCTGGGAGCAGGCTCGATTATTGGTTTGTACAAATATGTCGAGCCGCAACTCCCTGATGTCGCCACACTTCGTGATGTGCGGCTTCAGATCCCTATGCAGGTCTATAGCGCCGATGGTGAACTGATGGCGCAATACGGCGAGAAACGTCGTATCCCACTGACCTTAAATCAAATTCCACCCGTGATGGTGAAGGCTTTTATCGCCACCGAGGACAGCCGTTTTTACGAGCACCACGGTGTCGATCCGGTCGGTATTTTCCGTGCGGCAAGCGTGGCGCTGTTCTCCGGTCATGCCTCTCAGGGGGCAAGTACCATTACCCAGCAGCTGGCGCGTAACTTCTTCCTCAGCCCGGAAAAGACGCTGATACGTAAGATCAAAGAAGTATTCCTCGCGATCCGCATTGAGCAACTGCTGAGCAAAGAGGAGATCCTTGAGCTTTACCTCAACAAGATCTATCTGGGCTACCGCGCCTATGGCGTAGGGGCTGCGGCTCAGGTCTATTTCGGTAAGTCGATCGATCAGCTCACGCTGAGCGAAATGGCGACCATTGCCGGCCTGCCAAAAGCGCCATCAACGTTTAACCCGCTCTACTCGCTGGACCGCGCCACCGCGCGCCGTAACGTTGTGCTATCGCGTATGTTGAGCGAAGGCTACATCAGCCAGGATGAGTACGATCGGGCACGCAGCGATGTGATTGATGCCAATTACCATGCACCGGAAATTGCTTTCTCATCGCCGTATCTGACGGAAATGGTTCGCCAGGAGATGGTGCGCCGCTACGGCGACAAAGCATATGAAGACGGCTATCGCGTTTACACCACCGTGACCCGCAAGGTGCAGCAGGCTGCCCAGCAGGCGGTGCGTAATAACGTGATGGATTACGATATGCGTCACGGCTATCGCGGCCCGTCCAACGTGCTGTGGAGAGTGGGCGAAGGCGCATGGGACAGCAAAAAAATCACTGATTCCCTGAAAGCGCTGCCGACCTATGGCCCGCTGCGTCCGGCGGTGGTCACCCAGGCCGATCCGCAGGAAGCGGTGGCGATGATGGCCGATGGTACATCCGTTTCGCTGCGAATGGAGGGTATCCGCTGGGCGCGTCCGTACCGTTCTGACACCCTTCAGGGGCCTACTCCACGTAAAGTGACGGATGTGGTACAAACCGGACAACAAATCTGGGTGCGTCAGGTAGGCGATGCCTGGTGGCTGGCACAGGTGCCGGACGTCAACTCTGCCCTGGTCTCCATCAATCCGCAGAACGGTGCCGTGATGGCGCTGGTTGGCGGGTTCGATTTCAACCAGAGCAAATTTAACCGCGCAACCCAGGCGCTGCGTCAGGTCGGTTCGAACATCAAACCGTTCCTGTATACCGCGGCGATGGACAAGGGGCTAACGCTCGCCAGCATTCTCAACGACGTGCCAATTTCCCGATGGGATGCCGGTGCGGGCTCTGACTGGCAGCCGAAGAACTCTCCGGCGCAATACGCTGGCCCTATCCGTCTGCGTCAGGGCCTTGGCCAGTCGAAGAACGTGGTCATGGTTCGCGCGATGCGTGCGATGGGCGTTGATTATGCGGCAGAGTATCTGCAACGCTTCGGCTTCCCGGCGCAAAACATCGTTCATACCGAATCTTTGGCGCTCGGCTCCGCGTCCTTCACGCCGCTCCAGGTCGCGCGTGGCTACTCGGTAATGGCAAACGGCGGCTTCCTGGTCGATCCGTATTTCATCAGCAAAATCGAGAACGATCAGGGCGGCGTACTGTTTGAAGCGAAGCCGAAAATTGCCTGCCCTGAATGCGATATTCCGGTGATTTACGGCGACACGCCAAAATCCAATGTCCTTGAAAACAAGGATATGGAAGATGTTGCCATCTCTCAGGAACGTCAGAATCTGGCGGTGCCGCAGCCTCAGCTGGAACAGGCCAATCAGGCGCTGGTCGCCCAGAGTGGCGCGCAGGAGTATGCTCCGCACGTGATCAGCACGCCGCTGTCGTTCCTGATTAAGAGCGCGCTGAACACCAACATCTTTGGCGAACCGGGCTGGCAAGGCACCGGCTGGCGAGCGGGCCGCGATTTGCAACGCCGCGACATCGGCGGCAAAACAGGCACAACCAACAGCTCAAAAGATGCCTGGTTCTCAGGTTATGGCCCGGGCGTTGTCACCTCGGTCTGGATTGGTTTTGACGATCACCGCCGCACTCTGGGGCGCACAACCGCTTCTGGCGCGATTAAAGATCAGATTTCCGGTTACGAGGGTGGGGCTAAGAGTGCGCAACCGGCCTGGGATGCTTACATGAAGGCCGCTCTCGAGGGCGTGCCGGAGCAGCCGCTAACGCCTCCGCCGGGCATTGTCACGATCAATATTGACCGCAGCACCGGACAGCTCGCGAATGGCGGCAACAGCCGTGCCGAGTATTTCATCGAGGGTACGCAGCCAACCACGCAGGCGGTGCATGAGGTGGGTACCGAAATCATTGATAACGGCGAAACGCACGAACTGTTCTGACGCCAACAAAAAAGCCGGGCGGTGGCGACGCCTGTCCCGGCCTACAGCGTAATGCAAAACGGCAACCATCGGTTGCCGTTTTTAATGGTGGCGCTACAAACGCCCCTGCCCCTTCAGCCACTCCCGCACCAGGAACAGTGCGCTCACGTTGCGTGCCTCGTTAAAGTCAGGATCTTCCAGCAAATCCATCAGATGAGCCAGCGGCCAGCGAACCTGCGGCAGCGGTTCCGGCTCGTCTCCTTCCAGCGATTCAGGATAGAGATCTTCCGCGACAACAATGTTCATTTTGCTGGAGAAATAGGACGGCGCCATGCTCAGCTTTTTCAGGAACGTCAGCTCTTTCGCGCCAAAGCCGACCTCTTCTTTCAGCTCCCGGTTTGCCGCTTCAAACACCGTTTCGCCCGGATCGATCAGTCCTTTGGAGAAGCCCAGCTCGTAGGATTCTGTGCCCACAGCGTATTCACGAATGAGGATCAGGTGCTCGTCGACGATAGGCACTATCATCACCGCTTCACGCGAGGAGGGGCGCATACGCTCATAAACACGACGCACACCGTTGCTGAACTCCAGATCCACGCTTTCAACATTAAACAGACGCGATTTTGCGACGGTTTCAACATTCAGAATGGTGGGCTTTTGTAAGGGTTTGGTCATCTTGACGGGTCTTTGCTGGGTGAACTGGCTTTATTGTGCGATACGCCGCACGGTTTCGGCAATGTCAATTGCTCTTTATTTACATTTATGCAACGTAACTGTAGGCAATTCTCATTTCAAAACAAATGTCAAGAGGTTGAAAAGTTTCCAGGAATTTGCTGATATCGCGCCGGAACAGGCTTTGTTATCATTACCGGTCACTGGGATGCGCGTCAACATGCTCAAGTTAGACTCCATACTTGCCGATAGCCGACCACAGAATCTCATTCATTGTACAAAAGGTGCGACTGACAACACCTGTAAGAAGATAAGTAAGATGGGGAAAGCATGAGCACCATTTTGATTTTTCTCGCTGCTGTGCTGGCCTGCGCGTCGATTGCGGTGTGGGTATTCAGGCGCCGCGTACATCGCCGTTATCGGCTGCCCTTTTTGAACGCGTTTGCCGGGGCAAACACGCGCAAGCTTTCGCCAGAGGAACGCAGCACCGTTGAGCAGTATCTCGACACGCTGAACCGATCCCGGCTTTCGCCTGGCCCTACCGGCGCCAGCGCCGCCCCCGTATCGCTCAACCTTAACGCCCAAAGCGACACCGTTCTGTGCGTAACGCGCTCTATTACCCGCTACGGCATCACAACCGACGATCCCAACAAATGGCGTTACTATCTCGACTCTGTTGAAGTGCACCTGCCTCCCTTCTGGGAGCAGTATATCAACGACGAAAACAGCGTCGAGCTCATCCATACCGATACGCTGCCGCTGGTTATCTCCCTTAATGGTCATACTCTGAGCGAATATGTTCAGGAAGCGCCACGCTTTGCGCTGGAACGCGCAAGCGGAACGCAGGCCTCTATTCGTGGTGAAGAGACAGAGCAGATTGAACTGCTCAACATCCGCCAGGAAACGCATGAAGAGTACGTCCTGAGCCGCCCGGATGGCATTCGCGAAGCGGTGCTGATTGTCGTCTCGTTCCTGCTCTTTTTCATCTGCCTGCTGACGCCGGACGTGTTTGTTCCGTGGCTCGCGGGCGGCGCAGTACTGCTTCTGGCCGCCGGGCTGTGGGGCATATTTGCCCCGCCGGCAAAAACGTCATTACGCGAAATTCACTGCCTGCGCGGAACCCCAAAACGCTGGGGACTGTTCGGCGAGAACGATCAGGAACATATCAACAATATCTCGCTCGGGATCATCGATCTTATCTATCCGCGCCACTGGCAGCCGTGGATTGCGCAGGACCTGGGCCACAAAACGGATATTGATATCTATCTCGACCGCCACGTTGTACGCCAGGGACGTTACTTATCCCTGCACGACGAAGTAAAAAACTTCCCGCTTCAGCACTGGCTTCGCAGCGCGGTGATTGCCGGTGGCGCCGCGTTAATCTTCCTCATGCTGCTGCTTTTCGTGCCGCTGGATATGCCGATTAAATTTACCCTGTCATGGATCAAAGGGGCGCAAACCGTGGAAGCCACCAGCGTACAGCAGCTCGAAGAAGCGGGTGTACGCGTGGGGGATACGTTGCGGCTGAAAGGCACCGGGATGTGTAATATCCACTCACCGGGCGCCTGGAACACGCGCCAGAACTCGCCGTTCGCGCCGTTCGACTGCTCTCAGATCATCTGGAATGACGCCTCTCCGCTGCCGCTTCCGGAATCGGATGTGGTCAATAAGGCCACCGCGCTCACCCAGACGATTAATCGCCAGCTCCATCCAAAACCGGATGATGATTCTCGCGTCAGCCCTGCCCTGCGTTCGGCCATTCAGAAGTCCGGCATGGTGCTGCTGGATGACTTTGGCGAAATCGTCCTGAAAACAGAAGATCTCTGCTCAGCTCAGGATGACTGTATCCGGCTGAAGAACGCGCTGGTCAACCTCGGCAACAGCAAAGACTGGGACGCGCTGGTGAAACGCGCCGAAGCGGGACGCCTCGATGGTGTGAATGTGCTTCTGCGTCCGGTCAGCGCCGAGTCGCTGGATAACCTGGTGGCGACCTCTACCGCCCCCTTCGTGATGCGTGAAACCACCCGTGCCGCCCAGGCGCTTAACAGCCCGGCGCCTGGCGGTTTTGTGATTGCCAGCGATGAAGGCAGCGACCTGGTGGATCAACCCTATCCGCAGGTTTCGCTGTATGACTATCCAGCCCAGGAGCAGTGGAGCGAATTCCAGCGTCTGGCGCAGATGCTGATGCAGACGCCATTCAGCGCGGAAGGGATCGTCACCACCCTCTTTACCGACGCCAACGGCACGCGTCATATTGGCCTGCACCGTATGCCGGATAGCGCTGGCCTGTGGCGCTATGTAGGGACATCCCTGCTGCTGATTGCGATGCTGGCGTGTATTGTCTGGAACGGTTATCAGGCCGTACGCCGCTATCAGCGCTCCCGCACGCGACTGGCAGAAATCCAGGCCTACTACGAAAATTGCCTAAACCCGAAACTGATCTCCTCTTCTGAGAGCCTGATCGGTTAACGTCCCTGCGCGACAAGTTGTGCTACCCTGTCGCGCACGTTTCTTCTGGCTGGAGTTCCCCCTTATGCATCTTAATATCGACTGGCAGGCGGTCGATACCGTCCTGCTTGATATGGACGGCACGCTGCTTGATCTCGCCTTTGATAACTATTTCTGGCAAAAGCTGGTTCCGGAAACGTACGGTGAACAGCAGGGGATCTCCCCGGCGGAAGCGCAGGAATTCATTCGTTCGCAATATAGCGCGGTGCAGCATACGCTAAACTGGTACTGTCTTGACTACTGGAGCGAGCGACTCGGTCTGGATATTTGCGCCATGACCACCGCCCAGGGCGCACGCGCCGTACTGCGCGAAGATACGGTCCCGTTCCTGGACGCGCTGAAAGCCTGCGGTAAGCGCCGTATTTTGCTGACAAATGCGCATCCCCATAACCTGGCCGTGAAGCTGGAACATACCGGTCTTGCTTCGCACCTTGATTTATTGCTTTCCACCCACACATTTGGTTATCCGAAAGAGGATCAGCGGTTGTGGCATGCCGTGGTGGAAGAGACCGGTTTACAGCCGGAACGCACGCTGTTCATTGACGACAGCGAGCCGATTCTGGATTCTGCGGCCGCATTTGGCATTCGCTATTGCCTGGGCGTGACCAATCCTGATTCCGGCCTGGCTGAAAAAAGCTATCTGCGACATCCGGGGCTGAACGACTATCGCCGGATGATCCCCTCACTCACCGTGAAGGAGACGCCATGAAAGAAAAACCCTCTGATGGGGTAAGACTGGATAAATGGCTGTGGGCCGCCCGTTTTTACAAAACGCGCGCCCTTGCCCGTGAAATGGTTGACGGCGGAAAGGTGCATTACAACGGTCAGCGCAGCAAACCGAGCAAGCTGGTTGAACTGAATGCCACGTTAACGCTTCGCCAGGGCAACGATGAGAAAACGGTGGTGGTGAAAGCCATTACCGAACAGCGGCGGCCCGCAACCGAAGCCGTTTTGCTGTATGAAGAGACGGCCGAAAGCATAGAGAAGCGCGAGAAAACCGCGCTGGCGCGCAAAATGAACGCGCTGACGATGCCTCACCCGGACCGGCGACCGGATAAAAAAGAACGCCGCGATCTGATGAAATTTAAACACGGTGAGAGCGAGTAACCCTCACCTGCATGAGAGATGAAAATGGCCCAACACGACCAATTACACCGCTATCTGTTTGAACAATTCGCCGTGCGCGGCGAGCTGGTCACCGTATCCGAAACCTGGAAACAGATTCTGGAAAACCACAACTACCCGCTGCCGGTAAAAACCCTGTTGGGCGAACTGCTGGTTGCCACCAGCCTGCTGACCGCCACGCTGAAGTTTGCTGGCGATATTACCGTCCAGTTGCAGGGCGATGGCCCAATGTCGCTGGCGGTGATCAACGGCAATAACCAGCAGCAGATGCGCGGCGTGGCGCGCGTTCAGGGCGATATCCCTGAAAATGCGGATCTGAAAACGCTGGTCGGTAACGGCTACCTGGTCATCACGATTTCGCCTGAAGAAGGTGAGCGCTATCAGGGCGTTGTCGGTCTCGAAGGCGATACGCTTGCCGCCTGCCTGGAAGATTACTTCATGCGTTCCGAACAGCTGCCAACCCGTCTGTTCATCCGCACCGGTGAAGTGGATGGCCAGCCTGCTGCCGGTGGTATGCTGCTTCAGGTTCTGCCTGCGCAGGATGCGCAGACCAATGATTTCGAGCATCTGGCAACGCTGACGGAAACCATCAAAGCGGAAGAGCTGTTCACCCTGTCGGCGACCGACGTGCTGTGGCGTCTCTACCACGAAGAAGAAGTGACGGTTTACGATCCGCAGGCGGTGGAATTTAAGTGCACCTGCTCCCGCGAGCGTTGTGCTGGCGCCCTGAAAACGCTGCCGGATGAAGAGATCGACAGCATCATGGTGGAAGACGGTGAAATCGATATGCACTGTGACTACTGTGGTACGCACTACGTGTTCAATTCGATGGATATCGCGGAGATCCGCAATAACGCCTCTCCGGCGGATCCGCAGGTCCATTAAGGTTTGTGAGTTTTGCCCGGCGGCGCTACGCTTGCACGGGCCTACAATGAATTGTGCAATTTTTTGATATGATTGCTAATTGTAGGCCGGGTAAGCGTAGCGCCACCCGGCAAGAAAGAGCACTAACGCCGCTGCGCATTATTGTAACTGTCGTAGCTCATATCGACACGCTCCCCAAAAATCTCAATATCCGCCCAGGGCTTCACGACAGATTTCACTTTCCTCTGCCTTAATGCGCGGTCAAGTTCTTCTCTGGTCAATGCCTCCGGCATTTTCCACGCGTCCCCGGCGATCCTCCAGCCCGTGTTGGTTTGTGTGTAAGCCACGATCGTGCGATCGGTAAATTGAAATAGCACGGCTTCAGGCTTGCCGTCGCCGTTAAGATCCAGCGGCATGAGTAAACAGTTACTCTGGGCGCTATCGCAGCTCTCAAAGCGATACTGATTGCTGAGCATGGCTTGCCACAATGCCTTATCAGGACGAGCCATTCCCGGTGCGAGCTGGACCTGTTTTTCCAGCATCGCGGCGGTCATCTTACCTGCTCCGCCAGCGTTCCTGGAGAGAAGACCATTTATTTCACGCTGGCGTTTTGGGTTAGAGATAAACTGCGGATCGTTTTGCAGCGTGAGCATTGCCTCCCGCCCCTTTCGTCCAGCGTTACTGAGCATATACAGGCTGACTTGATCCGCCGTTATTCTGCCGTCCTGATAGCGGGCCATATGGCTTGCAACGCTTATTCGCCACGGATCCAGCACGGGGGTATGGATCAACGCCAGGAAGATGAGGGAAAGCAGCCCGGTCGCCGGTATGACGTACGCATGGATCTTCTGCGGTTCACGGCGCTGAATCAGAACGCTGGCGCAAAAACCGACCGCCCAGACCAGCGCCACGATGGTTATCAATACCCCGTACAGACGCTCGGGTGACCAGCCGTATTGCGAAATGCGTAGCCACAGCGCCCACCCCGCCAGAACCGGATACGCGGGTACGATAGCCACAGCAAGGCGAATCATCCCTCGCAACGGGGCATAGTAAGGCAGCGTTTGACGCTGTGGATGCCACACTATCGTCACCAGGAATAACAGCAGCAGCGCTAAGGTGGTCAGCAAGCCCGCGGCGGATATTCTGGCTGAAATGGATTCAAAGCCGACAAAAGGCAACGCGCCAATAAAGAGCAGCGCCAGCGCCGCCATCAGGGGAAGCAGACCGGTGGCGATGAGGGTCAGCAGATTTTGCAGGGCAAGGATTAACCTTACCTGCATGCGCGTGAGCACGGCCGCACTGGCTGAAACCACGCCAATCGCCACTGAAATAAATCCGTCAGAATGAAAGAAAAGCCGATCAAAAAAGCCGATGCCGATAAGTTCGAAAAGCTCGGCCCAGAGGAAAAGCACCAGCCAAAAGAGACCATTCGAAACAAAAATAATGAGCAGCGTCAGCGCGTTATGCCAGTTTCGTTGATAAAAGTCGCTGTAGAACGAGGTAGTCGGGACGGGATCCAGACGCCGCTGAAGCCATGGCAACACGAACAGCGTCATCAGCAGCAGATGAAAGCCGAAAACGAGCATCTCATCTCTGAGATTCCAGCTTTCGAGTCCTGCAACGCTCCACTTAAGCCAGCCGCCCATACCCGCGACTGCCGCGCCGATCATCCCGAGTGACAGCCACAAAAATGGCTTTCTGAATGACGTCATGGCAAGAGACAACATGGTTGTCATTACCAAACTCTGAAAATAGCTGACCCAAGAGACCTGAATCGTTTTCCCAATGTAACTCTTACGTAATTTTCTTTCATGTATGCGATTACATTCACATTCTTCTGGATAAATTCACCAGAGATTAACCTTTTAAGAACATTTTCCCCAACCAAAAAGCGATTCCTGCGATAATCTGCCCGCCCTGTGACTGGAGTCGCAGCGTTTTCCGTTAGTAAGGGTTTTGACCAGATACGTAAATCTATGAGCCCCGTCGCGGTTAACATCCCCAGAAAAACCCTACAATTTCAGGCAGTACATATTGGCTAAGGAGCAGTGATATGCGTGTTAATGGTTTAACCCCGCAAGATCTCAAGGCTTATGGTATTCACGACGTCCAGGAAGTGGTCTACAACCCCGATTACGATACGCTGTATCAGGAAGAGCTCAATCCGGCACTGGAAGGGTACGAGCGAGGTGTGTTGACGAATCTTGGTGCTATCGCCGTCGATACCGGTATTTTTACCGGCCGTTCGCCGAAAGATAAATACATCGTCCGAGATGATACCACCCGCGATACGCTGTGGTGGGCCGATAAAGGCAAAGGGAAGAACGATAACAAACCGCTCTCTCCTGAAACCTGGCAGCATCTGAAAGGGCTCGTCACCCATCAGCTTTCCGGCAAGCGTCTGTTCATCGTCGATGCTTTCTGCGGCGCTAACGCCGACACCCGTCTCTCCGTTCGGTTTATCACTGAAGTGGCCTGGCAGGCGCATTTCGTGAAGAACATGTTCATTCGTCCGACCGATGAAGAACTGCAAAACTTCACCCCTGACTTTATCGTGATGAACGGCGCGAAATGCATCAACCCGCAGTGGAAAGAGCAGGGTCTGAACTCCGAAAACTTCATCGCCTTCAACCTGACCGAGCGTATCCAGCTGATCGGCGGTACCTGGTACGGCGGCGAAATGAAGAAAGGGATGTTCTCGGTCATGAACTACCTGCTCCCGCTGCGCGGTATCGCCTCCATGCACTGCTCGGCGAACGTCGGTGAAAAAGGTGACGTGGCAGTATTCTTCGGTCTTTCCGGCACCGGTAAAACAACTCTGTCCACCGATCCAAAACGTCGTCTGATTGGCGACGACGAGCACGGCTGGGACGACGACGGTGTGTTTAACTTTGAAGGCGGCTGCTACGCGAAAACCATTCGCCTGTCTGAAGAGGCAGAGCCGGATATCTACCACGCGATTCGCCGCGATGCGCTGCTGGAAAACGTCACCGTGCGTGCCGATGGCTCTGTCGACTTCGACGATGCGTCCAAAACCGAAAACACCCGCGTGTCTTACCCGATTTACCACATCGACAACATCGTGAAGCCGGTGTCGAAGGCGGGTCATGCCACGAAGGTGATTTTCCTGACCGCGGATGCGTTCGGCGTGTTGCCGCCAGTTTCCCGCCTGACCGCCAGCCAGACGCAGTACCACTTCCTCTCTGGCTTTACCGCTAAACTGGCGGGTACCGAGCGCGGTGTGACCGAGCCAACCCCAACCTTCTCCGCCTGCTTCGGCGCGGCGTTCCTGTCGCTGCACCCGACGCAGTACGCGGAAGTGCTGGTGAAACGCATGCAGGCATCCGGCGCACAGGCGTACCTGGTGAACACCGGCTGGAACGGGACGGGCAAACGTATCTCCATCAAAGATACCCGCGCCATCATCGACGCGATTCTGGATGGTTCATTGGATAACGCCGAGACCTTTACGCTGCCGATGTTCAATCTGGCGATCCCAACAGAGCTGCCTGGCGTGGATACGCGTATCCTCGATCCGCGTAACACCTATGGTTCACCGGAACAGTGGCGTGAGAAGGCAGAATCGCTGGCGAAACTGTTTATCGAAAACTTCGAGAAGTATACCGACACCCCGGCGGGTGCTGCGCTGGTGAGTGCGGGACCAAGGTAAAAGCAAAAAGGCAACGAAAGTTGCCTTTTTTAATGTTTTCTCCCTCTCCCCGTGGGCTGAGGGATCCCCAGTAATTTTTTTATGCAGAAGCAATAAAGTTGCTTTCTAAATGACTGAGGGCTGTCAGCGATGCCCTGGTCCGGCTGTAAATCGCTGAGGCGTTT
>NZ_JADCLG010000004.1:0-57976 GCF_014982425.1 Enterobacter cloacae complex sp. I1M | reverse complement strand
CCCCTCACCCTAACCCTCTCCCCGGAGGGGCGAGGGGATTGCTCAGTGCTCGCATTAATTTGTGGGGAACCCTCAGCCCATAGGGAGAGGGAACCGATCGAGCACGTAGGCCCGGTAAGCGCAGCGCCACCGGGCAATTACAGCGCTACTGATTCTCTATCAACAACGCTTCCAGCAGATCCAGATCGTGCAGCAGCTTTTGCAGCGTCTCGTTGCTGATCTGCCGCGTCGCGCGCAGGTGATACAGCTCGGCACGCTCGGAGCGCAGCGCCGCCAGGCGGAAACGGCGCTCGAGGTTCTCTTCCTGCAACGAACTTTCCACGTCGTTACGTCCGTCAGCACGGCGACGCAAATTACCGATCACGCGTGAACTGACTTCCTTCAGCAGCTGGTTATCAATGTTCTCTTCGGCATCGGCGGCCAGACGCTCCTCCATCTTCTCGATGGCGACAATCGCCACTTCCGCCGTCGCCGCACGGGCAATCCGCTCTTCCTTATGCTGCTGCGAGGTGTCACCCGCATCAATATGCTGCAGCAGAATCGGCAGCATAATTACGCCGACAAACAGGGAGAAGAGGATCACGCCCGCCGCCAGGAACACCAGCTCGTAGCGCGCCGGGAAGACGTCGCCCGTCGGCAGAAGCAGAGGAATGGAGAGCACACCAGCAAGGGTAATCGCCCCGCGAACGCCCGCGAAAGAGGCAATCAGCAGCTCGCGCGTGGTCCAGGAGCCGAACTCCATCGGCTTTTTGGTCAGGAAGCGAACGCTGAACTTCTTCATCGTCCACAGCCAGCCGAAACGCACCAGCATTAGCGAAAGGTAGATGAGTACGATATCGGTAAACAGCATCCAGACTTCAACGTTTGGATCCGCTTCGGCCGCGATCAGCGAAGATTCCATAATGCCCGGCAGTTGCAGGCCCAACAGCAGGAACACCATGCCGTTAAAGACAAACTCGAGCATCGCCCAGGTACTGTTCGCGCGCAGACGCATCGCCAGCGGCGCCCGGCGCATCACGCCGGAACGGGTGATGGTCATCCCCGCGGCTACCGCCGCCAGAATGCCCGACACGCCGATATGTTCGGCAATCAGGTAAGAGGCGAACGGCAGCAGGAACAGCAGGACGATCTGCGTCGCCGGTTCATCGCCGCCCCAGCGGCTGAGGAAGCGCAGCGAACGACCGTACAGCCAGCTTACAACAAAGCCTGCGAGGATACCGCCAATCGCCACCTTGAAGAATTCGAGGGTTGCACCGCCGACGGTAAAGACCATGGTGCCCATGGCTACCGCCACGGCAAACTTCAGGGCGACCAGGCCGGAAGCGTCGTTCATCAGCGCCTCGCCCTGCAAAATGCCCATGATTTTCTTAGGAATGCGCCCTTCGCCCACAATGCCGGACAGCGCCACGGCGTCGGTCGGCGACAGCACGGCAGCCAGCGCAAAGGCGGGTATAAGCGGGATCCCCGGTACGGCCCAGTAGATCAGGAAACCAATCCCGACCACGGTAACGACCACCAGCGCCAGCGCCAGACCG
Source organism: Enterobacter cloacae complex sp. I1M (assembly GCF_014982425.1). NCBI lineage: Bacteria > Pseudomonadati > Pseudomonadota > Gammaproteobacteria > Enterobacterales > Enterobacteriaceae > Enterobacter > Enterobacter cloacae complex sp. I1M. The sequence continues at coordinate 56,441 of NZ_JADCLG010000004.1, read as the reverse complement.
AAGATCTCTCGCCCGTGCTCAAGAAATTCGCGCGTCGGCGTTTTCCAGCCATCGGCAAACAGCAGCGGCGGGATAAACAGCACGAGGAACAGTTCCGGATCGAACTCCACGTGCAGACCGAACGTCGGCCACGCCAGCAGCGCGCCGATAGCTATTTGCATTAAAGGCAGGGGGACCTGAAAGGGCAGTACGCGTGTAACCACCCCGGATAATGAGACCACAAGGGTCATGATGAGTATTGTGAAGAAAATTTCCATGCGTTCCCTGTTTGCTGTGTTTCTTTTTAAGCCAAACCTGAGGCATCGTGCCTCTTATTCTATCCTCTCCAGAGTAACGTAAAAGACAACGGGATGAGTCCTGAAAATAAAAACGGGCGGCCTGAGCCACCCGTTTTCGCATCAATGGATAACTTAAATTGCCCAGCCGCCCGCGTAGAACGCCACCAGCGCAACGGCGATGACAACGGTACCGATGTTCAGCTTGCGCCACTCACCGGAGACCAGACGCCCAATCACCAGCGAGGCGAAACCGATCATAATGCCGGTCACGATGTTACAGGTCAGCACGATAAAGACCGCGGTGATCAGGCCGGACATGGCATCAACAAAGTCAGCAAAGTCGATTTTCGCCACGTTGCTCAGCATCAGCAGGCCGACGTACATCAGCGCAGGTGCGGTCGCGTAAGCTGGCACCAGATAAGAGAGCGGAGAGAGGAACAGGATCAGCAGGAACAGTACGCCAACGGTAATAGCCGTCAGGCCGGTTTTGCCGCCTGCCGCCGTACCCGCTGCGGACTCAATGTACACTGCCGCTGGCGCTGCACCCACCAGGCCAGAGAAAACGCTGCTCAGGGAGTCGGTGGTCAGCGCTTTGCCGCCGTCAATGATCTGGCCGTCTTTGTCCAGCAGGTTAGCCTGCCCCGCCACCGCGCGGATGGTCCCGGTGGCATCAAACACCGCGGTCATTACCAGCGCCAGCACGCTTGGCAGGATCACCGGGTTCAGCGCGCCCACAATATCCAGGCTGCCAATCAGGGAGTTACCGTTGTCATCGCTCAGCGACGGCATGGCGAAAATCCCGGAGAAATGAACGGACGGGTCGAAAATCAGGCCGACGATGGACACGCCGATAATGGTCAGCAGAATGCCGCCCGGCACTTTCAATTTTTCCAGGCCAATGATCACCGCCAGCCCCACCAACGACATGATCACCGGGAAGCTCGCGAAGTTACCCAGCGCAACCGGCAGGCCGTCCAGCGGGTTCTTGATGACCAGACCCACGCCGTTGGCGGCGATCAGCAGCAGGAACAGGCCGATGCCGATACCGGTGCCGTGCGCCACGCCCTGCGGCAGGTTGCGCAAAATCCAGCTACGGATGCCGGTAGCAGAGATCACGGTGAACAGTACACCCATCAGGAACACCGCGCCGAGCGCTACCGGGACGCTGATATGCTGGCCCAGCACCAGGCTGAAGGCGGTAAACGCGGTCAGGGAGATGGCGCACCCGATCGCCAGCGGCAGGTTCGCCCACAGGCCCATCACAATCGAACCCACACCCGCAACCAGGCAGGTGGCAACGAAGACCGCCGCTGGCGGGAAACCGGCTTTGCCGAGCATGCCCGGCACCACGATGACGGAGTACACCATCGCCAGAAACGTCGTCAGACCGGCAACAACTTCCTGGCGCACGGTGCTGCCGCGAGCAGAAATTTTAAACATGGCGTCAAGTGAACCGCCGGTACGCGCAGATGGCGTAGACATAGAAAACATCCCCTGAAAATTTTTATTGAAAGTCCGTAAGCGTGGTGGAGACTCCACTGCCAGCGAAACGTCAAATCCTTGTGCTGCGTTTGCGACGAAAGGGGCGTCACAAAAAAAGCAAACGTTTAGCTCCGCGCTTACAAAACGGGTGGTCAAATGTAGGCAAACGATTATCTAGCCTAATACCCGCCCTTTTCAACTGAACTTTCTCGTTTTTCGCTAAAATTGCCTCATGACGATGAAGAATTAAGCAGAGGATGCGCAAACGTTATCGTCCATGCGCAATTTCGTTACATTTCATCCCCCGCCGGGTATCGTCAGCGGGCCGCCTTTCGCAAGCGTTGTCTGCCAGCCCGGACGTGCCTCCACTCTCTGTTTCCACGCCGCTATGTGGTCGAGATTGTCGATGCCGCCTCTCGCCAGCAGGGCGAAGAGGGGAAAACTCATCTGGATATCCGCCATGGTCAGCGTGTCGCCGGCAAACCAGCTGTTTTCGGCAAGATGATCGTTAATAAAGCGCGCATGCGTTTCCAGCTGGCGGTTGAGATACGCTTTTTGCACCCCCTGCCCCAGCGCCTTACCCAGCGTGCGCAGGCCAAACGGGACGGGGGGTTTGCCGAGGCTGTTAAATACCAGCTTCATTAACAGCAGCGGCATCAAAGATCCTTCGGCGTAATGCAGCCAGAAGCGATACTGCACTTTATGGGCGGGATCTAACGGTTTGAATCGTGACGCCGAATCGTACGTTTCCTGAAGATATTCCAGAATCGCGCCTGATTCAGCCAGAACCAGTCCGTTATCTTCCAGTACCGGGGATTTTCCCAGCGGATGCACTTTTTTGAGCGCGTCTGGTGCGAGCATGGTTTTTTCGCGCTGGTAGCGCACAATCTCATATGTCAGACCCAGCTCTTCCAGCGCCCAGAGGACGCGATGGGAACGAGACTGGTTAAGGTGGTGGACCGTTAGCATGATGTTCTCCGGTGATTCATACTTTTTAACTATAGAAAACTGAACAACTTCACGAAAAAAAATCGGCTAAAATCTCATCATCTCCGGTGGCAAAAACGGCGGCCGGGCATAGAATTAAAGTGTCAGTACAAACCGGAACCTCCTCCACAAGCTCGACACGAGGAGTACTGATGTCGGGGGAAACCCTCCCGTGAGCCAGCGGGATAGAGAGAAAGACAAAGACCGGAAAAAACTAAAGCGCCCTTAGTGGCGCTTTAGTTCTTTATGCTTGTTGCCGGGTGGCGGCTGCGCCTTACCCGGCACACACCTCTCAATCCTCCTCCAGCAACCGCGCCCCTGTTCCCTGCTCGCCCAGCCTGTCACCCGGGTTACGCAGCGGACAATCGCTACGTGATAAACACCCGCAACCAATGCAGCCATCCAGTTCATCGCGCAGGGCCACCAGCGTGTGAATACGACGATCCAGTTCTTCTCGCCACTGGGACGACAGCTGCTTCCACTCGTTCGCGCTCAGCGAGTGTCCTTCCGGCAATACGCCGAACGCGTCGCCGATGGTAGCCAGGGGGATGCCGATACGTTGCGCAATTTTGATAATCGCCACGTAGCGGAGCACATCGCGGGTATAGCGCCGCTGGTTTCCGGCGTTACGGATACTTTTTATTAACCCTTTGCTTTCATAGAAGTGGAGCGCCGACACCGCCACGCCGCTTCGTTTCGCCACTTCACCGGGGGTTAACAGCGCTTTGATGCGCGGTAATCTCTTTTCCATAAAACCTCTTTACCTCAAGTTAACTTGAGGAATTATACTCCCCCGCAGAGAAAACGACGAATCAACCAGGACAGATGTCTCCACAGAGGGGTAACCTTATGTCGCATCAGCAAATTATTCAGACGCTTATTGAATGGATTGATGAACATATCGACCAGCCGTTGAACATTGATGTGGTCGCTAAGAAGTCGGGCTATTCGAAATGGTATTTACAGAGAATGTTCCGCACCGTAATGCATCAAACGCTGGGTGACTACATTCGCCAGCGCAGGCTCCTGCTGGCGGCGCAGGCGTTACGCTCAACGCAGCGGCCCATTTTTGATATCGCAATGGATCTGGGCTATGTGTCGCAGCAGACCTTTTCCCGCGTCTTCCGCCGCGAGTTTGACCGTACGCCGAGCGACTACCGCCATCAGCTCAATTAATGCGTGTTAACGCAAGGGTTGCTGCTGCCAGGCCATAAATGCCTGGGGCGGCATCGCTTTCGCGAAGTGCCATCCCTGACAATACTGCACGCCACGCTTCAGCAGCCAGCTCACCTGCTCCCCCGTCTCGACTCCTTCCGCAATGGTTTTCAGCCGCAGGCTTTGCGCCATCTCAATGATGTGCTCGGCAATCAGGTGGCTGGTGCTGTTGGTGGTTAAGGTATCGATAAAAGATTTGTCGATTTTCAGGATATCGACGTTCAGCGAATAGAGGTTATGCAGGTTAGAGTAGCCGGTTCCGAAATCATCAATCGCCACTTCATACCCCGCCTGGCGAAACGCCTGAATGACCGGCGTGGTTTTCGGCACGTCAATAAACCCCCGCTCCGTCACCTCAATTTTGATTTGCTGCGCGCGAACCGAGTAAAAGCGGGCTTTGTCGGAGATCAGGGCGATAAGACGCGAAGAGTGAAAATCCGACGCCGAGAGGTTAATCGAGACATACAGATCGGGGTGAGCGGCAAGAAAATGGCCCAGATCGGTGAACACCTCCTCCACGACGTAATCCGTAATACGCTCAATCATCCCCTCTTTTTCGGCCAGGGGAATAAATTCCGCCGGGCTCATAACCTGACCGTTGAATCCTGGCCAGCGCAACAACGCCTCTGCTCCCACGCACTGGTTATTTTTTATATCAATAATGGGCTGATAATGGACGCACAGCTGGCGTTTATTCAGCGCCCGGTGCAGAAGTCGGCCAGGCGAATTGAATTCACGGTGTGTTCGCGACCACACCAGCAAAATAATAATGCTGCAAATCATCCCCAGCGGTAGCGTCAGAGTAGCCTGATGATAAAGCGTTTTATAAAAACGGGCATTGGAGGTTGAAACGATGGCCGCAATGGGCCTCTGCTCTGATTTTACGATCGTATAAAAACGGTCATCTTTCTGAAAAGTCGTTTCCTGATGTCGGAGCATCGAATGCAATAAAGAAATATTGGCTTTCTGACTCACAGAAAAGAATGCATTGCTGACGGTGTCATACACTCCCCACGACAGGGAACGATCGTCTGACATCACCTCACTGTACGAAAGCGGGTTGACCACTGCGACATAATTTCCGCGCTGCATATATATCATTTTATAACCATTAAAAAATGGCGTATCGCGAAAATAATAGATAGCAACGTCGGGTTTACGTGTGTAATTGGCAGCGGGGATGATGTAAGGATGATCCGGCGTAAAAAGGGTCGAGCAGAGAAAGTCCTGGCCTTCAGCATAAATTAAATCGGCAACAAAAAGGCGACCGCGGGAAACGTTCAACATATATTGACGATGCTCCGGCGTACACACTTTACCCTGATATTTTTCTGCGTCTTCCCGGGCCATATCAACCTGTTGAATAACCCGTTCAGTTTTGTTTAAAGCAAGTTCAGCAAACGTGCGCAGCTGAGCGCTGATTTCCGACACGGCTCTAAGCTGGGCAAACCATAGCGCAAGCATCACCGGCAGCATAACTACCATGATAATCCCGACCGCTTTGAGCATTTTGCGCCGCGCGCTACGATTCATTTCCCGCTCTGTATCCCTGCATGTTGTACGCCTGTAGCAATGAAGACCGGCTGCTTTGATAAACAGGTGATTACGTTGCATGAATCATGGGAAGTTAGCAACTGACTTTTGGTATTAAAAATCCTAAAATTCGTGATGCCGATAATATTTTCCCGTAAGCCAAACTAAAAGTATTCATTTCGTTTCTGATAAGGATAATAATTACCCGCGACATGTGTGGAAAATTTGTTGGCTGAAATAGCCTGCTCTTTGTTCTTATGCTGATTTATAAATAATCAGACGCCAGAACCGTTTTTCCTCTTCCCGTACGCTTGGCGTCATATAATGCCTGATCGGCACGCATCAGTATGGCAGAAGTATCCCGTTGCCCGTGACAGACTTCAACCACCCCGGCGCTGAAAGAGAGTACCAGCGTTTTATCGCCCACACGCAGCGGTTTTGAGATCAGCGCGGCACGCAGCCGGGAAGAGAGCAACGTAGCGGCCATACCATCCGTACGCGCCAGCAGAAGAACAAACTCTTCGCCCCCTACCCGTCCCAGTGCCGACCCGGCCGGGCTCACTTCGCGAATACGGTCGCAAAAGTGAATCAATGCCGCATCGCCAACCTGATGTCCCCACCGATCGTTGATCTGCTTGAAATAATCGAGGTCGAACATCAGGAGACAGAAGTGGCTACTGACATCCTGCGGCGAACTGGCTGCCAGCGCCATTTTGAGCCGCTGTAAAATTGTCGAGCGATTCAGACAGCCCGTCAGATCGTCCGTGGTGGCTTTGACGGTCAGCTGCTGTTCTGCTTTTTTACGTTCGGTGATATCGAGGCCAATATTGAGAATGGAGTTATCCGGTAAAAGGATGTTTGACCAGAGGATGGTTAACGGCGTCCCGTCTTTACGCACCGGGTGCCATTCGTACATATCCTTAAGTGGTGCGAAACGAACCGACTCCTGCACGCGCTGTCGCTCCTCGGGATCCGGGTAAAACAGGGCCAGCGGATCGGGGTGCTCACCGATTTCAGTCATACTCCAGCCAAAGACTTTTTCGCATTCGGCGTTCCACAATACACACCGGTTATGTCTGTCAAAGGCGTTCATCAATACCGGAGCACGTTCAAATAAAGTTTTATATTGCGTGACGACGCGCTGCATCTCTTGCGCTGTTTTTTCCCGCACGATGATGTCATCAAAATAATCTTTTAGCTTCTCGACCAATACCACCACGATATTTTTCAATATCGGCAACGAGGTCAGTTTTTCATTAAAAGCCAAAAAGAAATAACCACTGCACTGTCTGCCATGCGCTGAGAGTTTACACAGCACGCCGCTTTGCAGCCGCGCATAGCCCGGGTGCTGAGGGGAAAATACCGCCCGGCCAATATGCTCTTTCCAGTAGATAACGCGCCAGGCGCGGTGATGCCGCTGCAACAGGGTGCTGGCAAGAAAATCCGCCACGTTGAAGGCGTGACACGTCACGTCGCCGGCACAAACCACGCGCGGCCCGTCTGCGGATTCGACACTGACCCACGAGAGATTTGCCCCCAGTGCGCTGTTGATGATTTCCAGCATTTCAACCGGCGAACACTGCGCGTTGAGTTGTGGCATCAGCTTCGCCAGGGCGTGCAGAGCCTGCATGCTGTCGTTAATAATCTCGCGTCTTTTTTCTTTCATTATCTTTTCGCAGGTCATTAATCGAGAGAGCAACCGCAATAACTCATATCTGAATAAAAGAATAAGACCACGAAATCAAAGAGTATGCTGAGTGTTAAAAAAGAATAAAAATCCAAATAATTCAATGTGATGAATTATTTTTGCGGGTACATTTATTGTTCCACACAAGCATAATCCATAGACATACTGCTGTAAACGCTATACAGCCGAGGGTGTTTTGCAAAGGTTTTGCTATCTGAATGAATTAAAAATAAAAATTCCGGCTAAGCGCCGATCTGAGCGAGTACGATATATTTTCCCCGGTTATAAACCCACTTTTACCTCATACGATACTGGCGAATAAAACAGCAAATGTGATATAGTTCACACATCTTATGTAACGAGAAACATTGTTTCATTCCAGTTCGTCTGTTTTGTCGAGGATGGGTTTTATGGCAACCATTACCACCAGTATGGTGCTCCTGCGCTGGCCGTTGTTGAGCGCGGTTTTGATGTTCCTGGCCAGCACGTTAAACATTCAGTTCCGAAAGTCCGACTACGCAGGTCTTGCTGTGATTAGCACCCTGTTAGGGTTGGGTGCCGCATGCTGGTTCGCGACAGGTTTGCTCGGCATTACGCTGGTGGATATGGCCGCCGTCTGGGAAAACATTAAAGTGGTGATGGTTGAAGCCATGAGCCACACTCCGCCAGACTGGCCGATGGTGATTACCTGATAGCCTGTTATAAAAAAACCCAGACATTGTCTGGGTTTTTTGTGTTTCACGCGTCTGGATATCAGAACGGGATATCGTCGTCGAAGTCCATTGGCGGTTCGTTAGACGGTGCCGGAGCAGACTGCTGCTGAGGACGAGACTGCGCGCCGCCGCTGAACTGATTGCCGCCCTGAGGCTGTTGAGGCTGACCCCAACCGCCCTGCTGCTGGCCGCCACCTGCCGGTGCGCCACTGCCCTGACGACCACCCAGCATCTGCATGGTGCCGCCTACGTTGACCACCACTTCCGTGGTGTATTTTTCCTGACCGGATTGATCGGTCCATTTGCGGGTACGCAGCTGGCCTTCGATATAGACCTGAGAACCCTTACGCAGATACTCACCGGCCACTTCAGCCAGTTTGCCAAACAGCACAACGCGGTGCCATTCGGTCTGCTCTTTCATTTCACCGGTCGCTTTATCACGCCAGGATTCGGAAGTAGCCAGCGTAATGTTGGCAACTGCGCCACCACTCGGCATGTAGCGTACTTCCGGGTCCTGGCCCAGATTACCGACGAGAATCACCTTGTTTACGCCTCTGCTGGCCATGTTCGTGTCTCCTGAATACGTTTCTTAATAGTGTAAACGCGCGAGTGTACCATTTCCATGCGACACTTTGATAGTTGCGTAGCATGTTCCAGAGTTCTCTCGCGGACTCGACATTGTTACACAGTGAATCAGAAAATGCATTCCAATACTGTATATTCAAACAGGTCATTTTGTGTCATAATTAGCCGTTTCTGACAGCCGTTTGTCCTTCAAACAAATCAGGCAATCCGTGTTCCAACCGGGAAAGGTGAATGGATAAGATCGAAGTTCGGGGCGCCCGCACCCACAATCTCAAGAATATCAACCTCATAATCCCTCGCGACAAACTCATCGTCGTGACCGGGCTTTCGGGGTCTGGCAAATCCTCACTGGCTTTCGACACTTTGTATGCCGAAGGACAGCGTCGTTACGTTGAATCGCTCTCGGCGTACGCGCGTCAGTTCCTGTCGCTGATGGAAAAACCGGATGTCGACCACATTGAAGGGTTGTCTCCTGCTATCTCCATTGAGCAGAAATCCACATCGCATAACCCGCGTTCTACGGTCGGTACCATTACCGAAATCCATGACTACCTGCGTCTGCTGTATGCGCGCGTGGGCGAGCCGCGTTGTCCGGATCATGACGTTCCGCTGGCGGCCCAGACCGTCAGCCAGATGGTGGATAACGTGCTGTCTCAGCCGGAAGGCAAACGCCTGATGCTGCTGGCGCCAATCATTAAAGAGCGTAAGGGTGAACACACCAAAACGCTGGAAAACCTGGCAAGCCAGGGCTATATCCGCGCCCGTATCGATGGCGAAGTGTGTGACCTGTCCGATCCGCCAAAGCTGGAGCTGCAAAAGAAACACACCATCGAAGTGGTGATTGACCGCTTTAAGGTACGTGAAGATCTGGCGACGCGTCTGGCGGAATCCTTTGAAACGGCGCTGGAACTGTCGGGCGGCACGGCGGTGGTGTCAGACATGGACGATGCGAAAGCGGAAGAGCTGCTCTTCTCCGCCAACTTCGCCTGCCCGATTTGCGGCTACAGCATGCGCGAGCTGGAACCGCGCCTGTTCTCGTTCAACAACCCGGCGGGCGCGTGCCCGACCTGTGACGGCCTCGGCGTTCAGCAATATTTCGACCCGGACCGCGTGATCCAGAACCCGGAGCTGTCGCTGGCGGGTGGCGCCATTCGCGGCTGGGATAAGCGTAATTTTTACTACTTCCAGATGCTGAAATCGCTGGCAGAGCACTATAAGTTCGACGTTGAAGCCCCGTGGGCCAGCCTGAGCGCGAACGTACATAAAGTGATCCTGTTCGGTTCCGGCAAAGAGAACATCGAGTTCAAGTACATGAACGATCGCGGTGACACTTCCGTGCGTCGCCACCCGTTCGAAGGGGTGCTGCACAACATGGAGCGCCGCTACAAAGAGACCGAATCCAGCGCGGTGCGTGAGGAGCTGGCGAAGTTCATCAGCAACCGCTCCTGCGCCACCTGCGAGGGTACACGTCTGCGTCGCGAAGCGCGTCACGTGTTTGTTGAAAACACGGCGCTGCCGACCATCTCAGACATGAGCATCGGTCACGCAATGGACTTCTTCAACAACCTGAAGCTCTCCGGCCAGCGCGCAAAAATCGCTGAAAAAGTGCTGAAAGAGATCGGCGATCGCCTCAAGTTCCTCGTGAACGTCGGCCTGAACTACCTGACGCTTTCCCGATCGGCTGAAACGCTCTCCGGCGGTGAAGCCCAGCGTATCCGCCTGGCGAGCCAGATTGGCGCGGGCTTAGTCGGCGTGATGTACGTGCTGGATGAGCCGTCTATCGGCCTGCACCAGCGCGACAACGAACGCCTGCTCGGCACGCTGGTTCACCTGCGTAACCTTGGCAACACGGTGATTGTGGTTGAGCACGACGAAGACGCCATTCGCGCCGCAGACCACGTGATCGACATCGGCCCGGGCGCTGGCGTGCACGGCGGACAGGTGGTGGCAGAAGGGACGCTGAAAGACATTATGGCGGTGCCCGAGTCGCTGACCGGCCAGTACATGAGCGGCAAGCGCAAAATTGAAGTGCCAAAACAGCGCGTGGCGGCGAACCCGGAAAAAGTGCTGAAGCTAACCGGGGCGCGCGGCAACAACCTGAAAGACGTGACCCTGACGCTGCCTGTCGGGCTGTTTACCTGCATCACCGGCGTGTCCGGTTCCGGTAAATCGACGCTGATCAACGATACGCTGTTCCCGATTGCGCAGACGGCGCTGAACGGCGCGACGCTGGCCGAGCCTGCACCGTACCGCGACATTCAGGGGCTGGAGCATTTCGACAAGGTTATCGATATCGATCAGAGCCCGATTGGCCGCACCCCGCGCTCCAACCCGGCGACCTATACTGGCGTCTTTACGCCCGTCCGTGAACTCTTCGCGGGTGTACCGGAAGCGCGTTCGCGCGGCTACACGCCAGGACGTTTCAGCTTTAACGTGCGCGGCGGCCGCTGTGAAGCGTGCCAGGGCGACGGCGTAATCAAGGTTGAGATGCACTTCCTGCCGGATATCTACGTGCCGTGCGACCAGTGTAAAGGCAAGCGCTATAACCGCGAAACGCTGGAGATTAAGTACAAAGGCAAGACCATCCACGAAGTGCTGGATATGACCATCGAAGAGGCGCGCGAGTTCTTTGACGCCGTCCCTGCGCTGGCGCGTAAGCTGCAAACCCTGATGGATGTGGGTCTGACCTATATTCGTCTGGGGCAGTCAGCGACAACGCTGTCCGGCGGTGAAGCGCAGCGCGTGAAGCTGGCGCGTGAGCTGTCCAAACGCGGTACCGGTCAGACGCTGTACATTCTGGACGAGCCGACCACCGGCCTGCATTTTGCGGATATCCAGCAGCTGCTGGACGTGCTGCACCAGTTGCGCGATCAGGGCAACACCATCGTGGTGATTGAGCACAACCTGGACGTGATTAAAACCGCGGACTGGATTGTCGATCTCGGCCCGGAAGGCGGCAGCGGCGGCGGTGAAATCCTCGTCTCCGGTACGCCAGAGACCGTTGCAGAGTGCGAAGCCTCGCACACCGCGCGCTTCCTTAAACCGTTGCTGTAATCGTTACACGGAGAGCTGCTGTCGGATCGTTTCCGGCAGCAGTTCTACCGCCTGTTGATACGACGCATCTACCAGGTAGTAAATTTGCGAATCTGGCAGCGAGCCGTCGAGAAACACCGTACTCCAGTGTGCTTTATTCAGATGCTTGCTTGGCCTGACATCATCGTGCTGCTGGCGCAGTAAGTCGGCCAGTTCAGGACTGGTTTTCAGCGATGCCGCAGGACGTCCCTCAACCTCTTTTACCATCGCGAACAACACATCACCCACTTTGATCTGCGTGGCTTTCCAGTCGCTGTGAACGCTCTGTTCTGCGCCCGGCTTGCTCATGCAGTACTGAAGTATCTCCGAAATTGTCATCTTTATTCCCCTTGTAGCGTTGCGATAATTTTACGCGAACCACCGTGAATGCGATGTTCTCCCAGCCAGATCCCCTGCCACGTTCCCAGCAGCAGCCGTCCGTTGTGGACCGGCAGCATCAACGAGACCCCCAGCAAAGAGGATTTGATGTGCGAAGGCATATCATCCGCCCCCTCGTAATCATGGTCATACGGGGCGTTATCCGGGACGGTTTTCAGAAAATGCCGCTCCATGTCAGACCGGACGGTGGGATCGCAATTTTCATTGAGCGTGAGAGAAGCAGACGTGTGCTGAAGCAGCAGATGCAGCAAACCCGTTTTGACGCGCGGCAGGTCGCGGATTTGCCCGATGACTTCGTCCGTCACCAGGTGAAATCCGCGTGGTTTTGCGCTTAAGGTCAGGGTCTGTTGATACCACATGTGCTGCTCCGTGTTGAAAGATGAATCTTTCTAAGTGTGCAGCAAGAAAGCGAAAGGTAAAACCCGCGCGGCGAGATTTGCTTAAAAAAGCATTCACCCCGCCGTTAATGCATCAGTATTCGGAGTTAACGATCACCTCTTCGCCAAATTTACCGGCCATTGGCAGCGGCCGGTAGGTAGAGTTCGAGGCGCGTAACACCCGGATGCCTCTGGCTCCCACGTCGTGCGCCGCGGTGATGTCGTTATCTGAATCACCGTAGAACACCTTGATATTTTTCTTTTCCAGCCACTGGGTTTTGGTGTTTTGCCCTTCCTGGTCCCCGGCAAAAATGACCGGATTCATGCTGGCAGCCGGGATCAGAAAATCATCCTGTAGCGTTTTCGAGACGGTTTCGGTTTTGGTCTGGCTACGTCCGGTCACGAAGTAAATGCTGTCGCCGCGCTTTACGTGCATGGCGATCAGCGCGCGGGCAACCTCTTTCGGGATACTGAACTCATCCCAGCCGTTGTTCATCTTTTCCCAGAATTCCGGGTTTTTCAGATAGGCTTCGCTTTCAGGGGAGTACGTTTTTTTGCCGCGCCAGAAACCGGGGCTGGAGAAGAGAACGGTATCGTCAATATCGAAGCCCACGGCCATCGGCGGGCGACCCGTCAGGCTGTTTTCGATTTGTGCCACTGAAACCCAGTGAATGGGGGCCTGTTCGGCAAGAATGGCGGCGGTGGTGCCGGTGTAAAGCGGCGTGGGTGCAGAAGCCCGCGCAACAACGGTACTATTAAGCGAGAACAATAAGCAGGCGGCGCTGAGCGCCAGTGTGATCTTGCGCATGTTTCCCCTGAATATTCAGTTTGTTATCTTTTTATTTTGAGCGGATGGTCAAAAACTATCCGACCATAACCCCAGCGGGAGGGGAAGAAAAGGAGTTTTTACTTATGAAGCTGAATAAAAAGAAGACGATCACAAAGCGCAGAAGAAACGTGTAGACCCGGTAAGCGAAGCACCGCCGGGCAATGACTGGCACCGGCGCGAACAAAAAAGCCGGGTGGCGGCTGCGCCTTACCCGGCCTACATATAGCATGCAAGTAAGTGAATACTTACATTACGGATGCAAACGCCTGCGCCACGCGCTGGACGTTGCCAGCATTCAGCCCCGCCACACACATACGGCCGCTGGCGATCAGGTAGACACCGAACTCTTCGCGCAGGCGATCGACCTGCGCTGCACTCAGTCCGGTATAGCTGAACATCCCGCGCTGCTTGAGAAGATAATCAAAGTTATGTCCAGGCACGGCCTCTTTCAGAACGTTAACCAGCTCCTGACGCATCGACAGGATGCGCTTACGCATGCCTTCCACTTCCGCAAGCCAGGTGGCTTTCAGCTGATCATCGCCCAGTACGGTCGCGACCACCTGCGCACCAAAGTTCGGCGGGCTGGAGTAAATACGGCGGACCGTCGCTTTCAGCTGACCGAGTACGCGTCCCGCGGCTTCGGCATCTTCACACACCACGGACAGACCGCCGACGCGCTCGCCGTAGAGGGAGAAGATTTTTGAGAAAGAGTTGCTGACCAGCGCAGGCAGACCCGCGCTGGCAATCGCGCGAATGGCGTAGGCGTCCTCCTCCATGCCCGCCCCAAAGCCCTGATAGGCGATGTCGAGGAACGGGATCAGGTTACGCGCCTTCAGTACCCCGATCACCGCATCCCACTGGGCATTGGTGAGGTCCGCACCGGTCGGGTTATGGCAGCACGGATGCAGCAATACGATACTGCGCTCCGGCAGAGTGTTCAGTTTTTCCAGCAGCGCATCAACGCGTACGCCGTTGGTTTCGCTGTCGAACCATGGATAGGTCGCAACCTTAAAGCCCGCGCCTTCAAAGATGGCCACGTGGTTTTCCCACGTCGGGTCGCTGACCCACACGCCGGAATCCGGGAAGTACTTTTTCAGGAAATCTGCGCCTACCTTCAGCGCACCCGAGCCACCCAGCGTCTGGATAGTCGCCACGCGCTTTTGCGCGAGCACCGCGTGATCCGCACCAAACAGCAGCGGCGCAATGGTATTACGGTAGGTATTTAACCCTTCCATCGGCAGATAAAGCGAAGCCCCGTGCGGGGTTGCGTTAAGACGCGCTTCGGCTTCGGCAACGGCTTTCAGTTGAGGAATGATGCCGTCCTCGTTGTAATAAAGACCGATGCTGAGGTTCACTTTGTCGCTGCGAGGATCTTCTTTGAAACGCTCCATCAAGGAGAGGATAGGGTCGCCGGCGTAGGCGTCTACTTTCTGAAACACGCGATGTTCTCCGGATTGTTATGAGGCAGGATTTTCAACAATAAACCGGAAGCAGGAGAAGGTCGAGAAGGTTATGAAAACCGTTTCTGGATATGCCCACGAATTTGTTCGATACGCTCAGACGTCGACCCTGTGACGCGTAAATACGGGATATTTCGGCGCGCCAGTTCAGCGATATACCACGACTGCTGCCTGCGGCGAAACGCCGCGCCTTGCCTGGTACCGTCCTGTACAAAGGGAAATTCATCGCCGCACAGTACAACCAGCGAGTAGTCCCGCCCGGCTAAGTCGTACAGCGCCTGAGGCGCCGAGCCATACTGGTCGAGGGTATAAAACAGCGTGGTTAAGGGCGACGTATCACAAATCAGATAAGGCGCCGTGCTGGCTGCGTCCTCACGCCGCACCTGCTCGCGCGCAATATGCAGGAGATCGTCGCATTCCAGTACTCCGTTCTTTTCTTCCCAGTATTCGCGCCCGAACTCAGCGACATAGGGCGCGTTAAGCGCTGCTGCCAACGCCCGGGAAAGCGTGCTTTTGCCCGTCGACTCGCCGCCCAATAAGCAAATTCGAAAGACAAAACTCCGGTAAACCTCCGCCGAGAGCATCTCGCGGTAGCGATGAACATCAGAGCGAATAAGCGTGCCTGAGGGCGCATCAGGGCCCTCCGGGCGCTGAAGCCGCACGTGCGTGACCGGTTTGCCAAAACGCTGGCTTAATACGCGGGCAAAGCCATCGCCGTAATCCTCCGCAGTGAATACGGCGTCCGGTCGGCAGTGAAAGAAGCGTTCGCATAGGGTAGCCACGTAGTGTCGGTGGCGATCGGCATCTGCGTCGTTGGGCGGCGGCGGTTCAATATCATGGCCCGCCGCGATCTCTGGCGAAAACACCAGGTGACGACACCGCGGGAAACGCGTCTGTAGCCACTGAAGGCGCTTTTCGGGTTCGCACCCCGGCATTTCCGGTAGCGAATAGCTGATGATAAACACCGTCTCGCACCGGGCAAGCGCAGCGTTGATAAGCAATTCATGTCCTGCGTGTAAGGGCGCGAACTTGCCGACAATCAGACCCTCTGCGTAAGGTTTCATCGCGCGCGGATCTCCTTACGCCATTGATATAAACCGTGCCAGGCGTTAAACCAGAACACCAGATACAGAACCGCGGTCAAATGCAGGCCCCTCATCGCATACAGCGGCACGGCAAGGGTATTGACGGCAAGCCAGACGTACCAGTTCTCCAGGCGTCGGCCCATTAGCATGAACTGCGCCAGGATGCTGAAGGTTAAAATAATGGAGTCCAGCCAGGGTGCCCAGGCGTTGGTATACCGATGCAATAAAAGCCCGTACAGCGCCGCTACTGCCACGGCACAGGCCAGCAGAAGGAGAAAATGTCTGGGGTGGGTTCGCCGCACCGGCAATACCTCTCCGCGGTTTCCTTTCAGCCAGTGCACCCAACCCGTTATGCTCGTGATAATGAAAAAGAGCTGTAGGGTAACATCGGCATAGAGCTGCACTGAATAGAAGACCCAGGCGTATAGCCCGCTGCCGAGAATACCGATCCACCACGTGTTGATATTGTTTCTGGCCGCCAGCCAGACAGAGAGCGCATAGGCCAGACAAGCAGCCATTTCAGATGGTGACATATCCCTTCCCGGATACTGTGATTAGTCGACGTATTTCATCGCTACCCTTGAGGTAAGGCGCGTGATAAGTTCGTAAGCACTCACTTTTGTTATTTCAGCAATACGCTCTACCGGCAGGCCTTCGCCCCACATCACCGCATCGTCCCCCGCTTTATCCTGCGCGTCGGGTCCCAGATCGACACAAATCATGTCCATCGCCACACGGCCGACAATCTTCACTTCGCGACCATTGACCAGTACCGGCGTACCCGTTGGCGCGGCGCGCGGATAGCCGTCGCCGTAGCCCATCGCTACCACGCCAAGCCGCGTGTCGCGCTCACTCGTCCAGGTGCCGCCGTAACCTACCGGCTCGCCTGCTTTGTGCTCACGCACGGCAATCAGCTTTGAAACCAGCGACATCACCGGCTTAAAGCCGAAGTCCGGTCCCCAGGGTTTGTTCTCAAGCGGGGAAACGCCATACAGGATAATCCCCGGACGCGCCCAGTCGAAGTGCGACTGCGGCCACAGCAGAAGGCCGCCGGACGCCGCAATGGAGCGCATCCCCGGTTTGCCTTCGCAGAAGGTGGTGAAGATATCAAGCTGCTGTTCCGTTGCGCCGCATTCAGGCTCATCGGCGCGGGCAAAGTGGCTGACGATATTCACCGGCTGACGCACGTTCTGGCACTGGCACAGCCGCTGATAAAACGCTTCGGCATTCTCCGGGCGCACGCCCAGGCGGTGCATGCCCGTGTCGAGCTTCATCCACACGGTGACCGGCTCGCTCAGTTCGGCCGTTTCCAGCGCGGCCAGCTGTTCTTCGTTATGCACCGCCGTGTGCAGGTGCTGATCGGCAATGGTCGGCAGGTCCGAGGCTTCAAAAAAGCCTTCGAGGAGCAGAATCGGTTGCGTAATTCCACCTGCGCGCAGGCGGAGAGCTTCTTCGAGACGGGCGACGCCAAAAGCGTCGGCATCGGGGAGCGTTCGCGCGGTCTCAAGAAGACCGTGTCCGTAAGCGTTCGCTTTCACGACTGCAACGAGCTTACTGGCGGGCGCCAGTTCTCGCAGACGTTGCAGGTTGTGTCGCAGAGCGCGGCGGTTAATCACAACAGTTGCCGCTTGCATTTGAATTCCTTAGAAATTACTCATCATCATATTGAGGACCGGCATAGTTGTCGAAACGCGACCACTGGCCGTTAAAGGTCAGACGTACCGTACCGATGGGGCCGTTACGTTGCTTACCAATAATAATTTCGGCGATCCCTTTCAGATCGCTGTTCTCGTGATAAACCTCATCACGGTAGATGAACATGATTAAGTCGGCATCCTGCTCGATGGAGCCGGATTCACGCAGGTCGGAGTTGACCGGGCGCTTGTCTGCACGTTGTTCCAGAGAACGGTTTAGCTGCGACAGCGCCACCACCGGCACGTGCAGCTCTTTGGCTAACGCTTTGAGCGAGCGTGAAATTTCGGCAATCTCCAGCGTACGGTTGTCGGAAAGCGACGGAACGCGCATCAGCTGAAGGTAGTCGATCATAATGAGACCGATACCACCGTGTTCACGGGCGATACGGCGCGCGCGGGAGCGCACTTCCGTCGGCGTCAGGCCGGAGGAGTCATCAATATAGATGTTCCGTTTTTCCAGCAAAATCCCCATGGTGCCGGAGATCCGCGCCCAGTCCTCATCGTCGAGCTGACCGGTACGGATGCGGGTCTGATCCACGCGCGACAGGGATGCCAGAGAACGCATCATGATCTGTTCTGAGGGCATCTCAAGACTGAAGATAAGAACCGGTTTATCCTGCAACATCGCCGCGTTTTCGACGAGGTTCATCGCAAATGTCGTTTTACCCATCGACGGACGCGCCGCGACGATAATCAAATCCGATGGCTGAAGACCTGCCGTTTTCTTGTTGAGATCGTCATAACCGGTGTTCACCCCCGTCACGCCATCGTGCGGCTGCTGGAAAAGCTGCTCAATACGCGCAACGGTGGCGTCGAGCACATCGGCGATGTTTTTCGGGCCTTCGTCTTTGTTCGCACGGCTTTCGGCGATTTTAAAGACGCGGGACTCGGCAAGATCAAGTAGATCTTCGCTGGTGCGCCCCTGGGGATCGAAACCGGCCTCGGCGATATCATTCGCCACCGAGATCATCTCGCGGACAACGGCACGTTCACGGACGATATCAGCGTAAGCGCTGATGTTCGCGGCACTTGGCGTGTTTTTTGACAGTTCTGCCAGATAGGCAAACCCGCCGACACTGTCGAGCTGTCCCAGACGCTCCAGCGATTCTGCGAGTGTAATCAGGTCGATCGGGCTGCCCGACTCCTGCAAACGCGCCATTTCAGTAAAGATGTGGCGGTGCGGGCGGGTATAGAAGTCTTCCGCAACAACGCGCTCGGCGACGTCGTCCCAACGTTCGTTATCCAGCATTAAACCGCCCAACACCGACTGTTCCGCTTCAATCGAGTGCGGCGGGACTTTTAACCCGGCGACCTGATAATCACGTTCACGGGGTTCAGTCTGTTTGTTGAAGGGTTTGTTTCCTGCCATAGTGAATGGAGTTACCGAGATAAAGAGTGGGTCGAAAGATTACCATAATTTTCTAACGGAGGGAGCATGGCAACACGCATTGAGTTCCAGAAACATGGCGGGCCAGACGTACTGCAAGCCGTGGAGTTTACCCCCACGGCACCTGGCGAGAACGAAATCCAGGTTGAAAACAAAGCAATCGGCATTAACTACATCGATACCTATATTCGCGGCGGTCTCTATCCGCCTCCGTCGATGCCGAGCGGACTGGGCACCGAGGCGGCCGGTATCGTCAGCAAAGTGGGCAGCGCGGTTAAGCACATTAAGGAAGGCGATCGCGTGGTGTACGCGCAGTCGGCGCTGGGCGCTTACAGCTCCATCCATAACGTTCCGGCCGAGAAAGCGGCGCTTCTGCCAAATGCGATCGGCTTCGAGCAGGCTGCCGCCTCATTCCTGAAAGGGCTGACGGTCTATTATCTGCTGCGCAAAACCTACGAAATTAAGCCTGACGAGCAATTCCTGTTTCACGCAGCCGCAGGTGGCGTAGGGCTGATTGCCTGCCAGTGGGCGAAAGCCCTGGGGGCGAAGCTGATCGGCACCACAGGCAGCGCGCAAAAAGCACAGCGCGCGCTGGACGCGGGCGCATGGCAGGTGATCAACTACCGGGAAGAGAGCATCGTTGAGCGGCTGAAAGAGATCACTGGCGGCAAAAAGGTACGCGTGGTGTATGACTCGGTGGGGAAAGACACCTGGGAATCTTCGCTGGACTGCCTGCAACGTCGCGGGCTGATGGTGAGCTTCGGTAACGCCTCCGGGGCTGTCACCGGCGTGAACCTGGGCATTCTGAATCAGAAAGGGTCACTGTATGTCACCCGCCCTTCCCTGCAAGGTTACATCACTAATCGGGAAGAATTTGAGGAAGCCAGCAACGAGCTGTTCTCGCTGATCGCCAGCGGGGTGATCAAAGTGGATGTGGCAGAAGCGCAGAAATATCCGCTGACCGATGCGCAACGTGCGCATGAGGTGCTGGAGAGCCGGGCAACCCAGGGCTCAAGTCTGTTAATTCCCTGAGCCATAAAAAGAAATTGGGCTTCCCATGGGAAGCCCTTTCTTTTTTTTAGTTCGGCTGTATGTAGGGTACAGCTCGATGAATTCTTTAGCGGCAGCCATAGTGACAGATTCGATAAGTAAATCCTATTCTGTTCTAAAGATTGCTGCCGGAAAAGTTGCAGGTATGTGACGTACCCCTCAATACCTTAGTAACGGAAGCGGTTATTACGCTGATAAGTCGGCAGTTTTGGTGATTTAATCGCCCGTATGGCCCATACCACCGCAATCGCCAGAAGTAACCACGGCAAGAGTTTAATCGTCAGGGCAAATAATCCGCCGACAAACATCACCACCGTGGCCACAACGAGCGCGGCCAGAATACCGAGCAGCGACACGCCCGTGACCATCAGCATGATAAAGAAGCCAATCACAAAAAGTAGTTCCAGCATGGTGCTCTCCCACGAGTTCCCGAATGATGCTGCGATCATTACAAGAATCATGCCAAAAATAAGTTGTTGTTCTGAAAGCAAAACGCCCCGCAATGTGTTGCAGGGCGTGGCGTATTTGACCATCTTTTAGCGAAATTTAACGTTTATCCGCAACCAGACGCAGCGCGTGTTCCAGTACCTCAATATCCGCACCGGCTTTATGCGCGTTCTCGCTGAGATAACGACGCCACTGGCGCGCACCAGGAATGCCCTGGAACAGGCCAAGCATATGGCGGGTAATGTGGCCCAGATACGTACCATGACTCAGCTCGCGCTCAATGTACGGATACATGGCGCGCACTACGGCCACGGGATCGGTGTCAGCACCCTCAACGCCAAAGATTTCCCGGTCAACCGTCGCCAGAATGCCCGGATTCTGATACGCCTCGCGTCCGACCATCACGCCATCCATATGTTCGAGGTGCGCTTTGGCCTCGTCCAGCGACTTAATACCGCCATTGATCGACATGGTCAGGTGTGGGAAGTCGCGTTTCAGCTGGTACACGCGCGGGTAGTCCAGCGGCGGGATCTCGCGGTTTTCTTTCGGGCTGAGGCCTGAGAGCCAGGCTTTACGGGCGTGGATGATAAACATCTCGCATTCACCCTTCCCTGATACCGTGTTGATGAAATCACACAGAAACTCATAGCTGTCCTGGTCGTCTATGCCGATACGGGTTTTGACCGTGACCGGGATAGAGACGACGTCGCGCATCGCTTTGATGCAGTCCGCCACCAGGTGCGCATTTCCCATCAGACACGCGCCGAACATGCCGTTTTGCACACGGTCGGACGGACAACCGACGTTGAGGTTAATCTCGTCATAGCCGCGTTCTTCGGCCAGCTTCGCGCACTGCGCCAGCGCAGCCGGATCGCTGCCACCGAGTTGCAGCGCAACCGGATGCTCCTCTTCGCTGTACGCCAGATAGTCGCCTTTGCCGTGAATAATTGCGCCGGTAGTGACCATTTCGGTGTATAGCAGCGTATGGCGGGAGAGCTGACGCAGGAAATAGCGGCAATGTCTGTCCGTCCAGTCGAGCATTGGCGCAATGGAAAAACGATGTGCAGGGAAAGCGGTCTGAAATTCTGACGACATGGCGAACTTTTAAGCATCTGGCGGAAAAGGGGCGCTACTATAGCACAAAGAAAAGCCGGAGGCGCAGCGCCTCCGGTGTACTTTAGAACGTCATGCTCAACTGTGCCCCTGCGCCCCAGGTCTCGTCTTCGCCATAAAGCCCCATCAGGTCAACATGGACGGAGTTGAACGGCGCAAAACCGACACCGCCGGTAAAGACGTTGCTGTCGTTCCCTTTCATATCCGCACGATAACCGGCGCGTACTGCCAGCCAGCTCAGCGGCGTGACTTCGGCACCGACGCCAACGTACTGGGAGGTGTCTTCGCTTTTAAAGCCCTTGGTTTCGGTCAGATCGCCATCTGCGGTCAGCGTGACCAGATCGTTGTGCCAGGCGGCCCCGGCAGTGACCAGCGGACGGATCTGATAGGTGTCTTTATAACTCACCACCTCTCCCGTGCGCCCGTTGCGAATGCGGATATCTTTGGTATCGATATCGCGCGACATCAGGTTTTGCCCGCTCACGCCGACCGTCCAGTTTTCACCGAAATCAGCAGCAATACCGGCATCAACGTTGAAGCCAGTGTCGTCGGTACGGTAGCGGCTGTCGTTCCACTTATTACTGTCGTAATCGTAGATTGAGGTAGTGTAGTTATAGAGCCAGGTTTTTTGCAGCTTCGGCGTGACGCCAACAGAAACCGGAACGCCGCCAAGATCGAACTGACGGGCTACCGCAATACCGTAGTCGGACACAATCGCCGCCCGACCAGACGCCGTAGAGTTAAGGTTTTTGGTGATCTGATCGGAACCGTTTAGCGCGGCATCCAGCGCCACACCGGCAGCCACCGCATCGCTTCGTTGTATACCGCGCAGATAATCAATGTCCTGCTGATCGATTGAAGAGCTGACGCGGCCATGTGCATAGCCTTTGGCCATAAAGGCCACGGAAAGGACATCGTTAGGGATACTGACGGCAATCCCCGCCCCTGCGGTGGCGTGTGCGGTTTTGCCTTTCAGGTAGTCCAGCTCATCAGCGAGATCTTTCGCTGCGCCCTGGAACTGATTGATCGAACCTAATGGATTCGTGATGATATCAATGGGGGTCAGACTATCAACCACGTCCTTGTAATGATTGATTTTATCGTTAATGGTATCAATCTCGTCCTGAAGATTGTCTTCATCGGTCACCTGCACGCCAACGGACGGCAAAATGACCGTCACATCATCCTCGGGCTTAGATTTTGCCAGTAACGCGGGGTTGATTAACGCCCCGCTGCCATAGCTCCCTGCCGCGACACCCGTTCCGCCCATTGCGTCGCTACGCGCTTCCGTCCAGGTATTGGCTGCTCCCGCCTGATTTGCCATAAAAAAGGAGACAGCAATGCTAACCATCGAAAATTTAAAATGTTTTTTCACAGTGTGCTCGTAAATAGTTTGTTATTAGTTAACCCTGTCTGTTATCACCCAAACAGGAACGAACTATTGCTGTGAATAAGTACAAAAAGACCCGCTATTTCCCTAAGTTAAATTCCATCCCGGCCTGTTCTAATGTGTGACGACCATCAATATTTATAGAAGAGGAAATTATTTTCGCCCAGGTTTTCCATCGTGCGGGCCAAAAAACTGAGGCGGATGGTCTACCCAGTGGTCTTCGCGCGTCACGGCATACACCGGATTGAGGGGATAGTAGATGCGGTTATGTTTTTTATTAGCCTCACCCACCACCAGTAAGCGCACCTCTTCATCGGTGTTGTTGATAAAGGTATGGCACACGCCCGTGCCGGCAGGAAATCCCACGCTGTCTCCGGGTTCAAGCTTCCACAGATAACCATTGATCCAGGCCTCAGGGTAACCCTCCAGAACGTAAACAAACTCCTCTTCGTCGCTTTCCGCATGCGGATAAGAAGTACGGCGTCCGGGCGGCAGCCGTTCATGGTGAATACCAATGCGGCCGAGACCCAGCTTGCGGGCCAGCGGCGCGCCAATAGAAAACCGTTCATTGCTGTCCGGATACGTTGCGTCATCGGCGCCTTCCACGTCCCGCCAGTGCCGAATACAGTCAGGTCTTTTCATCATGCGATCTCCCGATTTGCGATGCGTCAGGTATAGCACAGCCCGGCGGATCTCGGTGTTTTTAGCAGAACATGATAAAGTGAGGGTTTTCACCCCTTACCACATCCGAGGTGCCCGATGGACAAGTCCACAAAAGAGCTGTTAGCGCAAGCTGAAAAGCTCTGTGCGCAACGCAATGTGCGCCTGACCCCGCAGCGCCTTGAGGTACTGCGTCTGATGAGCCTGCAACAGGGTGCCATCAGCGCTTACGATCTGCTCGACCTGCTGCGTGAAAGCGAGCCGCAGGCAAAACCGCCGACCGTCTATCGGGCGCTGGATTTTCTGCTGGAGCAAGGGTTTGTGCATAAAGTGGAATCAACAAACAGCTATGTGCTGTGCCATCTTTTTGACCAGCCTACTCACACGTCCGCCATGTTTATCTGCGATCGCTGTGGCGTGGTGAAGGAAGAGTGTGCGGAAGGTGTGGAAGATATTATGCATACGCTGGCAGCCAGAATGGGCTTTGCGCTGCGCCATAACGTGATCGAAGCCCACGGCTTATGTTCTGCCTGCGTGGAGGTGGAGTCATGCCGTCATCAGGATGCCTGTCAGCACGATCACTCTATCCTGGTGAAGAAAAAGCCGCGTTAAGGCCAAAGAAAAAGGCGGCTCAGAGCCGCCCTTGGGGATAGTGCCGGTTACCAGCGGTAGTCGTTACGGGTTTCCCAGTCTTTGACTTCGTTTTCCGCCTGATCTTTTTCATAACCGTAGCGCTCCTGGATTTTACCTACCAGCTGATCGCGCTTACCTTCAATGACGGTCATATCGTCATCTGTCAGCTTACCCCACTGTTCTTTCGCTTTACCTTTGAATTGCTTCCAGTTGCCGCCGATTTCGTCTTTATTCATAATCGTGTCCTCGTGTTAAGCGTCTATGAGTATCGTCCGCTTCGTTCTTTTCTGCTGGACGTGATTATTATTATAGTTAAGGATTCGGCATTTATTTTTATATTCGGAATCTTTAACCGTTACGATATATCGTGCGGGGCTGGAAACCAGGTATTGTTTCGCCAGTGACGACGCCAGATAACGGCCAGCGAAAGGCCACGCAGTGAGAGAAACACCGCCAGCGCGAGCCACAGACCATGATTGCCGAGATACGGCAAGGTCAGCAGCGTCAGGCCGAACCCCGCCGCAGCGACGGCCATGCTGTTGCGCATCTCCGCCCCGCGCGTCGCACCAATAAACATGCCGTCCAGCAAATAGCACCACACACCCACCACCGGTAATACTACCTGCCAGAGGATGTAGCGATCGGCCAGCTCACGTAGCGCGGGCAACGAGGTGAGAAGCGCGACAATATGCCCACCAAAACAGGCGTAAACCAGAGCAAAGACCAGCGCCACCAGACCCGCCTGACGACAGGCAGCACGCCAGACTTCGCGTAACTGGCCGCTTTCACGCGCGCCATAAGCCTGCCCTGAATGCGCCTCGACGGCGTAAGCAAAACCATCCAGCGCGTAAGCGGTAAAGGTCAGTAACGTCATGAGCACTGCGTTGACGGCGACGATCTCAGGCCCAAGACGCGCACCAAAAACGGTTAATGCGCCGAAGCAGAGTTGCAGCAGGAGCGAACGGAGCATGATGTCGCGATTGAGCGCCAGCAGCTTACGCATATTGCCGCGCCAGGCCGATTTCAGCAGATCCAGGGTGATACCGCGCATCGCCAGCACGCGCCAGACCATCCCCAAACCGATCAGCAGCGTCCCGTACTCGGCAATTGCCGTAGCCAGCGCCGCGCCCCGGACGTTCATGTGCAGTCCCATCACCAGCCAGAGATCGAGCACAATGTTAAGCAGGTTGCCCACCACCAGCAGGATCACTGGCGCGCGGGCGTACTGCACGCCCAGCAGCCAGCCCAGAAGGACCAGGTTTGCCAGTGAAGCGGGCGCGCTGAGCCAGCGAATTTCGAGGAACCGCCGGGCTTGTTCCAGTACGGCATCGCTGCCGCCTACAATATGGAGCGCAAGATCAATCAGCGGCGTACGCAACAGAACGATTAACGCGCCAGCACCGAACGCCAGAATGAGCGGCTGAACCAGCGCACGCGCCAGACGCAGGGGATCTTTTGCACCATACGCCTGGGCCGTCAGGCCTGTCGTACTCATGCGCAGAAAAAGTAGCAGCATAAAGAGGAAGCTGGTCGCCGTTGCGCCGATCGCGACGCCGCCCAGGTAAATCGGCGAATCCAGATGCCCGATTACCGCCGTATCCACCAGCCCCAGCAGAGGAACGGTAATATTGGAAAAAATCATCGGTAGCGCAAGACGCCACAACGCCTTATCGGCAGAAGTTAGCAATGCCATGGAAATTACCGGAATCAGAAAACAGGCCAGGCTGTAGAGGAACTACAGCCTGTCAGGAAAAGATTACAGCCATTCACCGTTGCGGATAACGCCGACCGCCAGCCCTTCAATAGAGAAGCTCTGCTCGCGGAGATCCACCACAATCGGGGAGAATTCATTGTTTTCAGGCAGAAGCTGCACGGTATTGCCTTGTTTTTTCAGGCGCTTAACCGTCACTTCATCATCAATGCGCGCCACGACCACTTGTCCGTTACGCACGTCCTGGGTTTTGTGTACCGCCAGCAGATCGCCATCAAGAATACCGATATCTTTCATGGACATTCCGCTAACGCGCAGCAGGAAATCGGCGCTCGGCTTGAACATGCCTGGGTCAACCTGATAGTGCCCTTCGATGTGCTGCTGCGCCAGCAGAGGTTCACCTGCGGCTACGCGACCCACCAGCGGAATACCGCTCTCTTCTTCCACCAGCAGACGGATGCCGCGTGAGGCGCCGGAAACAATCTCAATCACGCCCTTACGCGCAAGCGCCTTAAGGTGCTCTTCGGCAGCATTAGGAGAACGGAAGCCCAGACGCTGCGCAATTTCTGCACGCGTGGGTGGCATACCCGTCTGGCCGATATGATCCCGAATGAGATCAAACACCTCTTGCTGCCTGGTCGTTAACGCTTTCATACCGCCCCCTGGGTGTATATACAGTTATGCTGTGAGTATATACAGTCAAAGGCGATTTTGGAACCAAAAACTGCACAAAAAACCAGGGACTTAATTATTCCTCGAGGCTCATCGGAAATGCGACCAAAGTAGCGTGACCCAGGTGATCGCCGCCGTGATAATCGACAGCAGTACGGCAGCGGAACCCATGTCTTTCGCCCGGCCAGACAGTTCATGGAATTCCGACCCGATTCGGTCAACAACGGCCTCAATAGCGCTATTCAGAATTTCCACTATCATCACCAGAAGGACAGATCCGATGAGCAGTACGCGGGTGATAGCATCAACATCAAGGAAGCAGGCGATGACAACGGCAACGATTGCGGCAACCGCTTCCTGGCGGAAAGCGGCTTCATTAACCCATGCGGCGCGGAAACCTTTCCATGAATAACCGGCAGCTTTAATGATTCGAGTTAACCCAGTGGTATTATTGGCCATTAAAAGAACCTTTTATGATAAATAGCGTCAGTAACTAAAGCCGCAGCGCGTTTTGCTGCGACCTGAAGTATGACGGGTAACAACAGAAATTTTGCGCGCTTTCTGTTATCCTTGCGCCGCAATTGCATTATTAACCAGAGGCTTTACATCGTTTATGTCCGGCTGGCCACGAATTTACTACAAATTACTTAATTTACCATTAAGCGTACTGGTAAAAAGTAAGTCTATCCCAGCAGAACCTGCGCTGGAATTAGGGCTCGATACGTCGCGCCCTATTATGTACGTTTTGCCTTATAACTCGAAGGCAGACCTGCTAACGCTTCGCGCTCAATGTCTGGCGCACGATTTACCTGACCCGCTTGAACCGCTGGAAGTCGACGGTACGCTGCTGCCGCGCTACGTGTTCATCCATGGCGGACCGCGCGTGTTCACCTATTACACGCCGAAAGAAGAGTCCATTAAGCTGTTCCATGATTACCTCGATCTGCACCGCAGCAACCCCGATCTGGACGTGCAGATGGTGCCGGTGTCGGTGATGTTTGGCCGTCGTCCGGGGCGTGAAAAAGGGGAAGAGAACCCGCCGCTGCGTATGCTCAACGGCATTCAGAAATTCTTCGCCGTCTCATGGCTGGGACGCGACAGCTTTGTTCGCTTCTCGCCTTCCGTTTCACTGCGCCGCATGGCGGATGAACACGGTACTGACAAAATCATTGCGCAAAAGCTGGCGCGCGTTGCGCGTATGCACTTTGCACGTCAGCGTCTGGCGGCCGTTGGGCCACGTCTCCCGGCGCGTCAGGATCTGTTTAACAAGCTGCTGGCTTCCAAAGCGATTGCCCGTGCCGTAGAAGACGAAGCGCGCAGCAAGAAGATTTCGCACGAGAAAGCGCAGCAGAACGCAATCGCGCTGATGGAAGAGATCGCCGCGAACTTCTCCTACGAGATGATTCGTCTCTCTGACCGTATCCTCGGTTTCACGTGGAACCGCCTCTATCAGGGGATTAACGTCCACAACGCCGAGCGCGTGCGTCAGTTAGCGCATGACGGCCACGAGATTGTCTATGTGCCCTGCCACCGCAGCCACATGGACTACCTGCTGCTCTCTTACGTGCTCTATCACCAGGGCCTGGTGCCGCCGCATATTGCTGCCGGTATCAACCTGAACTTCTGGCCAGCTGGTCCGATTTTCCGCCGTCTGGGTGCGTTCTTCATTCGTCGTACCTTCAAGGGTAACAAGCTCTACTCCACCGTCTTCAGGGAGTATCTGGGCGAGCTGTTCAGCCGCGGTTATTCCGTGGAGTACTTTGTTGAAGGCGGTCGCTCCCGTACCGGTCGTCTGCTCGATCCGAAGACCGGCACGCTGTCGATGACCATTCAGGCCATGCTGCGTGGCGGTACGCGTCCTATCACGCTGGTGCCTATTTACATCGGTTATGAACACGTGATGGAAGTGGGCACCTACGCGAAAGAGCTGCGCGGTGCGACCAAAGAGAAAGAGAGTCTGCCGCAGATGCTGCGTGGTCTGAGTAAATTGCGCAATCTCGGCCAGGGCTACGTGAACTTTGGCGAGCCCCTGCCGCTGATGACGTATCTGAACCATCATGTTCCGGAGTGGCGCGAGTCTATTGATCCTATCGAAGCGGTACGTCCGGCCTGGCTGACGCCAACGGTCAACGGCATTGCATCCGAGCTGATGGTACGCATCAACAATGCTGGTGCGGCAAACGCCATGAACCTGTGTTGTACCGCGCTTCTGGCCTCTCGCCAGCGTTCACTGACCCGTGAACAGCTGACCGAGCAGATTGATTGCTATCTGGATATCATGCGCAACGTGCCGTATTCCGTGGATTCGACCGTGCCGTCTGCCACCGCCAGCGAATTGATCGATCACGCGTTGCAGATGAACAAGTTCGAAGTCGAGAAAGATACGATTGGTGACATCATCATTCTGCCGCGCGAGCAGGCCGTGCTGATGACCTACTACCGTAATAACATCACTCACATGCTGATGCTGCCGTCACTGATGGCTGCCATTATTACCCAGCACCGCCGTATTTCGCGTCAGGAGCTGCTGCGCCATATTCAGGCCATCTATCCGATGCTGAAAGCGGAGCTGTTCCTGCGCTGGAGTAACGATGAGCTGGCGGCAGAGCTCGATAAAATGTCCGCAGAGATGCGTCGTCAGGGGCTGATTACCATCAGTGATGACGAACTGCATATCAATCCGTCACGTTCCCGAACCTTGCAGCTCCTGGCTTCCGGTGCGCGTGAGACGTTGCAGCGCTACGCCATTACCTTCTGGTTATTGAGTGCTAACCCGTCAATCAACCGCGGTACGCTGGAAAAAGAGAGTCGGACGCTGGCCCAGCGCCTGTCCGTTCTGCATGGCATTAACGCCCCGGAATTCTTCGACAAAGCGGTATTCAGCTCCCTGGTGCTGACGCTGCGCGACGAAGGTTACATTAGCGATACGGGCGATGCTGAGCCGGAAGAGACGATGAAGGTTTACCAGATGCTGGCAGAGCTGATTACCGCGGATGTGCGTTTAACGATTGAGAGTTCGACGCAGGGCGAGTGATGTTAAAGCCGGGTGGCGCTAACGCTTACCCGGCCTACATGTTCTGCTAAATCGTAGGCCGGGTAAGGCGAAGCCGCCACCCGGCTTTTTTATGACCAATAACTCATCGCCAGCCCCATAAACAGCACCAGCCCGACGTAGTTATTATTCAGAAACGCTTTAAAGCAGGCTTCACGCTCGCGCTTCGCGATCAGCTTCTGCTGATACGCAAACAGCAGACCCGCCACCAGCACGGACCAGTAAAACTCCCAGTTCAGCCCGTTCAGGCGACCAATCGCCACCATCAGCGCCAGCACCGCCACCTGCAATATGCCGATGATCAGTTTGTCGTGACGGCCAAACAGGATCGCCGTCGATTTGATGCCAATCTTGAGATCGTCATCGCGATCGACCATCGCGTATTGGGTATCGTACGCAACGGCCCAGAGAATATTCGCCAGGAACATCAGCCAGCAGCTGAGCGGAACGGACTCGCTGACCGCGGCAAACGCCATGGGAATCGACCAGCCAAATGCCGCACCCAATACCACCTGCGGCAGATGGGTGTATCGCTTCATAAATGGGTAGACCCAGGCCAGCGCCAGAGCAGCGACGGACAGCAGAATGGTCATGGTGTTAAGGGTTAACACCAGCATGAAAGAGAGAAGCACCAGCACCACAAACAGGATGCGCGCCTCTTTCCCGGTCACCTGACCGCTCGGCAAAGGACGATTCGCGGTGCGCTTAACATGTCCATCAAATTTCCGGTCAGCATAGTCGTTGACCACACAGCCCGCAGCGCGCATCAGCCAGACACCCGCCACAAACACCGCCAGGATCCAAAGCGGCGGTACGCCCGGCGTGGCAACCCACAGCGCCCATAAGGTCGGCCACAGCAGCAGCAGCGCGCCAATGGGTTTATCAGTACGCATCAGGCGGTGATAGGCCAGCAGCTTATTCTGCGTCAGACTCCACTCCATTTTTTCTCCCTCTTAGTACAACGGCGATGCAGGCAAAAAGAGTTCCGTCAGTATTAACGGCTTGCCACTCAAACGAAGGCGGGAACGGCGCCCCCACAAATCGGCATCGCAACCAATTTCAATAAAATCACGGGTCAGTTCAGACGAGGTGAACAGATAGCGCCCCAGCGGCGTTTTGCCGAGGCGTTGCAGTGCAAGCTCCGGCCCGGAAAGTGTAGACTCAGGAACCACCGTTCGCCCGGCAAGCCACGGCTCGCCATCCGCACAGAGTAAAATTTCACGCAGCCAGTAGCGTTCTTCTTGCGGCAGCAGCGGCAGCTCGCTGGCAATCGCTTCAGCCGAGACAAACCCTTCCTGAATCATCGTCACCGTGACCGTTTTACCCTGTTGCTCAAAACGTTTTGTCATGGAATCTTCCAGCAGCAGCCAGTCCAGCTGTTCCGGGTCAAGCGCAGGGATGTGGTCGAAATAGCGTAGCGCACGCAGCTGCGTTAGCGCGGGGTGTGACATGCCAGACTCTCCGATACATAACGTAAAAGCATTGTATCGCAGATTGGCAAAATGAGGACGGACAAACAGAATTTAACGATCACTATCGCAACAAAGGTGCAACTTAGCCAAAAAAAGTGCGCCCGTGAAGGCGCACTAAACGACTAACAAAATCAGCACTGTGGGGAGACGGTTACCCCTTGCCTTTTACACTGCTGATAAAGGTGGAACGGGCAGTGGTTGAACCTAAACGCTCGGCTTCATCAAGCAGTTTCAGCGCTTTATCGACATCGCCGTTTTTAACTGCCTGCTTGATGGCGTTGTTAAAGTAAGTTTCAGTATCGTTAAGCACCGGCTCGGCTTTTTTCGCCGGGGCCGGGGCTGCGGCTGGTGCTGCGGCTGGCGCGGCATACACAGGCGCGGCAGTATTACCCACCGTTACCGGACCCGGGCCAGATGAGCCAAACAGTGGGCCTACGAGTACGCTGGAGCTGCTGTTGGTTTTCACCTTCAGCTTAAGCAGGCCGTCGGTGGTATGGCGCGCAATCGGATCGGGAATATCGGGAATGGCGTTACCAACCCCTTTGGCATAGGCTTTTGCCGGATCGAGCAGAGTGGTGGTTTGCTGCAAATCTTTTTCAGTGGTGAAGATCAGTACGTAGAGCTTTTGCTGCCCGAGCGCCGGGGTCAGACGCATTACCCCTTCCAGGCGGTCCGCGCTCATTACACCCGGCTCTTGATAGGTAAAATAGCTGCTGGGGAAATAGGCGGAAGGCGTCATGTTCTGATCGAGGATCAGAACGTTCGGCGCAAAAACGCTGGTCTGTTTGTTAACTTCACTGGATAAAGTCAACGTTAGCTCACCGATATTAGCCGGTACGCTATAGGCGGCTACCGGCCCGGTAATGCCAGCCACATTGAGCTGTTGGCCACCCGTCGCAAGCTGTGTGCTCTGCGTTTTGGACTGATCCACCGGCGTCCAGGTTAATTGCTGTAGAGCGGCTGTCGGAATGGCAGGCGCTGCGCTGGTATTCTGCGGTACATAATTGACGTCAGCGAGCGTGACGCCAGGCACACAGGCCAGCAGACCCGCTGACAGGCACAGCGCGACGAGATTTTTCTTCATTTTCATTGTTATCACCTCAGAAAGCGTAAGCACTGCGGTGGCCAGGCAATAGCGCGCAGTACCTCAGGAATTGAGGGGCTTTCGCCCCCCAGATTACATCGTCAGATCAGGATTCGGTTACCACCAGATTTCCATCTGGGCGCCGAAGGAGAACTCATCGTCATCGCCGCGGCTGGTAGAGAATCGACCGTTACCGGTGGAGTCAGAGATCGCGTAACGGGTGGCATCGCCGTTACCGTTCTTCGCGTAGCCCCATTTCTCATCCCACTTCGCGTAGGTTGCGAAGACACGGATGGCCGGACGAGACCAGATGCTGTCGCCAGCCTGCCACTGTTGCGCCAGGGTGATTTTGTACTGGCTGTTGCGATCGCCGGTTTCCTGGGATTTGACGTTGTCGTAGCCCACTTCCAGCAGGGTGCTCATGATTGGCGTCCATTTGTACATCGGACGTACACCCACGGTCCACCAGTCACTCCCCTGGTTATCATCCATGTCGAGTTTCTGGTACATACCGACATACATCAGGTCCCACTTGTCGGCCAGGGTGATTGCACCGTGGTCCAGGATGCGCCAGAGGCTGCCGTTGTTGTTAATCACATCGTTGGCGTAATTGGTCGTCGTGCCATCAGGATTCGTGATGGTAAAGCTGGAAGAACCATAGGAACCCTGGCTCAGACCTTTACCCTGCGTGGTCATTGAGTCCATCGCATACTGCAGCACAAACTTGTTGTAGCCTTTCAGCATGCTCTGGGTATGTTCAGCGGTGAACATCCAGCCATCTTTCGACGCGCCGTCGGCAAGATCATAGCCGTCGGTCGTGTTCGCGCGGCCATAATCCACACCCAGTTCCAGCACGCCGTCCGGGTTAGTTTCCAGGCCCGCTAAACGCACGTCAAATACGTCGTTCGCGGTATCTTTGGTACGGTCATAGATGTTCTGGCTGCTGAAGGCATAAGAACCGCCAGCTTCCTGGGAACGCGTCGCTGCCAGAGACAGTTTACCGAAGCCCAGATCGATGTTTTCAATACCGGCACCAGGACCAGAGATATCCCAGTAGTAGAAGTCGATCATGTGTACGTCATGACGCTGATAGAAGCGCTTACCGGCCCAGATGGTAGAGCCAGGCAGCCATTCAATCAGGTTTTTACCCTGCACGTTAGCTTCACGGAACGCCGGATCGGTACCTTCCCAGTCATTCTGCTGTGCCACGGAGTACGCTACGTTGGTGTCGAAATAGAAGCTCTTGTCGCCTTCTTTCCACACTTCCTGGCCCAGTTTCAGTTCGGCGTAGGTTTCACATTCGTTACCGAGACGGTATTTACTTTGTGCGCCTGTTGCCTGGAAACATTGTTGTTCACCGCCACTACCCGTCCAGCCGATACCAGAACGAGCATAACCATGGAAATCCACTGCCAGTGCCTGAGCAGACATTACGCCCGCTGCGACGGCAACTGCCAAAGGAAGTTTGCGCAGAGTAATCATTATTCTATCTCCTGAGATCATTGCTTTTCTTTGTAATTGGAATGCTTAAACGCCTGGCTCTTTGTGCAACCGACGACATGCAGTGCCATCCTCACGGAACAGATGGCAACGCTCTGGCGGCAAACCGATAGCGAATGTGGCACCCTCTTCTACCAACACCACGTCATTCTGGCGGTAGACCAGGTTCTGACGGATGGCGGGGATCTGGATATGAATCTGTGTTTCGTGACCAAGCTGTTCGACGACCTGAACTTCACCTTCCAGCGTCACATCAGCGATGTGGCTCGGCAGTAAATGCTCAGGGCGGATACCGAGGGACATATTGGCCCCCACCTGTACGTTGGCGCTGTCGACCGGCAGCCAGACTTGCTGACGGTTTGGCAGCTCCACCTGTACCTGTTCGATTGCCGTCGCGGTCACTTTTACGGGCAGGAAGTTCATCTTTGGCGAGCCAATGAAGCCCGCAACAAAGCGGTCTGCCGGGTAGTGATACAGCTCCAGCGGTTTGCCCACCTGCGCCACGCGACCGGCGTCCAGTACCACGATTTTGTCGGCCAGCGTCATCGCTTCGACCTGATCGTGGGTGACGTAAATCATCGTGCGTCCAAGACGCTTGTGCAGACGGGAGATTTCGATACGCATCTGGACGCGCAGGGCGGCATCCAGGTTAGAGAGAGGTTCATCGAGCAGGAACACGCGCGGCTCGGCCACCAGCGTACGGCCGATCGCCACACGCTGACGCTGACCACCGGAGAGCGCCTTCGGTTTACGCTCCAGCAGATGTGCCAGCTGGAGCACTTCCGCCACCTGGGTGACGCGCTGGTTAATGGTCTCTTTTTTCGCGCCGGCCAGCTTCAGGCCAAAGGACATGTTCTCGGCAACGGAAAGATGCGGATAAAGCGCATAAGACTGGAACACCATGCCCACGCCGCGTTCAGCTGGCGGGATGTCGTTCATTCGGGTATCACCAATAAATAAATCGCCACTGGTGATGGTTTCAAGACCGGCAATCATACGCAGCAGAGTAGATTTACCACAGCCTGATGGACCAACGAACACCACAAACTCACCTTCGTGGATGTCCAGATTGATGTCTTTTGACACCACAACGTCGCCCCAGGCTTTCGTTACATTACGCAGCTGTACGCTCGCCATGCCCTTCTCCCTTCGTTACAACCTGTCACCGACAGAAACATTCAAGATAAGTTCACTATGCGTGTTCCATTACTTTCGTGAATCCTCCACCCCCCGGCTTTTTTATGGGGGAGGAGGCGGGAGGATGAGAGAGCAGGCTCTGCGACCGCAGCGGAGGGGCTGAGGCGAAAATCGTGAAGCGGCCTGCAAAATTCAGTGGGTTTTTATGTGCGCCAGCACTCATAACTTAAATTTATGTTACAGGGATCACACAAACAGGGGGTGGGGCGTAGGGACTGGGAGGATGGAAAGAGGATGTCAAATAAGGAGACTGAGTCACGTTGAACCACCTTATGTATCCACGAGCACATCACCAATAAAGGATGGCAGATATGAAGATCAAGACTGGCGCACGCGTTTTCGCATTGTCCGCCCTCGCAGCAATGATGATTTCCGCACCGGCTCTCGCCAAAATTGAAGAAGGTAAGCTGGTTATCTGGATTAACGGCGACAAGGGCTATAACGGTCTGGCCGAAGTGGGCAAAAAATTCGAGAAAGACACCGGTATCAAAGTCACCGTAGAACACCCGGACAAACTGGAAGAGAAGTTCCCGCAGGTTGCGGCAACCGGCGATGGACCGGACATTATCTTCTGGGCGCATGACCGTTTCGGGGGCTACGCGCAGTCTGGCCTGCTGGCAGAAGTTACGCCAGACAAAGCCTTCCAGGACAAACTGTTCCCGTTCACCTGGGACGCCGTTCGCTATAACGGCAAGCTGATCGCTTACCCAATCGCGGTTGAAGCCCTGTCACTGATTTACAACAAAGACCTGGTGCCAAATCCACCGAAAACCTGGGAAGAGATCCCTGCTCTGGATAAAGAGCTGAAGGCGAAAGGTAAATCCGCTCTGATGTTCAACCTGCAAGAGCCGTACTTCACCTGGCCGCTGATTGCTGCCGACGGCGGCTACGCGTTCAAGTTTGAAAACGGCAAATATGACGTGAAAGACGTGGGCGTGGACAACGCGGGCGCGAAAAAAGGCCTGACCTTCCTGGTTGACCTGATTAAGAACAAACACATGAACGCGGATACCGACTACTCCATCGCGGAAGCGGCGTT
Source organism: Enterobacter cloacae complex sp. I1M (assembly GCF_014982425.1). Classification (NCBI taxonomy): domain Bacteria; kingdom Pseudomonadati; phylum Pseudomonadota; class Gammaproteobacteria; order Enterobacterales; family Enterobacteriaceae; genus Enterobacter; species Enterobacter cloacae complex sp. I1M. Next base: position 20,638 of record NZ_JADCLG010000004.1, on the reverse strand, counting down.
CAACAAAGGCGAAACCGCGATGACCATCAACGGTCCGTGGGCCTGGACCAACATCGACAAGAGCAAAGTCAACTACGGCGTGACCCTGCTGCCAACCTTCAACGGCAAGCCGTCTAAACCGTTTGTTGGCGTGCTGAGCGCGGGTATCAACGCCGCCAGCCCGAACAAAGAGCTGGCGAAAGAGTTCCTCGAAAACTACCTGCTGACCGATCAGGGTCTGGATGAAGTGAACAAGGACAAACCGCTGGGCGCCGTTGCGCTGAAATCCTTCCAGGATCAGTTAGCGAAAGATCCACGCATTGCGGCCACCATGGATAACGCCCAGAAAGGCGAAATCATGCCGAACATCCCACAGATGGCTGCGTTCTGGTACGCCACCCGTACCGCCGTCATCAACGCTGCAAGCGGTCGCCAGACTGTTGATGCCGCGCTGAAAGATGCTCAGGGTCGTATTACTAAGTAAGTCTGAAAAACGGCGGGTGGCGCGTGCGCTTACCCGCCCTACGACTACGGCACGATCCGTAGGTCAGGTAAGCCCAGCGCCACCTGACGATAAGTTTCCACCGTTGTAGAGGAAGAACCCCATGGATGTCATTAAAAAGAAACGCTGGTGGCAAAGCGACGCACTGAAGTGGTCAGTGATAGGTCTGCTGTGTCTGCTGGTGGGTTACCTTGTTGTTTTAATGTACGTGCAAGGGGAATACCTTTTTGCCATCATGACGCTGATTTTAAGCTCGGTTGGCCTGTATATTTTCGCCAACCGTAAAGCGTATGCCTGGCGCTATGTCTACCCCGGTGTTGCCGGGATGGGGCTGTTTGTCCTCTTTCCGCTGATCTGCACCATCGCGATTGCCTTTACTAACTACAGCAGCACCAACCAGCTCGCGCAGGAGCGTGCCACTCAGGTGCTTCTGGATCGTTCTTATCAGGCGGGTAAAACCTTTAACTTCGGCCTGTATCCTGCGGGAGATGAGTGGAAGTTAGCGCTCACTGACGGTGAGAGCGGCAAAAACTATCTTTCCGACGCGTTCAAATTTGGCGGCGAGCAGAAGCTGGTCTTAAAAGAGGCCGCGGCCTTGCCAGAAGGTGAACGTGCCAACCTGCGTATCATCACTCAAAATCGCCAGGCGCTGACCCAGCTCACCGCCGTGCTGCCCGATGACAGCAAAGTAACCATGAGCTCGCTGCGCCAGTTTTCCGGCACGCAGCCGCTTTATACTCTGGCGGATGACGGCACGCTGACCAACAACCAGAGCGGCGTGAAGTACCGTCCGAATAACGACATTGGTTTCTATCAGTCGGTGAATGCCGACGGCAGCTGGGGCGACGACAAGCTCAGCCCGGGCTATACCGTTACCATCGGCTGGGATAACTTTACCCGCGTGTTTACCGACGAAGGCATCCAGAAACCGTTCTTCGCCATCTTCGTCTGGACGGTAGTCTTCTCCATCCTGACCGTGATCCTGACCGTGGCCGTGGGCATGGTGCTGGCCTGTCTGGTCCAGTGGGAGTCCCTGAAAGGGAAAGCGATTTACCGCGTGCTGCTGATTCTGCCGTACGCCGTGCCATCGTTCATCTCGATTCTGATTTTCAAAGGGTTGTTTAACCAGAGCTTCGGTGAAATCAACATGATGCTGAGCGCGCTGTTCGGCATCAAACCGGCCTGGTTCAGCGACCCGACCACCGCTCGCTCGATGATTATCATCGTGAACACCTGGCTCGGTTATCCGTACATGATGATCCTGTGCATGGGGCTGCTGAAGGCCATCCCGGACGACCTGTACGAAGCCTCGGCGATGGACGGCGCGGGTCCGTTCCAGAACTTCTTCAAAATTACCCTGCCGCTGCTCATTAAGCCGCTGACGCCGCTGATGATTGCCAGCTTCGCCTTTAACTTTAACAACTTTGTGCTGATTCAGCTGTTGACCAACGGCGGTCCGGACCGTCTCGGCACCACCACGCCGGCAGGTTATACCGACCTGCTCGTGAGCTACACCTACCGTATCGCCTTCGAAGGCGGCGGTGGCCAGGACTTCGGACTGGCGGCGGCGATTGCCACCCTGATCTTCCTGCTGGTGGGCGCCCTGGCGATCGTGAACCTGAAAGCTACACGTATGAAATTTGACTAAGGAGGGCACTGAACATGGCTATGGTACAACCCAAATCTCAGAAACTGCGCCTCCTCGCGACGCACTTAGGCCTGCTGATTTTCATCGCGGCGATCATGTTCCCGCTGCTGATGGTTATCGCCATCTCCCTGCGTTCGGGGAACTTCGCCACCGGGAGCCTGATCCCGGATGAAATCTCCTGGGAGCACTGGAAACTCGCGCTGGGCTTCAGTGTGGAACACGCGGATGGACGCGTCACTCCCCCGCCGTTCCCGGTGCTGCTGTGGCTGTGGAACTCGGTAAAAGTGGCGACCATCACTGCCATCGGCATCGTGACGCTCTCCACCACTTGTGCTTACGCCTTCGCCCGTATGCGTTTTCCTGGCAAAGCGACCCTGCTGAAAGGGATGCTGATTTTCCAGATGTTCCCGGCGGTGCTGTCACTGGTGGCGTTGTATGCCCTGTTTGATCGTCTGGGCCAGTACGTGCCGTTTATCGGCCTGAACACCCACGGCGGCGTGATCTTCGCCTATCTTGGCGGCATCGCCCTGCATGTGTGGACCATCAAGGGCTATTTCGAAACCATCGATGGTTCACTGGAAGAAGCCGCCGCGCTGGATGGCGCCACCCCGTGGCAGGCGTTCCGTCTGGTGCTGCTGCCGCTGTCGGTGCCGATTCTGGCGGTGGTGTTCATCCTGTCGTTTATCGCGGCGATCACCGAAGTACCGGTCGCCTCTCTGTTACTGCGCGATGTGAACAGCTACACCCTGGCCGTCGGTATGCAGCAATACCTCAACCCGCAAAACTACCTGTGGGGCGACTTTGCCGCGGCGGCCGTACTCTCTGCCATCCCGATTACCGTGGTGTTCCTGCTGGCCCAGCGCTGGCTGGTCAACGGCCTGACGGCGGGCGGTGTGAAAGGTTAAGTTTCATCTGTTATGCCACTGCAACCCTCAACTTTAGACGTATTGTATTGAACCAACTTGTGACTGTTGTTAGGCGCTCTTCGGAGCGCCCTTTTTTTATTCGCGTTTCAGCCGCTTTGAGTTGCACAGCCAGAGGGTGATCACCAGCAGCAGGATCGCCGCCGAGTAGATCAGCACGTCGAGCGGGGATTTATGATCGACGATGATCAGCCGCACAATGGCGGTGATGCCAATGTAGACAAAATAGCGCAGCGGGAAGTGGAAGCCGGACTGAAAGTACTTCACAATCAGGGCGATAAATTCAAAGTAGAGAAAGTAGACCACCAGGCCTTCCACCAGCGCGTATTTGCTGGTTTGCTCAGGTGCGAACAGCACATCCGCCAGATGCACCGTCTCTTTACCCAGAAACACGACCAGGATCAGGCCAAGGCTCAGCAGACCGAGGTTCAGCACGGTCTGGAGTATCGTTGAGATAAACTCAACACGCGGACGAGTCAGGGATGTCATACAGCACCTCATTCTCCAGGGCGAGGTTCCTGTATAACGCAAAAATGTGACGGGGATCTATATTTTTTGTTTATGTTTTGTCCATATGAACATTCTTGCCGGGCGGCACTGCGTTTGCCCGGCCTACAAAAATACTCTCGTAGGCCCGGTAAGCGCAGCGCCACCGGGCAAACAAGCATCAGCGGAAGTTAATGTTCTTATCGCTGGTCATATCATACAGCTGGAACTTACGTCCAAGCTGCTGACCGCCGTCGCGCGTCAGCGGCGTCCAGCCCACTGCCGCACGGCTGCGGGTTGGGCCTGACGAGAACAGATCCAGCGGAATCGACACGTACACCCCTTTGGTGAAGTCCCCTTCCCCGTACTCGTCTGGCGAAACGTTGGTGATGGTGGCATAACCGCCTACCACTACGCCGCTGTCGAAGTGTTTGGAGATATCCAGCGTGCCGCCCTTATCGCCCGCCAGGTACTGCCCGACGCTGGCTTTCACCAGCACATCCTGTGCGAACGACGGCGTCCAGTAGGCGGTCAGGTGGCCGGTTTTGACACTGTAGTCGGTGAACTTCATCATGTCCTGCGCGCTGCGCCAGTCACGCTGTTTCACGTAGTTGGCATCAATCCCAAACGCCCAGTTACTGTCGACGGGACGATAAAGCACCTCCGCCCCCGCGCCGCCGAACATGGTTTCCAGATAGCCACCGTAAACCTGGCCGTAGAAGCCGTTACCGAAGTACTGGAAGTAGTTGGCCTGCAGGTTATTCACGTAGATATCGTTCTGCACATATTCGCGAACGCGGGTACGCACGCGCGGCAGTTTTGAATCGTTCGGCGGGTTGGTGTAGTTAAATTTGTCGTAGTTGTTGGCAAGGTTGCCGAACAGACTACCGGTGGTCAACAGGTGGTCGGTCACCCACAGATCCGCCGTCGCCATCGCGCCCAGCTGATACATGTAGAAGTTTTCCGGCCCACCCACGGACTGGTTCAGCACCGGATCGATATGGAAATCGAAGCGGGATTTATCGATATACCAGCCCTGCTCGGTGCTCTCTGGCACCACCGGCTCAACGCGTTTTTGCACCAGCTCGGTTTCATGTCCCAGCGGTTCGCCTTCAAGATGACGCTTAAGGCTGGCAACATCGGTTTCAGTGGTGACCTGCGGCAGGTTGAGACGGTTCTCCGTCACGCGGATCGTGCGGATCCCCTCCGGCAGATCGTTCATGACGATCCGGTTGGCGCGCTCGATCCCTTCGCGGGAGTCGCGGTATTTTACCTGCTCGCCGGTGACGTACAGCGTATCGCCTTTGGTCTGGATCTTCGGATCCGCCAGGCCCGCGTTATATTTCAGCAGCGTCAGCTGGTTCGCTACCACGGAGTGCTGAATGATCGCATCCTGCGGCTCCGGCTGGTATTTGGGCCGCGGGTTATCATTGTAGCGCGGCCGCATGTCGTTAAAGTTGGTGCGCAGCGTAAAGCCAAACATCAGGGTATTACCGCGCTCATAGCTGAGGTTAACGTCGGCCCAGTCGGTGACGCGGTAAATGGCGCCGACGTTAAACTTGCTCTTCTGCTCAATCTTGCCGGCAAAATCTTCGCTGTAGTTATTGCCTTCGTACTCCAGCTTCAGGCGCAGCGGCTGCCATGGCGTTTGATACTCTACGCCTCCAAACAACGAGGCCGGGCCGTGGAACATCTGGTCGCCGTTGATGGAACCCGCTTTTTTATAGCTGTTATCGCGGTAGCAGTATTTGTCGCTGTAGGTACAGAACGGGTTGGTTACGTTGCCGCTGGTGCCGAGGTAGCCCCAGCCAAGACCCAGCGAGAAATCAAACGGTCCCCAGGCTTTGCTGGCAACGATGTATTCCGCATCAAACAGGCCGGTCCCGCCAATGTCTTTCGCCCCGACGGAGACCTGCGGCATCCAGTAGCTCTCTTCCCACAGGCGCAGCTTCACGTCGAAGGCTTTGTCTTTATAGGTCTGATCGCCGGAGAAGGCGTCCACGCTGCTGTACTGTTTTGTACGCACGTCGGTGTAGCGCAGCGTGGTCTCCAGCCAGGGGAACAGCTGCACGGACGCAGAGTAGTAACGGTACTGATCGTTATCGCGATAGTTAAGGCTGATTTCCCCCTCGCGGGCCATACGCGCGGTCGGGGTTTGCAGTAAGCCCACGCCGCCAAAATCGGACTGCGACGGGCCGATGGGTGCCGGATACGTTTCTGCATGACAGGCGGCACTCACGCACAGTGCAAGCATGCTGTAGAGATAGGTTTTTTTCATTATTCCGGTATCCGCTGTATCAGGGAGCGAAGGATATCGGCATTAAGCCCGTCATACGCTTTCGTCCAGAAATGGTCGGCAAAACCGACAAAAATGATGCTGCCTGGCATAGGTTCTATATGGCGTTTATTCCAGTAAGCCACCGGCGCTTTTTGCGTATGCCCGTCCGGATAGACCACCCAGGCATAGCTGTTATCCGCACCGCTGAGCAAGCTTTGCTCGTCGAGATAGCTCACGACGTCCCGGCCCGGCGTAAACGGCTTTTTGCCAGGGCTGCTGATAAGCCCCATCACGGTGACGGTGGAAGGCTGAGCCGGCAGCCACAGGGTATAGTCCCCTTCCAGCGACGGATTGCCGTTTTCGGCGACGCGCACCTCATCCGGATCGAGATTCACCTTCTGGCGACCCGTCACCTTAACCGCCTGAAGCTGCTGACGCAGGCTAGTAATGGCCGCGGCATCGTCAGCATCTTCCTGTTGTGCCAGCCCGCTCAGTCGGGCGAGCAGCGCCTGATGTTTTTGTTCCGCTACAATCGTCGCCTGACGCTCGCTGATAACCGCCCCGGTCCACCAGCTTTTCGCCAGCCTCGGCTGCCCCACCAGATCGAGCAGATGCCCGGCATTGGTTAAGGTTTTAGGTTTTTCGCTGTCCGGGGTGTAGACCTGTACCGTTCCCGCAGACCACGCCAGCGGCGAGGCCAGGCTGGCGAGAAGCGCAATGTGGATAAGCGTTTTCATGATTTCGCCGCCTTGATAAGGGTCGTTTTCACCGGGAAGAAACCCGCACCGAGATACTGCAAGGACTGACGGATCTGGCCCTCCTCGTCGATCCAAAAGCGGTTATGCCAGGTGGCCTGGTCAGTTGTTACCTCTTCATCCAGCACGCGAACCTGCGTTTCGTCGCTACCGACTGTCACACTGTCTGTACCGTCCCAGCGGAAGGTGGAGCGGGCCGTGGCGTAGCGCACCTGTTTGTGCTCGGTCCAGCCCATTGTGCGCGTCCAGCTTGCGCCATCGACGATCTGATTCGGCTTGATGAGCGGATCTTCAGCCAGGTTGTTTACCTCAAGCAGGTTGTCGCCGCCGAGCAACGTTTTCACGATTCGGGAATGCTGAGTCACGATGGTGGCCTGATCCTGCGTCACCCATTTCTGCTGCCCGTTTTCATCGAAAGCGAGCACCACAAACAGTTGCGGACCATCGTTTAGCTGCATGTACTGGCTGGCATACGGCATGTTCTGAAGTTCGTCATCGGTCAGATGCACGCCCGGCGTGCCGAACATGCTGTCCCACAGTGAGTGGCCCAGCCCTTTGGTGGTAGCTGAGCACGCCTGCAACAGCAGGCAAATCAGGATGATTGCAGGTCGCTTCACGACTCTTCTCCGAAGGGGCGAAATAACCACACCGAAGTGTGGTTATGATTAAAACACCCGGTATTACTGGGTGCTGGTCGTCGTAGTGGTCGTGGTTCCGGTATTGGAGCCATCACCGCCACCGGTTGCCGCCAGCGCGACACCCACGGCTGAACTTACGGCGCTGGTGCTGGCTGCGGTAGAACTCCCCGCAGACGCAGACGTCGCTGCCGACCCTGCTGCTTCCCCGACCTGGACCGGAGCTGCATAGACAGACGTCGCCGCAAGCGCAGATATGGCAAAAATGCCATACAGTACTTTCTTCATAACAATTTCCCTTCAATGAATGAATGGAGATTTGCCCGAAAAGAAATTCAGGCGGATTCGAGTATACACAACTAAAGCAGTGGGTTTACCGTGGGGGTAAATAGGGATGAGGTTTTCAGACTAATGGTTAAAAATGAAAAGAAAAAATAATTATTGAAATAGATAACCATTCATTATCAAACAGTTATAATATAAACCCATTAAAGTATCACTCCGTATTTTCTTAAAATAACCCTCAGCAATTAACGGGGTAACCGTGTTTTTCGGATTAAACTCAGATTCAGAATTTGAGATAACTAACAGACATCAGGAATTATCCGATAAAAAAATGCCGGCATATCGCCGGCATTGTTCATGACATATTTATTACGCACGCCATGCTTTATAACGGTTAATCAGACCATTGGTGGAGCTGTCGTGGCTGTCGATTGCTTTATCGTCACCCAGCTCTGGCAGAATGCGGTTTGCCAGCTGTTTGCCCAGCTCAACGCCCCACTGGTCAAAGGTGAAGATGTTCAGAATAGCGCCCTGAGTGAAGATCTTGTGCTCGTAGAGGGCAATCAGCGCGCCCAGGCTGAACGGCGTAATTTCACGCAGCAGAATGGAGTTAGTTGGACGGTTGCCTTCGAACACTTTGAACGGCACAACGTGTTCCAGCGTAGCCGGATCTTTACCCTGGTCACGGTACTCCTGCTCAACCACCTCGCGGGATTTACCGAACGCCAGCGCTTCGGTCTGGGCGAAGAAGTTAGACAGCAGCTTCGGATGGTGGTCGGAAAGCGGGTTGTGCGTAATCGCCGGGGCGATGAAATCGCACGGTACCATTTTGGTGCCCTGATGGATCAGCTGGTAGAACGCGTGCTGACCGTTGGTGCCCGGCTCGCCCCAGATGATTGGGCCAGTCTGATAATCCACCGCGTTACCGTTACGGTCAACGTATTTACCGTTGGATTCCATGTTGCCCTGCTGGAAGTAGGCCGCAAAGCGGTGCATATACTGGTCGTACGGGAGAATCGCTTCGGTTTCAGCGCCGAAGAAGTTGTTGTACCAGATCCCGATCAGCGCCAGCAGCACCGGCAGGTTTTTCTCAGGCGCGGTGGTGGAGAAGTGTTTGTCCATCGCGTGCGCACCGGAGAGCAGCTCAACGAAGTTGTCGAAGCCGACGGACAGGATGATGGACAGACCGATCGCAGACCACAGCGAGTAGCGGCCACCCACCCAGTCCCAGAATTCAAACATGTTCGCAGTATCAATACCGAACTCACCCACCGCTTTACCGTTGGTGGACAGCGCCGCGAAGTGTTTCGCCACGTGCTTTTCGTCGCCCGCGGTTTTCAGGAACCAGTCGCGCGCGCTGTGGGCGTTGGTCATGGTTTCCTGAGTGGTGAAGGTTTTAGACGCCACCAGGAACAGCGTGGTTTCCGGGTTCACCTTTTTCAGCACTTCAGCGATGTGAGTCCCATCGACGTTGGACACGAAGTGCATGTTGAGATGGTTTTTGTACGGGCGCAGCGCCTCGGTGACCATGAACGGGCCGAGGTCAGAGCCGCCGATACCGATGTTTACGACGTCGGTGATCGCTTTGCCGGTGTAGCCTTTCCACTGACCTGAGATGATCGCTTCAGAGAAGGTTTTCATCTTTTCCAGCACCGCGTTCACTTCCGGCATCACATCTTTGCCGTCAACGATAATTGGAGTATTGCTACGGTTGCGCAGCGCCACGTGCAGCACGGCACGGTCTTCGGTGCGGTTGATCTTCTCACCGGAGAACATGGATTTGATGGCATCTGCCAGCTCAGTCTCTTTCGCCAGATCTTGCAGCTTCGCCAGCGTCTCTTCGGTGATACGGTTCTTGGAGAAATCCACCAGCATCAGGTCATCGAAGGTGGCGGAAAACTTGCTGAAACGATCGGCATCTTTCGCGAACAGATCCGCGATAGTGACGTCTTTCATTTCATCAAAATGTTTCTGTAGTGCCTGCCATGCAGCGGTCTGCGTTGGGTTGATGTTTTTCATAGCAATACTCTTCTGATTTGAGAATTGTGACTGCGGTCGATTGTAGCGCCTGCAAATAAAAATTGTGATGGTTTTTATGCCATTGCCCTGGTCTGCATCAAACGCAGGTGAAAAGACCCGAAAAGTATAGCTGCTGTCGCGCCCTTCCGGCGTGGCGAAATGTTGGTCAAAAAGGGGTAAAAAGGAGCATAAAATATGGGCCTGTTATAAGTCCTGTTTCTGAGGGGTACCCCCCCATGAAAAATCCGCATAATCCCAGCATTGACAGGACCTCCCCCGCATTTTATTTATAGGGCCGTATTTTGCGCCTGCACCTGTTCTCGCTTCATTCTTGTGCCAAGGTCGCTCTATTCATTCCCTGACACGAGGTTGTTATGACGAGTTTTGTGGTCGCCAAGTTTGGCGGCACCAGTGTGGCAGACTACGCTGCCATGAACCGCAGCGCCGATGTGGTGCTGGCCGATCCGAATACCCGCCTGGTGGTGCTCTCCGCCTCAGCCGGCGTGACGAACCTGCTGGTTTCTTTGTCTGAAGGACTGGAAGCGACCGAGCGTTTCGTGAAGCTGGATGCACTGCGCAAAATTCAGTTCGACATCCTTGAGCGTCTGCAAAACCCGAACGTCATTCGTGAGGAAGTGGAACGCCTGCTGGAAAATATCACTACCCTGGCAGAAGCCGCTTCACTGGCAACCTCTACCGCCCTAACCGATGAACTGGTCAGCCACGGCGAACTGATGTCCACCCTGCTGTTCGTTGAGATCATGCGCGAGCGCAATATTCAGGCGCAGTGGTTCGACGTGCGTAAAGTAATGCGCACCAGCGACCGCTTTGGCCGCGCCGAGCCGGACGTTGAAGCTTTGGCAGAGCTCACTAACCAGCAGCTTGCCCCGCGTCTGGATGAAGGCATAGTGATCACCCAGGGCTTTATCGGCAGCGAAGCCAAAGGGCGCACAACCACGCTGGGCCGTGGCGGCAGCGACTATACCGCCGCCCTGCTGGGTGAAGCCCTGCATGCCACCCGCGTGGATATCTGGACGGACGTGCCGGGCATTTACACCACCGACCCGCGCGTGGTCTCTGCGGCAAAACGCATTGACGTGATCGCCTTTGAAGAAGCGGCTGAAATGGCCACCTTCGGCGCGAAAGTGCTGCATCCGGCCACGCTGCTGCCCGCCGTGCGCAGCGACATTCCGGTCTTCGTTGGCTCCAGTAAAGATCCAAAGGCGGGCGGGACGCTGGTCTGCAAGAAAACCGAGAACCCGCCGCTGTTCCGCGCGCTGGCCCTGCGTCGTAAGCAGACGCTGGTTACCCTGCACAGCCATAATATGCTGCACTCCCGCGGATTCCTGGCGGAAGTGTTTGGCATCCTGGCGCGCCACAATATCTCCGTGGACCTGATCACCACGTCAGAAGTCAGCATTGCGCTGACGCTCGACACCACCGGTTCCACCTCTACCGGCGACACCCTGCTGACGCAGTCGCTGCTGATTGAGCTTTCCGAGCTGTGCCGCGTGGAGGTGGAAGAAGATCTGGCGCTGGTTGCCATCATCGGTAATAAGCTGTCGCGCGCGTGCGGCGTGGGCAAAGAGGTGTTCGGCGTGCTCGACCCGTTCAGCATCCGCATGATTTGCTACGGCGCGTCCAGCTACAACCTCTGCTTCCTGGTCCCTGCCGATCAGGCCGAGCAGGTTGTGCAGAAACTTCATCAGAATTTGTTTGAATAAAATTCGTTAGCACGATAAACATTATCCATAAGCCGGGCACAGACCCGGCTTTTTTATAACAAAACAACACGACAATACTGCAAGGAATTCACTATGCTCTCCGCTATCACCCGGCTGTTCCCGTTATGGGCGCTGCTGCTCTCCGTACTCGCGTATTACACTCCCACCACGTTCACGGGCATTGGTCCGTGGGTCACCACGCTACTGATGCTGATTATGTTCGGCATGGGCGTGCATCTAAAAATTGACGATTTCAAACGCGTGCTGTCTCGCCCGGCACCGGTTGCCGCAGGGATTTTCCTGCACTACCTGGTGATGCCGCTCGCGGCCTGGCTGCTGGCGATGGCCTTTAAGATGCCGCCCGACCTTTCCGCCGGGATGGTGCTGGTGGGGAGCGTCGCCAGCGGCACGGCATCTAACGTCATGATCTATCTGGCGAAAGGCGACGTGGCGCTCTCCGTCACTATCTCTTCCGTTTCCACGCTGGTGGGCGTGATTGCCACGCCGCTGTTAACCCGCCTGTACGTGGACGCGCATATCCAGGTGGATGTGATGGGCATGCTGCTCAGCATTCTGCAAATCGTGGTGATCCCGATTGCGCTGGGACTGGTGATCCACCATCTCTTCCCGCGGGTGGTGAAAGCGGTTGAGCCGTATCTGCCCGCGTTTTCGATGGTCTGCATACTTGCCATTATCAGCGCCGTGGTAGCCGGTTCCGCATCGCACATTGCTTCGGTGGGCTTTGTAGTGATCGTCGCGGTTGTGCTGCATAACACTATTGGTCTGCTGGGCGGTTACTGGGGCGGAAAGCTGTTTGGCTTTGACGAATCCACCTGCCGCACGCTGGCGATCGAAGTGGGGATGCAGAACTCCGGCCTGGCGGCGGCGCTGGGTAAAATTTACTTCTCACCGCTGGCGGCGCTGCCGGGGGCGCTGTTCTCTGTCTGGCACAACCTGTCCGGTTCGCTGTTAGCAGGATACTGGTCCGGTAAGCCGATTGATGACCAACCGAAAAAAGATGCGGTGAAACAGGGTTAATTGAGCCGGCTTGCTTTACACTGAAGCCTCCCCATCAGGAGGCTTCAGCAATGGCTACACCACGTTTGACCCAGAAAGACATGACCGAAGCCGAGCAGCGCGAACTTAAAACGCTTCTCGACCGCGCCCGCATCGCGCATGGCCGCACGCTGACGAACGCCGAAACCAATCAGGTTAAAAAAGAGTACATCGATAAGCTGATGGCGCAACGTGATGCCGCGGCGAAAAAAGCCCGCAAGCTGAAAAAAGAGCAGGCGTATAAACCCGACGCAGAGGCGACTTTTTCCTGGTCCGCCAGCACATCAACCCGTGGAAGGCGCTAATCAGCGCCCTTTCTTTTTGCGCCCCGGCTGGGTAAAGCGTTTTCCGTTGCCCGGCTTGCCTCGCCCTTTCTCTTCCGCCTGCGGTGCCTTCACCACCGGACGCTTAATCGCCTGCGTTTTCGGTTTGGCTTTAGCTTTCGGCTTCGCTTCGGACGAGGAGTTCTCGATAAGTTTGAACAGCTCGATCAGCTCGTCATCCGTTAAGTCACGCCACTCGCCCAGCGGGATGCCAGACAGGCTGACGTTCATGATGCGCGTGCGTTCCAGCTTCGTCACTTCATAACCGAAGTACTCGCACATGCGGCGGATCTGGCGGTTCAGGCCCTGAACCAGCGTGATGCGGAACGCGAACGGTGCTTCTTTTTTGACTTTACACTTCTTCGTCACGGTGCCCAGAATCGGCACGCCAGCGCCCATTCCGCGGATAAACTCGTCCGTCACCGGCTTGTTCACCGTCACGATGTACTCTTTCTCGTGGTCGTTACCGGCACGCAGAATTTTGTTGACCAGATCGCCGTGGTTGGTGAGGAAAATCAGCCCCTGAGAGTCTTTATCCAGACGGCCAATCGGGAAAATGCGGCTGCTGTGGTTCACGAAATCAACAATGTTGTCCCGCTCGCCATCTTCCGTGGTGCTGACAATCCCAACCGGTTTGTTCAACGCGATAAACACCAGGTCTTCGGCATCACGCGGTTCGATGACCTGACCATTCACTTTCACCACATCGCCAGGTACCACCTGATCGCCAATGGTGGCGCGTTTGCCGTTAAGAAACACGTTACCCTGTTCAATGTAACGGTCAGCCTCGCGACGTGAGCAGATCCCGCTCTCGCTAATGTATTTGTTTAATCGGGTTGATTGAGTTGGCAGCATAGTTTCTCCTGTGAAGGGCGAAATATACCTTACCTTGCGCCTGACAAAAAAGTCCTAGTAACCGCTGATCAGAAAATCGAGTGCATCCCGCAATGAAGCACTGCTGTTAGTAAGATGGGCAACGCGTTCACCTAACTCTTTTAGCGATATGCCTGCCATCATGTGCATCATCACCACGTAGGGTTTTCCCGCGACCTCAACGGCGGGAGCGACCATAGAAGCTTTATTTTTCTTCAAGCCACTCTGCGCGCCGATGTTCACGAAATTGCTCCTGCAAAGCCGCCGTTAGCACGGCAGAAAGGTTAAGTTTAAGCCTTCGCGCCTCTTCAAGAATGTCCGGCGACAGGGAAACATTCACTGATTTTTTAATGCTATTAGCACCGCGCATGAGAACCCCCATTGGAATGCGCATGAACTGGCGAAGTGTAGCGTAATAATTGAGCACTTCCTATTCCCTTAAAAATGTAAGGGTTGAAGAATAAATTGCTCTTTATGGTAGTCACGCCTCACAAAACCGTTTTGCGAGGCGCTTTCAGAGATTAATACTCATCCCGCTCATCGTCTTCATCCGGCTGCTCCATCACGCTGTATGCCACCGCACAGAACAATGAGTTAAGACGCTTCATATCTCCCAGCAGCCCCAGGTGGAGCGAGCTGGTTTCGATACTCTGCACGTTCTGCTGGTGCAGACGCTCAACGTGGGCGTGCGAGTAGCGCCGGTTGAGGATGCGGAAACGGTGCTTGTTGCGGCGCAGGCGGCGCGCGCTCGGCACGTCGCTGGAGAAGAAGACCGACATCGCCAGCTTCAGGTTGCTGACCAGCTGTTCGTGCAGCGCTTCCAGCTCCTTCAGCCCTTCGACAGAAAACGCCCGACGTGCGGCCAGGGATTTGTCTGCGATTTCACTGCCCATACGCTCGACAATATCCGAAGCCTGCTCCAGGTTAAGCGACATCTCAATGATTTCCGCCCAGCGGCGCGACTCCTCTTCCGCCAGCTCGTCCTGTGGGATCCGCGCCAGATAGAGCTTGATGGCGGTATACAGCACGTTGATATCGTCCGCCAGCCTGCGCAGCTCTTTTTCTTCGCGCGGCTCGCCGTGCATCACCTTTTGCAACCCTTCCAGCATGGTTTCCATCGCGTCACCCATGCGCAGCGTTTCGCGGGCGGCATTCGCGATGGCCAGCGCGGGCGTGTCCAGCACCGAGGTGTCCAGATGCTTCGGTTTAAGGCGCGCGTCCAGCTCCGGTTCATCACGAATTAGCCGCTCGCAGAAGCGGGCCATCGGCGCGGCAAACGGCACCATCGCCAGACAGCGTACCAGGTTGTAGAAGACGTGGAAGTAGATCACCAGCTCCGCTTTCGGCAGAGAGAGGTTGTCCATCAGGTTCGCCAGCGGGTGCACAAACGGCAGAATGATCAGGCTACCCACCAGCTTGAAGAGCAAACTCCCCAGTGCCACCCGGCGGGCGGCAGCATTGGCTGCGCTGTTGTTGAGCATCGCCAGCAGGCCAGAGCCAAGATTCGCACCGATGACCAGGCATAGCGCCACCGGGAAAGAGATCGCGCCCGCAGCGGTTAGCGTGGCCGTCAGCAACACGGCCGCCAGGCTGGAGTAGCTGACAATGGCAAACACCGCGCCGATCAGCGCATCCAGCATAATATCGCCGGTTAACGAGGCGAAAATGACCTGCACACCGTTGGCCTGGGTAATCGGCGTAACTGCCTGCACAATCAGCTCCAGCGCCAGCAGGATCAGCCCGAGGCCAATACCGACGCGGCCAAGCTGCCCGGCACGGCTTTGCTTACGACCGAGGAAGAAAATGACGCCAATAAAAATCAGCAGCGGCGACAGCCAGGAGAGATCGAAGGTCAGGATACGTGCCATCAGCGCGGTACCGACGTCGGCGCCCAGGACAATCACCAGCGCCGGGGCGAGCGCCACCAGATCCTGCGCCACGAACGAGGTGACGAGCATGGTGGTGGCGTTGCTGCTTTGCACCAGCGCCGTGACGCCAATACCCGCACAGAAGGCGAGCGGCTTCTTCTCAACGCTGCCGCTGAGAACGGTACGTAAACGTGCGCCAAACACGCGCATCACGCCGGTACGAACGATATGGGTGCCCCATACCAGCAGTGCGACTGCGGAGAGCAGGTGTAACAACGTCAACACAGTGGGTTTTCCTCCTTATCGTTATCTGTTTTCCTGAGGCTTGTTACGCGTTATCTTGCCGGATGGCGGCTACGGCTTATCCGGCCTACGCGCAGGCCCGGTCAGCGCAGCGCCGCCGGGCAATGTAGTAAGAACCTTCTTCCAGTATAAGGGTTTAAACGTAAGAAAGAGACAAGGCACCATAGCGGTGCCCTGTTTGTTGTAAGGAAAAGTGACGTTAGTCTGCGTCGTAGCCTAAATTCGGCGCCAGCCAGCGTTCCACCTCTGACACGCTCATGCCTTTTCGCAGGGCGTAGTCTTCAATCTGATCCCGCTGAAGCTGTGCCACGGCGAAGTACTTGCTGTCCGGGTGGCTGAAATACCAGCCGGAAACGGACGCGCCCGGCCACATGGCGAACGACTCGGTAAGTTTCATGCCGGTATGCGCTTCCACGTCGAGCAGTTTCCAGATAGTACCCTTCTCGGTGTGTTCCGGGCAGGCCGGATACCCCGGCGCCGGACGAATGCCCTGGTAGTTTTCGCGGATCAGCTCCTCGTTGCTGAGATTCTCATTCGCCGCGTAGCCCCAGTGCACCTTACGTACGCGCTCGTGGAGGTACTCAGCAAAGGCTTCCGCCAGGCGATCGGCGATCGCTTTCACCATGATTTTGTTGTAATCATCGTGCTGTGCGTCGTACGCGTCCGCCAGCGCGTCTTCTTCCAGACCACCGGTCACCGCAAAGGCGCCGATATAGTCGGCTTTACCGGAGAGTTTCGGTGCGACGAAATCCGCCAGGCAGTAGTTGGCAAAGCCCACTTTCTCGGTTTGCTGGCGCAGATGGTGGCTCACGGCCAGCACATGGGTGCGGGTTTCATCGCGGTAAATTTCGACATCGTCGCCCACGCGGTTCGCCGGGAACAGCCCCACCACGCCGCGCGGGTTGAGGGCTTTCTCTGCGCTCAGTCTGTCGAGCATATCGTTGGCATCTTTAAACAGGCGTTTCGCCTCTTCGCCTACTACCTCATCTTCAAGAATGCGCGGATATTTGCCCGCCAGCGACCAGGTCATGAAGAACGGCGTCCAGTCGATGTAGTTACGCAGCGTTTCGATGCTGGCCGTCACCTCCTGCACGCCCAGACGGTGCGCGACCGGCGGCGTATAGCTGGACCAGTCGAACGCCAGATCGTTATCGCGTGCCGCCTGAAGCGAAACCGGCGGCGTGCGCGGTTTCTTACGTCCATGCTGAATGCGGACGGTTTCATACTCTTTGCGGGTGCGGGCGACAAAGTCATCGCGCTGGGTGTCAGACAGCAGCGCGGAGACCACGCCCACGGTGCGCGAGGCGTTTTGGACATACACCGTCGGCCCACTGTAGTTCTGCTCGATTTTCACTGCGGTGTGGGCTTTCGAGGTGGTTGCCCCGCCAATCAGCAGTGGAATAGTGAAGCCCTGGCGCTCCATCTCTTTTGCCACGTTGACCATTTCGTCCAGCGACGGCGTAATCAGCCCGGAAAGACCAATCAGATCCGCATTCACTTCGCGAGCGGTCCTGAGGATTTTATCCGCCGGGACCATCACGCCAAGATCGATAATTTCGTAGTTATTGCATTGCAGTACCACGCCGACAATGTTTTTGCCGATGTCATGTACGTCGCCCTTCACGGTGGCAATGACCATCTTACCGTTACTGGAGCCCTTCTCTTTGCTGGCTTCGATAAACGGCTCAAGATAAGCCACGGCCTGCTTCATGACACGGGCGGATTTCACCACCTGCGGCAGGAACATTTTGCCCTCGCCGAACAGATCGCCGACCACGTTCATGCCGTCCATCAGCGGCCCTTCGATCACTTCAATCGGACGGGCTGCCTGCTGACGCGCTTCCTCGGTATCCTGCTCAATGAACTCAGTAATGCCTTTTACCAGCGAGTATTCCAGACGCTTTCTCACATCCCAGGAACGCCATTCGGCCTGCTGAACGTTGGCTGATTCGTCAGCTTTACTGCCGCGGTATTTTTCCGCCAGATCCAGCATGCGTTCGGTGGCGTCGTCGCGACGGTTGAGGATCACATCTTCTACTGCGTCGCGTAGTTCTGCGGGCAGGTCGTCGTAAATCGCCAGCTGTCCGGCGTTAACGATCCCCATGTCCATCCCGTTGCGGATGGCATAGTAGAGGAACACGGCGTGGATGGCCTCACGCACCGGGTCGTTGCCGCGGAACGAGAACGAGACGTTCGACACGCCGCCGGAAATTAGCGCATGCGGTAGCTCGCGTTTGATGTCTTCACACGCGCCGATAAAGTCCTGGGCGTAGTTGTTGTGCTCTTCAATGCCGGTTGCGACAGCAAAGATGTTCGGGTCGAAAATAATGTCTTCCGGCGGGAAGCCCACCTCTTCGGTCAAAATTTTGTACGCCCGGCGGCAAATCTCAATTTTGCGCTCGCGGGTATCGGCCTGGCCCACTTCATCGAAGGCCATCACCACCACGGCGGCCCCGTAGCGACGCACCAGCTTCGCGTGGTGGATAAAGGTATCGACGCCCTCTTTCATTGAGATGGAGTTAACGATGCCTTTGCCCTGAATGCACTTCAGCCCCTTTTCGATGACGTCCCATTTGGAAGAGTCAATCATGATCGGCACGCGGGCGATGTCCGGCTCGCCGGCAATCAGGTTGAGGAAGCGCACCATCGCCGCTTCGGCGTCGAGCATCCCCTCGTCCATGTTGATATCGATAATCTGCGCGCCGCTCTCCACCTGCTGGCGGGCAACGTCCAGCGCTTCGCTGTACTTCTCTTCTTTGATCAGGCGCTTGAACTTCGCAGAACCGGTGACGTTGGTACGTTCACCCACGTTCACAAACAGGCTGTCGTCGCCGATGGTCAACGGCTCAAGGCCGGACAGACGGCAGGCTACCGGAAGCTCGGGTAACTTGCGCGGTGCAAGCCCGGCGACGGCGCGGCTCATGGCGGCGATGTGCTCTGGCGTGGTGCCGCAGCAGCCGCCGACGATGTTGAGGAAGCCAGATTCGGCCCACTCGCGGATTTGCGCCGCCATGGTATCGGCATCCAGATCATACTCACCGAACGCGTTCGGCAGACCGGCGTTCGGGTGGGCGGTGACGTAGCACTCTGCGATGCGCGAAAGCTCCTGCACGTACTGGCGCAGCTCGTCCGGCCCCAGCGCGCAGTTCAGGCCGAAGGAGAGCGCTTCGGCATGGCGCAGAGAGTTATAAAACGCTTCGGTTGTCTGGCCGGAAAGCGTGCGCCCCGAGGCATCGGTGATGGTGCCGGAAATCATGATCGGCAGGTCAACACCCAGCGCCTCGAACTCCTCTTTCACCGCGTAAATTGCGGCTTTGGCGTTGAGAGTGTCGAATACGGTTTCAATCAGGATCAGGTCGGAACCGCCTTCCACCAGCGCTTTAGTGGACTCACGATACGCGGCCACCAGTTGGTCAAAGGTGATATTGCGGAAGGCTGGATCGTTCACGTCCGGAGAAATCGACGCGGTGCGGTTGGTCGGGCCCAGCACCCCAGCAACATAGCGCGGCTTGTCCGGCGTGCGGGCCGTCCACTCGTCGGCGCAGGCGCGGGCGAGTTTCGCCGCTTCAAAGTTGATCTCCGCCGACAGGGATTCCATCTGGTAATCCGCCATGGCGATGGTTGTCGAGTTGAAGGTGTTGGTTTCTACAATATCCGCACCCGCTTCGAAGTAGGCGTTGTGGATATCCCTGATGACAGAGGGTTTGCTCAACACCAGCAGGTCATTGTTTCCTTTCAGGTCACAAGGCCAGTCGGCAAAGCGCTCGCCACGGAAATCGTCTTCACTCAGACGATAGCCCTGGATCATGGTGCCCATGCCGCCGTCCAGCACCAGAATTCGTTCATTTAACTGCGCACGCAGTTGCTCTACTTTGCTGCTCACACTTGCTCCCGACAACGTTCAACATGGCCAAAAGGCTGCGTTCCATACTGGCATAATCTCTAAGGGTCGAAAAGTCACACAGCGGTAACATGAGACATGTTCACTATCACTCCTCCGATCAGTCAGGAAAGCGGTTGCAAAACCACCAAATAAAACGAAAATGATTTCCACGATACAGAAAAAGGAGTTCGTCATGGTTACGACCGTTCCCGCTAAACGCGGCAGAAAACCTGCTGCAACCACCGCTGCACAACCTGGCGGACAGGTTCAATCCCTGACGCGCGGCCTGAAGCTGCTGGAATGGATAGCCGAATCGCATGGTAGCGTGGCCCTGACGGAGCTGGCGCAGCAGGCGGGACTGCCGAACTCCACCACTCACCGCCTGTTAACCACCATGCAGCAGCTGGGCTTCGTACGTCAGGTGGGCGAGCTGGGTCACTGGGCGGTTGGCGCGCATGCCTTTATCGTTGGCAGCAGCTTCCTGCAAAGCCGCAACCTGCTGGCGATTGTCCACCCGATTCTGCGCAAGCTGATGGAGGAGTCCGGCGAGACGGTAAACCTGGCCGTGCTGGATCAGAGCGATCATCAGGCGATTATCATCGACCAGGTGCAGTGTACGCAGCTGATGCGCATGTCCGCACCGATTGGCGGCAAGCTGCCGATGCATGCCTCTGGCGCAGGGAAAGCGTTTCTCTCGCAGCTTAGCGAAGAGCAGGTGACGGGTCTGCTGCACCGTAAAGGTCTGCACGCCTACACCCACGCCACCCTGGTGTCGCCGGTGCATCTGAAAGAAGATCTGGCTCTGACCCGCAAGCGCGGCTATTCGTTTGATGACGAAGAACATGCCCTCGGGCTGCGCTGCCTCGCGTCCTGTATTTTCGACGAACACCGCGAGCCGTTTGCCGCCATCTCCATCTCCGGGCCGATTTCACGTATGACCGACGACCGCGTCACCGAGCTGGGTGCGCTGGTGATTAAGGCCGCAAAAGAGGTGACGCTGGCGTATGGTGGGATTCGCTAGGATTGAGAGCGGTCTGGTGCCCTCACCCCGGCCCTCTCCCACAGGGCTGAGGGTTTTCCACAAATTAATGCGAGCAC
>NZ_JADCLG010000039.1:36505-53554 GCF_014982425.1 Enterobacter cloacae complex sp. I1M | reverse complement strand
ATTTTTACCTTAATGGGTTGGGGTTTTTATTAAAGAATGAAAATAATCTAAATGTTTTTTGTCATTATGTAGATCAAAACCAGCAGGAATGTTTTTCTGATGGTATTCCTTTTGAAAACTATAATGAAAAAAGCATCATTATACTGGCAGTGGATGACTTGCACCTCATCAGGAATTTCGCTGCGCGTTTTAGAACTAATATTGTCTTTTCTCTGAGAACCCTCGGCAAAAGAGAAATGGCGCTTTGTTATAAAGGTTTTCTGGTAATTAACAGATGCCTTTCATCATGGCGGATGTTAGATGTAATTAAGACGTACGGGAGGGTAAGTTTTATGCCTGGCATATCTCTTACCCAAAAAGAGGAACAGGTGATTTTCAACTATTTTAACTTAACCGGTGCCCAGTTTAGTTCCTTTAAGTATAAAACGGGGGTTAAGAAAATTAGTCATTATAAACGTTCTGCTTATCAGAAAATGTTGGTTAATGGTGATGGGGAAGCTCATTTTGTAGTGAAAGCATTAAGTGAAATTAGAACAGGGATGCTATAACCGCTGTCCCATGGTTTACCTCTGTTTGTTTATTGCCAAAATTCATTTGTTTGAACAGATGAAGTGCTTAATACTGAAAATTAATAACTCAACGCTTTATGTTTTTTTGTAGTGCCTGGTGATTTTCACCATTCTAAGTAAGTGGTTTGATAAGGATGTTTTAACATCTCCTTATTACAACTCTATCGTGAATAAATATGATCTAAGGATATAGACATGAAAAAAAGTGCTATTGCGTTAACGCTGTTTGCTGTTCTGGGTGCAACTGTAAGTTCTGCGAATGCTGCATCGACAGGAACCATTACTTTTAATGGTGAACTGACTGCCACAACCTGTGATGCCGTTGTTGATAACCAGGCTGCGAATGCAACGGTTGTCCTGCCAACAGTAGGAACCAACCAGTTGGTAAATCTGGGTGAGACTGCGGGGCGTACGGGCTTTAATATCGCGCTGACTAACTGCCAGGGTACTCTTAAAACCGCGTCTGCGTTCTTTGAAGCGGGTCCGACCGTGGATTTAGCCAGCGGACATCTTCTGAATAAGGGCGGGTCGGCAACGAATGTCAGCCTGCAGCTGCGTGATGAGTCCTCTGCTACTGGAGATGTCATTGTGGCGGGTAACGGCAATCAGGCTGCCAACACAACTTATGTTGATGTTTCATCCGGCAGTGCAAATCTGCCTTATTCAGTTGAGTATTTTGCTGATGCTGCAACCACTGCCGGGACAGTTATCAGCCAGGTGGTTTACTCCATTCAGTACATGTAATTCAACGTACTTTATTAATCAGGGGGCTTCGGCCCCCTTTCAGAGAGGGTGGATTTATGCCTATGCAGCGGAAGCATACCTTTTTTTTTATTCAGACACTGAGTTCACTATGCATACTTTTTCTGGTGCTGCTTAGCGCGCCCGTGAAAGCCAGTATTGTTATTACCGGTACCCGGGTGATTTACTCTCAGGGCGAGCGCTCTGTCAGTGTGAAACTTAATAATAATGGTAAATCCCCCGTACTTATCCAGAGCTGGGTTGATGATGGAGTTATGAGTAAATCTCCGGATACCAGCACTGCCCCCTTTATTGTGACGCCCCCGATAAACCGTGTTGATCCCGGCAAAGGTCAGACACTACAGATCAGTTTTACCGGAAAACACCTGCCTTCAGATAAAGAGTCAGTATTCTGGCTTAACGTGCTTGAAGTGCCAGCACGTAACAGTGCAAAGAAAGATGATAATTTTTTACAAATCGCTTTTCGTACCCGGATAAAACTTTTTTATCGGCCGCAGGCGCTTCAGGGGAAATCCATTGAAGCTCCGGATAAGCTCGAATGGAAAACCGTAGACGGGAAATTACAGGCCATCAATAAAACGCCCTGGAATGTATCTATTTCTGGCGTAAAAGCGAATGGAAAAAAGACCGAAGGGAAAATGATAGCACCTTTTGATGCTGAGTCGTTTCCGTTGCAGGTAAGGCATGGACAAACGATTCACTTTGACGCCGTCAATGATTATGGCGCAGTCACTGCGAAATCTGCTGCTGTTCAATAACGTCTGTTTGACAGGGAATATAACGTGAAAAACCATAATAAATATTTCCGCAAGAGCTTTCTTGCAGCAGCTGTTGCGGGTTTTTGCAGTATATCGCATTCAACTGAAGCAATGGAACACACAGGAGCGCAGCCTGAGAATCCTCTGTCAGAAGTGATACCTGACCCCGGGACCGGGGACGTTGAATTTATCAGTGATGTACTGATGTTACAAAACAATCAACCCGTCGATATCAGCCGCTTTTCAAAGCGCGGTTTTCTTTTACCCGGGAAATATTATGCCTCTATTCGGGTAAATGGGAGTGAAGTAGGGAATGAAAATATCGTGATTAAAAGCCGGGCGGATAAATCTGGTTATGTCTGTATAACGCCTGAATTACTGAAAGCGATCCCTCTGGCCTGGGAAAGAATCAATGAGACCGACACAGTGCGACTGCCAAATTCTGATGGCTGCACCGAGATCTTATCTGGCATTCCGAATGCCAGGGTCGAATTCGATGCGGGAGAGCAGGTACTGGATATTACGTTGCCGCAAAAATATGTCCATCGCTCTGCGCGTGGTTTCGTGAACCCGGAACTCTGGGATAGCGGTATACCAGCAGCATTTCTCAGCTATGGCCTCAACGCCTGGACAAGTCAGTCCAGTCATTACGATTATAAATCGTTGTTTGCCTCGCTAAATACCGGATTCAATCTTGGTGCATGGTATTTCCGTCATAATGGCTCTTATTCCTGGTCAGATGACGGGAAAAAGGATTATCAGTCTCTGAACTCGTATGCGCAGCGGGATATTCCGTTCATTAAAGGCCGCTTACTTGTCGGCCAGTCTAATACTACAGGCAGGGTTTTTGACTCACTGCCCTTTTCCGGTATGCAAATTGCCAGTGATGGGCGCATGTATCCGGCTTCGCTGCGGGGTTATGCACCTGAAATCAGGGGGATGGCAAGAACGAATGCGAAAGTCACTGTACGCCAGAACAGCGCCATTATTTACGAAACTACCGTGTCCCCGGGTGAATTCGTCATTAACGATCTTTATCCGACAGGATTTGGTGGTGACCTGACAGTGACCGTCCGGGAGGCAGATGGCAATGAAAACTTTTTTCTGGTCCCATATACCGCGATGCCCCAGCTCATTAGACCGGGGTCGTACCGCTATTCTATTACGGCGGGTAAATTACGCCAGCTCAATCTTAGAGATAAACCAGAGTTTTATGAGGCAACCTGGCAGCACGGACTGTCAAATTACCTGACGGGCTATACTGGCTGGCAACAAAGCGACGGTTATTATGCTGCTCAGGCAGGGATGGCATTAGGAACCCAGGCCGGGGCGATTTCTCTGGATATCACCCAGTCGCATGCCTCTTTTGCGGGCAACCCGAATGGTCAGGAATATAGCCATAAAACGTCATCAGGACAGAGCTACAGACTCAGCTATTCAAAATTCATCCCCCGGACGGGCACCAATCTGACGCTGGCAACCTATCGTTTTTCAACGCAGGGCTATTACGATCTGGCAACAGCCATGATGACAAAAGATATGCTGGCGCGTGGTTACGATGAACAGCGTCTGAAACGTTCTAAAAGCCGCTATACCCTGACTGCCAGCCAGTCTCTTCCCGAAGGTCTGGGACAGTTCTACGCAAGTGCTTCATTGCAGAATTACTGGAACAGTGAGGATACCGATAAACAGTTCCAGGTAGGTTACAGTAATAGCTGGAACTCAGTCACTTACGGACTGAATGTCAACCGAACATATACCTGGTACGGCAAAAGCGATACCAGCTGGCTTCTGTCCCTCAGCTTCCCTCTGGGGACTGCCGGAGACACTCACGTTCCATCCGCGCGTCTGGAAACAGGGCGCAACAATGATGGTTCATGGTCAAAAGCGGCCTCCCTGTCCGGAACGGCCGGCAAAGACAACCAGTACAGCTATGGGTTAACGGCGCGTAATACCAGCGGCACAACCGGCAGCAGCCTGTATGTTAACGGGCAGTGGCGGACACCTTATACGTACCTTAATGCCAGCAGCAGCGTTGGTAATCATAACCAGAGCCAGTCATTTGGTGCGAATGGGTCAGTGATCCTGCATTCCGGTGGTGCAACGCTCAGCCCTTACACCTCAGATACCTGGGCGTTGATTGAAGCCAGAGGTGCCGAAGGCGCCCGGGTTTCCTCTTACCCTGGTATCAGTATTGATAATGCCGGGTATGCAGCAGTGCCTTATCTGAATGCGTATGAACTGAATGAAGTGGCTATCGATCCAAAGGGTGCGACGAACGATGTCGGTTTTGATAGCACATCACGTAAGGTGGCCCCCTACGCCGGTGCCATTGTAAAGGTTAAATATAATACGCAGACAGGTGTCCCTGTACTGATTTCTGCCCGATGGAAAGGAGAAACAGTCCCCTTTGGCGCTGATCTCAGTAATGAGAAGGGTAATTATATTGCGACCGTCGGCCAGGCCGGGCAGATATTTGTTCGCCTTGAGCCAGGCACTCATATTCTCAAACTGAAGGCCGGTAATCAGGGTGAATGTAAAATGAAAGTCATCGTTTCCGAAGAAGATTCAGCAATTAATATGAAGAAAGAGGTCCTGGAATGTTACTGAATGCGGTAGGGTTTCTGTCACGCAGTAGCATGAGAATGTTACTCGCTATTTCATTGTTCATCATGATGCATTTCCCGTCTGTGGCCTTAGCTGCGCCTGTTTGTGACGACACGAATATTGGCCACAGGGAGATAGTATTACCTGGAGGTAGTATTTCACCCGGTGTTGACCATTCTTCGTTTGTCCCAGTATATACAGGTGGTTTCCTTTCGATTAATCTAGCTAACTATTATAATTGTCACGTAACTAGTGGAGACTCTTCAAGTTATGATATGTTTGTTTTTCTTGAACCATTAAATTCATATGGTAACTCTTACTCTTTTAATTCGGGGGCGATGAGGTATTACAGTGTCGTTGCGATGAATGCTCCGGCATTTGGGGTCGGATTATCTACTGCACTTGCTTCACCGCCAGGCATGGCGGTTAATACAGTAGATAAGGTATGGTTTGACTCAAGCTACCAAATACATGGCAGTTATAAAGGTGCATATATTATATCATTGGTTAACGGTTCCCTCTTACAGCCAGGAGTTTTATCGGGGAGTGACCTACCCACTTTTGGCATATACGGTATGATATTTAAGAGTGATGGTACCCCCTATGACGGAAAGAAAATAACGATGGGGTCTGTATCTTTTAGCGGCTCAGTGAATGTTATTCCGTTTACATGCCAGACACCTGATGTGGTCGTGCCGATGGGAAAATATAAAACGACAGATTTCACCGGTGTGGGAAGTACCAGTCAGTGGGTGGATTTCAATATTGAATTAGGTAACTGCCCGGGTAATTACCCAGGGTATTATACATATAAAAACCAAATGAGTGTATTAATTAATCCCGTTTATGGCAATCCGACCCCTGATTCATTCAGTCTCAAATCAGGTACTGGCAGCGCAACGGGGATAGATATGCAGGTCAGAAAGCAAAATGATAGCAGCATGATAACAATGGGAACAGGTTTTGACCCTCTGGGCCCCGTAACCGGGAATACGGGAGTGACGCAATTACGGATCCCTCTGCAGGCCAGATATATACAGTCAGGCGGGCAGGTGACTCCTGGTTTGGCGGAGTCAGCGCTAATGTTCACAATAAATTATTATTAGTATGATAAATAATAATTTTTCTCTCATCCATTGAAATTAAAGAGTCGATATGACCAGACAGGAATGGCTTTTACAACTCAGGCGGTGTACATCAAAAGATACGTTAGAAAAACTCATAGATAAAAACACCTATTCTCTTTCCAGTGATGAGCTGGAGACATTTAACTCTGCGGTCGATCATCGACTGGCCGAACTGACAATGGGGAAACTTTACGACAAGGTACCTCCGGAAGTGTGGAAATTTGTGAAATAAAATGCGGGCGTGGCAGGTAGCACAGCGCCTGCGTGACGTTAAGTTATGTCAAACCTGACGGCTGGAAGAAGAGTAACCTTCTCGTCGTCAGGTGGGCTGAATGCTCCATGCACGTTAAATTTTATGACGTTATTGGCCATCCGCAGATAATCACTAGAAAGGTAACAGGATGGCTGAGATGATCATATTTTTAGCAATTTTCATGTGTCTATCCCTGATCTAATCGACATTTCCGCGCTAACGTTTCACCAAATCGATTGCTGCTTAAAATTAATGAGATTCAGAAAGGTTTTGTGAAGCGTGTTTTTCTCAAAAAATGACATAAACGGATTAAGTGAGTTTTGTCCGTAGCTATTTAAAAAGAACTGACTTTTCATTTTCATCAATCCAGGCAATCAGATCGGCGAGCCTCTTCTCAGAAAATACGGCTATACCATGTTTGGAGAGTAGCGATGCAGCGACACCCATTCCTGACTTACGCTGGCCGCTGAATGAACCGTCATAGATAAATTGACTACCGCATGTTGGGCTGTCGTCGGTTAATAGCGCCGCGGTACAATCTGACTCCTGAGCGGTACGAAGCGCTAATCTGGCGGCGAGCTGATATTGTTCAGTGACATCCTGCCCATTAATTTCAAGTATTCTGACCTGCGCCAGCAATGTATCATTAGCTTCAGCAGAAATAATTTCAGCCGGAGGACGGGGCACTGATAAACCGGCGGCCAGTTCTGGACAGAAGATCACAAGGCGTCCTTCTTTCTGCCAGCGCTGCAACTGATCTGACATCTGTGCTTTCTCGCTTCCGTCATAACGTACTTTGAGTCCCGTCAGGCATGCACTTACCAGTATTTTATTGATCATCGTTATCTAATATGACGTAACCCGTATAGCTGTATGTTAACACATTACTTGTATATATCTGTCTCTTAGCGGGGGAATGCTGCGCTGTATCTTTAGACTGATTGAGAAAAAGCATGATCGTAAACGCCGAATGGCGGTATACCCCCAAGGCTATACCGCCAGCGCCATATTATCGCGCCATTAACGCAAACACCCCCCAGCCAAAGTACTCCCGCGAGTACGTCACATGACGTTCAGGCGCTGTCGTCAGCTCCGCCCGAACCTCCTGCGCGAAGTCATCTTCTGGGTTTTCCTCCAGCCAGCGACGCATGGTCATCCATTTTGCGGCTTCGTACCTGTCCCAGCCTTCCTGGTCTGCCAGCACCATTTCAACCAGGTCATAGCCCTGTTGATCGAAAGACGCAACCAGACCGGGCAGAGTGAGAAAGTCTGCAATCGACGAGACGCCGCACGCCTGGACTGTCTCCTCCGTCGCGGGTACCTGACGCCAGTACGGTTCGCCAATGAGCATTATTCCCCCGGGCTTGAGGCTTTTTGCCAGCAGATCCATCGTCCCGGCTACGCCACCCGCAATCCAGGTTGCGCCAACGCAGGCCGCCACGTCACATTTTTCATTCGCGACATAGCCAGCCGCGTCGTTATGAATGAAATGGACGCGTTCGCTGACGCCGAGTTCCTCTGCGCGCCGCGTGGCCTGCGCGGTGAAGAGCGGGCTCATGTCGATGCCGGTACCGGTGATACCGTAATCACGTGCCCAGGTGCAAAGCATCTCTCCCGAGCCGCTGCCAAGATCGAGAATGCGTGTGCCTCGCTTCATGCGTAACACGCGGCCCAGCGTCGCGTACTTCTCTGGCGTAAAGGGGTTATGAATGCGGTGTTCGCTTTCGCTAACAGTAAAAATACGTGGGATATCCATCATCCTCTCCTTAACGGTTATCGGGCTGGGCGCGGACGTTATTCAGCCCCGTAGTGTTAATACGGTAGGGCTGACCGTTAACGGATTTGATCAGCTTTTTGGTTTTGAGCTTTTTGAAAACGGCGAGCGTGCAGTCAGCCAGCAGTAGCCCTTCGCGGCTATAGCATTCAACGGCGGTGACGCGGCCGGAGGTATTGCGGACGTGCACAATACGGCCACCTTTGGCGAGAACGTGTAAGGTACGTTGTTCCTGACGGGATAAATTCATACTGGAAAACCTGTTTAATCATCATGTGCAAAACGTGCAAACACACAGCGGTGTCCGCATTCGATTTCGGCGCATTGATAATCAGTCCGGCCTGGAAAGGTCGGTAAGCTGATTATCGGATGATTACATTCTCCAGCATCAAAGCCTCGGGTTGAGTTGAAAGGTATTTACGGGGTGAATGATAACACCTGATTTTTATAAGTGAATACCCAGGGGTGAAAAACGTGATCACGGTTGGCATCGGGTTGAGGAGAGGGAATCATTCCAGGCCGCTCTTAATTTTGCTGTCGACCTGAGGCTGTGGTTTGCTGAAAAGATATCCCTGCACAAGCTCGCAACCCAGAGCCTGAAGCCGCTCAAGCTGCTCTTCGGTCTCAACGCCCTCGGCTATAACGCCCATATTAAGGCTCTTAGCCATACCGGTAATAAGCTTCACAATATTAAGCGCATCTTCTTGTGTAGATATCGGATTGACAAAAGATTTATCGATCTTGATTTTATCAAAATTCAGTTCGCTGAGTCTGGAGAGCGACGAATAACCCGTGCCAAAATCATCAATGGAAATTCTTACGCCCAGTGCGCGGAGTTTTTTCAGAATCGCAATGGGGTTATTTCTGTCACTAAAGAGGGATGACTCCGTGACTTCTAACTCAAGACGGTTAGCCGGGAGCCCGGTCTCAGCCAGAACGGTCTGCACCGTATTAATAAATGATTTACTGCCTAATTGAACAGGCGAGACGTTTACGGAGATCCTGGCCGGAACAGCCCAGGAGACCGCTTCCCTACAGGCCAGTTTAAGTACGGTTTTACCTATCTCGTTGATCATGCCTGTTTTTTCTGCGGCGAAAATAAAGCTATCCGGGGAAAGCATTCCCTTGACGGGGTGCATCCAGCGAATAAGCGCTTCATAGCCGTAAATTTCCTTGCTGACGGAATTCACAATAGGCTGGTAATAAACAATAAACTCATTGTTTTCTATCGCCCTTGCCATATCATTTTCTAGCGTTCTGCTCTCCTGTAACTTCTGAAGCATTCGCTGACGGAAAACTTTAATCTGCTGTGAGCCTGCCTTTTTGGCTTCATAGAGCGCCAGATCGGCGAACTTATAAAGATAATCAGCACGTCGTTCATTATCTGATAAAACAATACCCACGCAGGTGGCAATTTTTATGAGCTGGTTATTAATCGTATAGGGTTTACTGATATTCTCGCTGATCTCTCTAGCGCGCAAAACGGCTTCGCTTTCGTTTAACCCACTGGCTAAAAAAGCAAACTCGTCTCCGCCTAAACGGTAAAACCTGTCTGAAATATTGCTCATGGCGGTCAACCGCCTGGATACCTGACGTAACAGTAAATCGCCAGCATCATGGCCATAGGTATCGTTGACCTCTTTGAATCGGTCTAAATCAAATAACATTACCGTAACGGGAACATGATTTTCTTCGGCCTCAAGATTGAGTTTGCTGAGCTCATCCCAGAAGTACAGACGGTTTTTCATGCCAGTGAGGGAATCATGGTAAACGTCATACTCTAGTTTTGAATTCTGAATCTGTAGGGTCTCCTTGGATAACTGGAGTTCTTCTGCAAGACTTTCAACCTGCCTGTGCGCTTTAAGGATGTTTTTATTTTGATAGATCGTTAAAAAACCCAGGATAATACTCAGAATGATCAGCAGTAAAGAGAGGGCTGAGTAAATATAATACAGGATCTGTATTTTATGGTTGCTACTGTTAATCGTGCTAATGTCTTTCGTTAACGCGCTTGATGAAAGCTGACTGAGTGGAGCATCCAGCAAATGCATGGTATGAAGGTATGTTTTTACATCCGAATGGCTCATTTTTTCGAGGTTAGCATCCAGATACGTAAGGATTTTATCAAGGCTTAACGCGAGGTCATGATGTGCCTGAACGTTTTTAATGTAATGTCCTAAATCCCCCTCCTTAAACAGATCATTCTGGCTTAGCATAATTTCCAGCCGCATCCGGACCTGGTCTATCGTAACGTCATCGGAATCGGTTGCGTACAGACCAAGCCATGATTCAAAGCGGTAATATTCGGATACCAGTTGGGCGACAGACCATGACTCCGTGTAATGAGTCAGTTTTTGGAGCTCCTGCTGTCGATCGTAAACAAGAAAAGCAATATATCCAGTGGTGATAAAAAGAGAAAAAATGATACCAACCAGTATCCTGTTCATTATGTTCTCCTGAACTGCTATTCAATCTTCATTTTGCTGACCTGCCATGCCGATCGCGAATAATATATCTGATTATTTAATTCAGGAAGACTGTCGTAGGGATATACAATGAATGCCGGACCTTTATCTCGGATGCGCATATATTCACCATTAACCTTCAAAGCGAGTATGGCATTATATTTTTTAAAGTCGCTCAGCGGGATGGCTGTCGCGTAATCATTAAGCGCTATAACATTAACCACGTTACCCTTTGCGCCAATATAATCCATGAGTTTGCTCATTGGAACACCCTCAAACTTTGTGCGGCCATTATACCAGGGGGATGATGTCTGGAAGCTCACCATACCGAGTTTTTCAAGGCTGGCGATATCAAACACGGCTTTTCCACTTTCATTCGTGTTCTCGATATTACCGTAAATCGTTAAAATGGGTTTACCAGCAGGTTTTGGCAACTCACCAGCCAGGGTGACGCTTTGCACTAAAAAGCAGCACAGCATTAGGATTAATCGCATTTCAGCCTCCACGTTTTAACATAAGTATAAGAATTATAATTTAGTTATCCTACTAGTTTATATATTTTATCTCTCCCCACGTTTATCCATCATAATCAGGATGTAAAAACGCCGTCAGTCGGCAGCCACCCGAGCGATGCTTAACCTTCTTACCGCAGACGCATGACAAGGAACCGTCCATCATGAAAAAAGATAGCTATGCCTTTTTAATTCCACTCATCGTTGGCGGGTTAGCGTTGATATTTGGCTTTGTTGTCTGGTCAATCGAGATTTATCGCGTGACATTTCTTACGGCCCTGGGGGAACAGTATCTTGCGGCTGTCACATTGCTGCTGCCGCTGGTGGCGATGGTGATGTTCGCCGCGAAGAGGGCGTTTAAAGACAAAACCCTTGTTGACGTTGTCAAACTTTACCTCGGCCTCATCATCTTCAGCCTGCCGGTTGCCATTTTCGTCATCTTTACCGCGGCCTGGCTACTGAACGGAGAATACTCTGCCTGGAGCCAACCTTACCGGTATGAATCCGGCAGCAGAAATAGCTGTTCGGGGGCGGAAGTCTATGAGCCGGAACTCAAGAGAGAGATCCGCATCTGTTATCCTCAGGGATATTATTTAATCGATGGCACCCTGTACGTGGAAAAGCGGAGTAATTCGCTGGGTATGGTGGTGCTTTGGGCGATCGCGCGATCCTGAACCTCAGGCTCGAATAACCCCTTTAGCCCGCCTCCAGCATCCCAAAGCTGACAATCCGCGAGCGGCCCAGCTCTTTCGCCCGGTACAACGCGACGTCCGCCGCGCGCAGCAGATTATCGCTCTGCGCGTGCTGCGGATAGCTGGCGATCCCGATCGACACATCCACCGGGCCAATCTCCGAAAGCCCGTAGCGCAGCGAAAGCGCATGCACGCCGTTGTAGATCTCCGTTGCAGCGGCGTGCGCTGCTTCCTCATCTGCACCGGTAAGAAGCACCAAAAACTCTTCACCCCCATAGCGGAAGGCCAGCCCGCTATCATGTACCGCCCGTTGAATAATGGCTGCCACGCTTTTGATCACCAGATCGCCAGCCTCATGACCAAAGCGGTCATTAATGCTCTTGAAGTGATCGATATCGATCATCAGGCAGCTTACCGGCTCTTCGTTACGCACGGCCTGCTTCATTTGAGTACGTAACGTATCTTCCAGATGGTGGCGGTTACGCAGCCCCGTCAAGGGATCGAACAGGGCTTTTTCCAGCAGCGCATCGCGCAGCCGCTGGTTGGCCAGCGCCAGTCCCAGCGCCTCGGCCATCAGTTCCAGATAGGCGCGGGACGGCGCGGTTTCAGGCGTGATGTTCTGGAATGAGAGCAATCCAATCGCCTCGCCCTGAGCAATCAGGGGAACGCACAGCGATTGCTGCGCCTGTGATTCGGGCAGATGATAACAGCCGATATCCGGCTCGCCATTCACTGGCGGATGGCTTTGACCACGCCGGACGGCCCAGCATTCGTCAGGATGGAACGGCTTTTTATCCCCTTCTGGCGATAGCCATTCGGCCGTACAGCGCATCTGCCACGGCTCGCGTTCCAGAATATACAGACGCCCTGAAACCCCCGGCGCAATATTGGGTGCAAACAGCTCCGCCACATTCATCACGTCGGCAAAGTTTTCACAGCCCTGCAACCGCTGGGTCATTCGCGCCAGCAGTTCGCGGATGGCCCAGTCAGCATCGCGCTCTTTTTCCAGCCGCTGCCTTGCCAGCCCGTTCTCACGGAAGATGCGGATGGCCTGCGCCATATCACCGATTTCATCAACCTGGGTAAAGTTCGGCGTTTCGACGGCGTAATCCTGCGATGCAAGACGATGAACAACATCACTCAGACGCACCACCGGACGGAGTACGCGGCGCTTGAGGATGAAAACCATCACAAACAGGAAGAGCAGGGCGGTCAGGCCGACCATCACCTCAGAGGCCGTTCGAAGCGTTTTGGACGTTTTGGTTGCGGCCTGCACGTCGGCAATAATGCGCTTGTCCAGCAGCATGCGAAAGCGTTCGATAGTGTTGTGTGCCCGTTCGAGTTCCAGCTCATAGCTCTTACCAAACAGCAGCGAAACGGCCTGCTGTTCCTCGCCACGGGCGATGCCGTCAATGGCTGCCTGCTGTTCATCCTGGAGATCGTCTACAATTTTCAGTCCGTCGTACAGCAGCGCCAGCTCTTCGCCCGATGCCCCCGTATTTTTGAGCTGTCGCAGCGTGTGTTCGATATTCTTCAGCTCGGCTTCTTTCGCCTGATATTTCTCAAGCACCTCGGGCTCTTTTTGGATGACGTAAAGCCGCGCCAGATCGGAGAGCATCCAGGTGTCTGTCTCGATCTCCTCCGTCAGCTGATCGAAGACCTGGCGTTGTTTAACGGCTTCACGTTCGATGTTATCGGCGTGGGAAGCCATCAGCATGACGATGCCGGAGGCAATGGTCAGGCACACCGTGACACCATAAGCCCAGTTCGTGATCGTGGCGATTCGCACCTGTTGGATCCTTCTACGACAAATGTGGAAGAGCGTTCATTTCAGATTATAGAAAACCTCTGATTTATCGTGAAAAAAAAGGCGGCACAGGGCCGCCTCACAGAACGCCTTTCTTTATAGATCCGGAGAATTTCTCCCCTCTTCGATAAAGTCTGCGTCCAGCTCCTCGGCGTTGCCTGCGTGATCGCGGCCGGAGAAGAGGTTCCAGCAGGCGATAAACAGAGCGGCAATCAGCGGCCCAATCACAAAGCCGTTAATGCCATACAGCTCCATACCGCCGAGCGTGGTGATCAGTATCAGGTAGTCCGGCATTTTGGTGTCTTTGCCCACCAGCAGCGGACGCAACAGGTTGTCCACCAGCCCGACGATAATGACGAAGAAGCCCACAATGAACAGACCCTGCCACAGCTGGTGAGTGGCAAACAGGAAGATGGCGGCGGGAACCCAGACGATGGCCGACCCAACGGCAGGCACCAGGGAGAGAAATGCCATCAGTGCGCCCCACAATACGCTGCCGTCAATACCGACAATAGCAAAGGCGATACCACCGAGCGTGCCCTGAACCACCGCCACGACCGCCGTGCCTTTTACCGTGGCGCGCGACACGCCGACAAACTTAGCGAACAGGTGCTGTTTGACGAAGTCAGACAGCGGCAGCGAGTCGAGGATCTGGCGCACCAGATACGGCCCGTCTTTCAGCAAGAAAAACAGCAGATACAGCATAATGCCAAAGCTGATGGCAAAGCCGAACGTCCCTTTCCCAATCAGGAACGCGCTGCCCGCCAGATACTGCCCGCCCTGTAACGCGACATCGGAGAGTTTTTTCTGGATTTGCGCGGCGTTGGTCAGGTTGTGATCCGCCAGGAAGCCGCTGGCCCAGTCCGGCAGGCGGTTGAAGATACCGGCGATCACTTCCGGGAACTGCGTGTTGTTCTGTTGCAGCCTGGTGTAAACCATGTTCAGTTCCACCGCGAGCGAGGAAAGGATCACCATCAACGGAATAAACACGATCAGGCAGATAATGCCGAGTGTGAGGAGTGAAGCCAGCCCGTTGCGATCGCCCAGCGCGGTACGCAGTTTGTTTTTCACCGGGTTGAAAATGATGGTCAGGATCGCGGCCCACAGAATCGCCGAGAAATAGGGAGACAGCACGTCAAAGAAGGCCCAGGTTACAAGGGCCAGGATGAGAATAAAGAAACCTTTGGTCAGTCCGTTAAATCGCATAGTGAGTCCTGGTGAAGAAGAAACTGTGTCGACTATAGAACTGATTTAAGGATTTACCAATAATTGCGCTGAAGTCGCGCCGGGTGGCTTTTTGTTAACAATCGCGGTATAACACTCCTTCTTTGGATGTTTAGATGTCCATACGTTTAGAAGGTAACATGCAAACACAACAAGAAAACGGGCAACTTAAGCGCACCATGAAAACCCGCCACCTGATTATGCTCTCGCTGGGTGGCGTTATCGGCACAGGGTTATTCTTCAATACCGGATATATCATCTCGACAACCGGCGCGGCGGGCACGCTGCTGGCATATCTTATCGGTGCGCTGGTGGTCTGGCTGGTCATGCAATGTCTGGGCGAACTTTCCGTGGCGATGCCGGAAACCGGCGCGTTTCACGTCTATGCCGCCCGCTATCTCGGTCCGGCGACGGGGTATACCGTGGCGTGGCTCTACTGGCTTACGTGGACAGTGGCGCTGGGATCGAGCTTTACCGCGGCCGGGTTCTGCATGCAGTACTGGTTCCCACAGGTTCCCGTCTGGACGTGGTGCGTTGTCTTTTGCGCTGTGATTTTTGGTCTTAACGTGATTTCCACGCGCTTTTTCGCGGAAGGGGAATTCTGGTTCTCGCTGGTCAAGGTTATCACCATCGTCGCCTTTATTATTCTCGGCGGCGCGGCCATCTTTGGCTTTATCCCGATGGCGGACGGCTCTGCCGCGCCGGGACTAAGCAACATTACCGCCGAAGGCTGGTTCCCGCACGGTGGCCTGCCGATCCTGATGACCATGGTGGCGGTCAACTTTGCCTTCTCAGGAACGGAGCTTATCGGCATCGCGGCAGGGGAAACGGAAAACCCACACAAGGTTATTCCGGTTGCTATTCGCACCACCATCGCCCGGCTCATCATCTTCTTTATTGGCACCGTGTTTGTGCTGGCGGCGTTGATCCCGATGCAGCAGGCTGGCGTGGAGAAAAGTCCGTTCGTGCTGGTGTTTGAAAAGGTCGGCATTCCGTATGCGGCGGATATCTTTAACTTCGTGATCCTGACGGCGATCCTCTCGGCGGCGAACTCGGGTCTGTACGCCTCTGGCCGTATGCTTTGGTCTCTGTCTAACGAGAAAACGCTGCCGCGCTGCTTTGCCCGCGTCAACAAAAACGGCGTGCCGCTGACGGCGCTTTCTGTTTCCATGCTGGGCGGCGTGCTGGCGTTGTTCTCCAGCGTGGTCGCGCCGGATACGGTGTTTGTGGCCCTGTCAGCCATTTCCGGTTTTGCGGTGGTGGCGGTGTGGATTAGCATTTGCGCGTCGCACTTCGTGTTTCGTCGCCGTCACGTGCAGTCCGGCCAGCCGCTATCCGCGTTGCAGTATCGCGCGCCATGGTATCCGCTGGTGCCCGTGCTTGGCTTTATCCTCTGCCTGGTGGCCTGCGTCGGCCTGTGGTTTGACCCCAGCCAGCGTATTGCCCTTTATTGCGGGCTTCCGTTTGTCGCCCTGTGTTATGGTGCGTACTACCTGACCCGAAATCTGACCACGCAGGAGCCTGAACATGTCGCAGAATAATCCGCTTACCGCCCTCCTTGAAAAACAGCCGTTTGTCGTGCTGGATGGGGCGATGGCAACGGAGCTGGAAGCGCGCGGTTGTAACCTTGCCGACAGTCTCTGGTCGGCCAAAGTGCTGATGGAAAATCCGGAGCTGATCCGCGACGTACACCTCGACTACTACCGCGCGGGGGCACAGGTGGCGATCACCGCCAGCTATCAGGCGACACCCGCAGGCTTTGCCGCTCGCGGGCTGGACGAGTCGCAATCCCGGACGCTGATCGGCAAAAGCGTAGAGCTGGCACGCAAAGCGCGCGAAGCGTACCTGGCAGAGAATGCGCAGGCGGGCACGCTGCTGGTGGCGGGATCTGTGGGCCCTTACGGCGCGTATCTGGCCGATGGTTCCGAGTATCGCGGCGATTATGTGCGTAGCGCTGAAGAATTTACCGCCTTCCACCGCCCGCGTGTAGAGGCGCTGTTGGATGCGGGCGCGGACCTCCTGGCCTGTGAAACGCTGCCTTCGTTCACTGAGATTAAGGCGCTGGCGGCGTTGCTGACGGCGTTTCCGCGCGCCCGGGCATGGTTCTCATTTACCCTGCGTGACAGTGAGCACCTGAGCGACGGAACGCCGCTGCGGGATGTTGTTTCTGCGCTGGAAAGCTACCCGCAGGTTGTCGCGCTGGGGATTAACTGTATCGCGCTGGAAAACACCACGGCGGCGCTGACGCATCTGCACAGCCTGACGTCGCTGCCCCTGGTGGTCTATCCGAACTCCGGCGAGCATTACGATGCGGTGAGTAAAACCTGGCATCACCGCGGTGAAACGTGCGAGACGCTGGCGGGGTATTTACCGCAGTGGCTGGAAGCAGGCGCGAAGCTGATTGGCGGCTGCTGTCGGACCACGCCGCAGGATATTGCTGCGCTGACGGTTCAGCGCTGAGGCCTTTGCCGGGTGGCGGCTGCGCCTTACCCGGCCTAC
>NZ_JADCLG010000039.1:0-36475 GCF_014982425.1 Enterobacter cloacae complex sp. I1M | reverse complement strand
GTAGGCCGGGTAAGCGCAGCGCCACCCGGCGAAACAACCGTACAAAATTCACTATCCTTTCCCGCTTTTTTTCTAAAAACGAATCGTCATTAGCGATTCTTTTTTATTCCTTTATCAAAATTCTCGCGCCGGAAATACTGCCCTTATAACAACAAGGGGAGCAGACGGTATGGCAATTTCATCGCGAATCACGTTACTTGGTGCACTGGCGCTGTGGGCATTTCAGGCGCAGGCGGTGGACGTCACCGTCGCGTATCAGACTTCCGCGGAACCGGCGAAAGTCGCGCAGGCGGATAACACCTTCGCCAAAGCGAGCGGGGCGAACGTCAACTGGCGCAAGTTCGACAGCGGCGCGGCAATTGTGCGGGCGTTAGCCTCGGGCGACGTGCAGATTGGCAACCTGGGTTCCAGCCCGCTGGCGGTGGCCGCCAGCCAGCAGGTGCCGATTGAAGTCTTCCTGCTGGCGTCGCAGCTCGGAAATTCCGAAGCGCTGGTGGTGAAGAAAAGCATCACGAAACCCGAAGATTTGATTGGCAAACACATCGCGGTGCCGTTTATCTCCACCACGCATTACAGCCTGCTGGCAGCGCTGAAACACTGGGGCATTAAGCCGGGCCAGGTGCAGATCATCAACCTGCAACCTCCAGCGATTATTGCCGCCTGGCAGCGTGGCGACATTGACGGAGCATACGTCTGGGCGCCCGCCGTCAACGAGCTGGAAAAAGACGGCACCGTGCTGACCGACTCCGAAAAAGTGGGGCAATGGGGGGCGCCAACACTTGATGTCTGGGTCGTTCGTAAGGACTTTGCCGAAAAACACCCTGAAGTGGTGAAAGCCTTCGCCAAAAGCGCCATCGACGCCCAGCAGCCTTACATCAGCAATCCGGATGAATGGCTGAAACAGCCCGCCAACCTGGAGAAGCTCTCACGTCTGAGCGGTGTGCCGGAAGCTGACGTGCCGGGGCTGGTGAAAGGCAACACCTATCTGACACCTGCGCAGCAGGTCCAGCAGCTGAACGGGCCGGTGAGCAAAGCGATTGTCGACACTGCGACGTTCCTGAAAGAGCAGGGCAAAGTGCCTGCGGTGGCAGCGGATTACAGCCGGTTCGTGACCGACCGCTTTGTGAAATAAGGGGCTGCGATGCTGAACATTACAAACCTGTCTGCCGATTACGGCGGCAAACCCGCCCTGAAAGAGATCAACCTGACGCTGGACAGCGGTGAACTGCTGGTCGTACTGGGGCCGTCCGGCTGCGGGAAAACGACGCTGCTGAACCTGATCGCCGGGTTTGTACCGTATCAGCACGGCACGATCCAACTCGAAGGAAAACGGGTAACGGGGCCGGGCGCAGAGCGCGGCGTGGTCTTCCAGAACGAAGGGCTACTTCCGTGGCGAAACGTGCAGGAAAACGTTGCGTTTGGTCTGCAACTGGCCGGCGTAGCGCGTGAACAGCGTCTGAATACGGCGCGCGACATGTTGAAAAAGGTCGGGCTGGAGGGGGCTGAAAAACGCTTTATCTGGCAGCTTTCAGGCGGGCAGCGTCAGCGCGTCGGGATTGCCCGTGCGCTGGCGGCTAACCCTCAGCTGCTGTTGCTGGACGAACCTTTCGGGGCGCTGGATGCCTTTACCCGTGAGCAGATGCAAACCCTGCTGCTGCGCCTGTGGCACGAAACCGGCAAGCAGGTGCTGTTAATCACCCACGATATCGAAGAGGCCGTGTTTATGGCGACGGAGCTGGTGCTGCTCTCACCGGGACCGGGACGCGTGCTGGAGCGTCTGCCGCTTGAGTTTGCCCGGCGCTATGTGGCGGGAGAGCCAGTACGCAGCATTAAATCAGACCCGCTATTTATCGAAAAACGGGAATACATCCTGAGCCGTGTGTTTGAACAGCGGGAGGCGTTCTCATGAGCATTGTCTTCAGTGAAAAAACGCGGCGGACGCGCCGTGCCTTACGCTGGCCGTTCTCTCGCCAGCTCACCTTAAGCGTCAGCACGCTGGTGGTGTTGCTGGCGGTATGGTGGGCGGTTGCCGCGCAGCAGTGGATCAGCCCGCTGTTTCTGCCCCCGCCAGGCCAGGTTCTGGAAAAACTGATCGCCATCGCCGGACCGCAGGGCTTTATGGATGCCACCCTCTGGCAGCATTTAGGCGCCAGTCTGACGCGTATTCTGGTGGCGCTGCTGGCGGCGGTCATTATTGGCGTTCCGGTGGGGATTGCGATGGGACTGAGCCCGACGGTGCGCGGCATTCTCGACCCGCTGATAGAGCTTTACCGTCCCGTACCGCCGCTGGCTTATCTGCCCCTGATGGTGATCTGGTTTGGCATCGGCGAGACGTCAAAGATCTTACTGATATATCTGGCTATTTTTGCGCCGGTAGCAATGTCGGCCCTGGCTGGCGTAAAGAGTGCGCAGCAGGTACGCATACGTGCGGCACAGTCGCTCGGCGCCAGCCGCGCGCAGGTACTGCTGTTCGTCATTTTACCAGGTGCGCTGCCGGAGATATTGACCGGGTTGCGCATCGGCCTTGGGGTGGGCTGGTCAACGCTGGTGGCGGCAGAGCTGATTGCCGCCACGCGCGGCCTTGGGTTTATGGTGCAGTCGGCGGGAGAGTTCCTGGCGACTGACGTGGTACTGGCAGGGATCGCGGTCATCGCCGCGATCGCCTTTGGATTAGAACTGGGACTGCGCACGCTACAGCGTCGCCTGACGCCCTGGCATGGAGAAATACAATGAGTGAACGTCTGACGATTATCCCGTTGGGGCCGTACATTGGCGCGCAGGTGTCGGGCCTGGACGTAACCCGTCCGCTGAGCGATAACCAGTTTGAGCAGCTGTACCACGCGGTGCTGCGCCATCAGGTGGTGTTCCTGCGCGATCAGGCCATCACCCCGCAACAGCAGCGCGCGCTGGCCCTGCGTTTTGGTGACCTGCATATCCACCCGGTCTACCCGCATGCGGAAGGGGTGGAGGAAATTATCGTGCTGGACACTCATAACGATAACCCGCCCGATAATGACAACTGGCATACGGATGTTACCTTTATCGACACACCGCCAGCCGGGGCGATTCTGGCAGCAAAACTACTGCCAGAGACCGGCGGCGATACGCTGTGGGCGAGCGGCATTGCGGCGTTTGAGGCGCTCTCCGCGCCGTTCCAGACCTTGCTAAGTGGCCTGCGGGCGGAGCATGATTTTAAAAAATCGTTCCAGGAGTATAAGTACCGTAAAACGGAAGAGGAGCACCAGCGCTGGCTGGATGCGGTTGCAAAGCATCCGCCGCTGTTGCACCCGGTGGTGCGTACCCATCCGGTGACCGGCAAGCAGGCGCTGTTTGTGAACGAAGGGTTTACCTCGCGCATTGTGGACGTAACGGAAAAAGAGAGCGAGGCGCTGCTCAGTTTCCTGTTTGCGCATATCACGAAGCCGGAGTTTCAGGTGCGCTGGCGCTGGCAGGAGAACGATCTGGCGATCTGGGATAACCGCGTCACGCAGCATTACGCCAATGCGGATTACCTGCCGCAGCGAAGGATTATGCAGCGGGCGACGATTTTGGGGGATAAGCCGTTCTACCGTGCGGTTTGAGCCCCTCACCCTAACCCTCTCCCCAAAGGGGCGAGGGGGCTGACCGGTGCGGTTTTCACCCTCTCCCTTTTAGGGAGAGGGCAGGGGTGAGGGTATTAAGTGCGCCTCTATATACCGCTGATAGCGGTTCGCCTTCAGATAACACAGATCCACCAGCACCAGCCCGTCGATACAGTTATTGAACGCCGGATCGCT
Organism: Enterobacter cloacae complex sp. I1M; assembly: GCF_014982425.1. Classification (NCBI taxonomy): domain Bacteria; kingdom Pseudomonadati; phylum Pseudomonadota; class Gammaproteobacteria; order Enterobacterales; family Enterobacteriaceae; genus Enterobacter; species Enterobacter cloacae complex sp. I1M. Next base: position 32,699 of record NZ_JADCLG010000039.1, on the reverse strand, counting down.
GCCGAAATCGATAAACTGCACGCCGCCTGGCTCGCATAGCTCGGAATATTGTTTATAAAGCGGCGGAATACCGCAGCCCAGATTGCCGAGCAGGGATTTGAGCTTTGTCAGGTCATCCACGTAATCCACCCCGCTAAATTGCGCCAGCACGTCCGGGAGTGACGCCGGGTAGGGTTGACGCGAGGCGGCTAACGGGTGGCTGGCCGGAAACCAGAGACGATAAAACGTGACCAGCAGATCCCGGGCGGCAGGCGGTAAGCCGCCGGAGATGGACACCGGACCAAACAGGTAACGGTAATGTGGATAGCGCGCCAGATAGGCGCCAATGCCTGACCACAGGTAGTCCAGACCGCGACGTCCCCAGTAGCGCGGCTGTATAAAGCTGCGCCCCAGCTCAATGCCGTGCTCCAGTATGTCCTGCATTTTTTCGTCGTAGTGGAACAGGCTGTAACTGTACAATCCCTCGACGCCGCACTTTTCCACCTGCATGGCCGTTGGCATAAAGCGGTACGCGCCGACAATCTCGAGGTCATCATCATCCCACAGAATAAGGTGCAGATAGTCATCATCGTAGCTGTCGGTATCCCGGCGCTTTCCGCTGCCTTCCTCCACGGCGCGAAAGGCAATCTCGCGCAGTCGCCCCAGCTCGCGCAGCAGAGGCGCCTCTTCCTGCCCGTTGCGCTGCCACAAATAGATGGTTTTACCATCGCTGGTTTTGCCCAGACATTCGGCCTGCGCCAGCTCCCGCTTCAGCGTGGCCCTGTCTTCCGGGCGGGCAATGGCGCACTGGGTTTTAAAGACGCCAGGCAATCCCTTGCCAAGTCGTATCACGTGCTGACGGCACTGCTCGGCCATCTCACGCGATGAAAGGGTAGAGCTAAACCGATCATTCCAGGCAATCTGCTGGCCAATTTTGATCGGCAGCTGGCTGTGGCGGCGGCGAAACATCTGTTGCATCAGCAGCAGCAGGGATACCGTCGGCGATACCAGGGTGCTGGCATAAAACAGCAGGCTGTTGTGGGCCTGAATATGTACCGGTAGCAGCGGTACCCGTAGTTTGCTGGCCAGCTTGATAAAGCCCGGATGCCACTTTTTATCGCGGATGCCTTTACGCGTTGGGCGGGAGACTTCGCCCGCCGGGAAGAAGATCAGCACGCCGGCGTTTTGCAGGTGCTGCTCCATCTGCACCAGAGATGCTTTTGCGGTTCTGCCGCCCATATTGTCCACGGGGATAAACAACGAGCTGAGGGGCTCAAGGTGAGACAGCATCCGGTTGGTGACAACCTTGACGTCCCGGCGCACGCGCGAAACGGCATACAGTAGCGCCAGCCCATCCAGGGTGCCCGTCGGGTGGTTCGCTATCACAATGAGTGGGCCGTGTTCGGGGATTTGTTCGAGGTCTCGGGCGGAAATGGTGCAGAGAATATCAAGGTGTTCCAGAACCTGCTCTACCATATCCAGCCCTTTCAGGTGACGGTGGCTGGCGGCAAACTGCTGAAATTCGTCTTCGTGGAGCAGTCTTTTTAACAGACTTTTTTGCCAGGGTGCGGGCCTCGCCTGAGGCCAAAGGTCATCAAGAACGCTGTCGAGACTAAACATTGATCACTCCTCCTGCCGTCTTGCCCAGACAGTAGAAGGAGGAGATGTCGGTTGTATTGCAGTTTAGTGAAGATTCGCGCAGAGAGTAGGCCGGGTATGGCGAAGCCACCCGGCGCTAAAGCGGATTAACGCAGAATTTTCTTCTCAGCCAGATCCAGCGCGAAGTAGCTGAAGATCAGATCCGCGCCCGCGCGTTTGATCGCCCCCAGGCTTTCGAGGATCACTTTCTCTTCGTCGATGGCACCCGCCTGCGCGGCGAATTTGATCATCGCGTACTCGCCGCTCACCTGGTATGCGCCCAGAGGCAGTTCGGTGCGTTCGCGAATGTCGCGCAGGATATCCAGATACGCGCCGGCCGGTTTCACCATCAGACAGTCTGCGCCCTGTGCTTCATCGAGCAGAGATTCACGAATCGCTTCGCGGCGGTTCAGCGGGTTCATCTGATAGGTTTTACGATCGCCTTTCAGCGCCGTGCCCGCTGCTTCACGGAACGGGCCGTAGAAGGAGGAGGCGAATTTGGTGGAGTAGGACATGATGGCGGTGTCGGTAAAGCCTGCCGCATCCAGCGCATGACGAATAGCCTGAACCTGACCATCCATTGCCGCAGAAGGTGCAATAAAATCCGCACCCGCGGCGGCGGCAACCACCGCCTGCTTGCCCAGATTCAGCAGGGTCGCATCGTTGTCCACGCCGTGATCGCACAGCACACCGCAGTGGCCATGAGAGGTGTATTCGCAGAAGCAGGTATCGGACATGACGATCATCTCCGGCACACTCTCTTTGCAGATGCGCGACATGCGTGCCACGAGGCCGTCTTCTTTCCATGCATCACTGCCGGTTGCGTCAGTGTGGTGGGAGATACCGAACGTCATCACCGAGCGGATGCCCGCATTCGCAATGCGTTCGATCTCGCGGGCCAGATGCTTTTCAGGAATGCGCATCACGCCCGGCATCGCGTCGATGGCTTTGTAGTCATCGATCTCTTCTTCAACAAAAATCGGCAACACCAGATCTTTTAAGGTCAGTGTTGTCTCTTCAAACATGGCGCGCAGTGCGGGTGACTTGCGCAGGCGACGGGGACGAGCAATTAAATCGGTCATGGTATGCCTGATGTTTGTGGAACAAAGAGGCTTAGTGTACCTGAAAGCGGAGAGTGGTGTTTTACTAAAGTTGTCTTTTAGATTTTCGAAATCGATTAATATACGCTACATGTATTTTGTATATATTATAAATCTTATTATGGTGTCCAGAGTGGTATGTGATATTGGTGAGGCTTCTATATTGGTTTGGGATTATAAATATAAATGATTTATTGCTTTTTATTATATGTGTCGAAGCAACCAAAGTAGTTTGCAATCAGTTGAATTTATAATATTTATTCATAATGATTGATATTGTCCTGGGTTTATAAGCTTATTTGTCTGAATACGGACTTAATGGAATCATTCATTGAACCTTTTCGAAGTGAAACTGCATAATTCCTTCCGCAATTAAACGTTGCCAAATGATTTGATGGACAAACTTGCTTACGTCCCTGAGGAGGGATGACCCAATGCAAACATGGAAAAAGAAACTGGTTGTATCACAACTTGCATTAGCCTGCACACTGGCTATCGCTTCTCAGGCCAATGCGAAAGATATATCCGGCACGACATATAATACTTTTGGATATGACAATACTGCGTCCACGCCCTGGTATTATGGTTATGCTGACTGGGATTATTCAGATGCCACACATGATGGTGACATTTATCCAGTCATCAATAAATCAACCGTAAACGGAGTTATTTCGACATACTATCTGGATGATGGTGTCAATGGCCGTGCGAACGCGTTGAGTATTTCTAACAGCACCATTAACGGCATGATCACGTCAGAGTGTATGACCACGACGTGTGCAGAAGGCGTGGATACTGACGGCACTACGCATACCCAGTACGATCGTTTTAGCCTGACTGTTGATAACTCCACCATCAACGATACCTACGAGCATTATGCGTATGATGTCGTTAATGGCGATACCACTGAAACGCATTATCTGGACACCTATGGTCTGGGTAACGCCATCACCCTGGATGTTGAGTCTGATATCGTTATTCAGAACAATTCCCACATCGCGGGCATCACGCTGACGCAGGGTTATCAGGAGCTTGATAACACGCCATACGACGGTGTTGAAGGCGTTGCTAACAGCAGCAATATCTTTACCGATACGCTGGTGGTGAAAGACTCTGTGCTGACCTCTGGCGCATACAGCGATCTGGGCACCAGCGGCTTCTACGGTCAAACGGCGAAGCCAAGCGACTACGGTGAAACCAACGCCACGGCTGCGGATGATGCGGCGCTGATCGTTGCTGCCAGTGCGTCTGATAACGCCATGCAGACCACCGCTACCTTCGATCACTCTACCGTTACGGGTGACATTCTTTTCTCCAGCACCTTTGATAACAACTTCTACGAGAATGGCGATCCGGCAACGGATACCACAGAAGATGGCGTCTATAACCCAACCACCAACGGCTGGGATGGTACCGATAAACTGGATGTCACGCTGACCAACGGCAGTAAGTGGGTGGGTGCAGCGCAGTCCAGCGTTGAAGCTATCGGCACTGCGCAGATGTATGGCCAGGGCTACAGCAACGTAGACTGGCACGCATTGTCCCCGAATAGCATCTGGCCTGATTCTACCTTTGACAGCAACGGTCACGTTGCCGGTGAAGAGGTGTATCAGAGCGGCCTGTTCAACGTGGCGCTGGATAACGGTTCCGAGTGGGATACCCGCAAGATCTCCAACATCGATGCACTGACGGTGAACAACCAGTCTCAGGTCAATGTTGAAAACTCCGGCCTGCTGGCAGATTCCATCACCCTGACCAATGCTTCAACCTTGAATATTGGCGACAGCGGTGCCGTGGCAACCGACAGTCTGTATCTGGATAGCTACAGCCGTGCGGCACTGACTGAAGAGACGGCAGAACTGTATGCCAACACCATTACTGTAGACAACGGTGCAGAGCTGGCGCTGGGTCTGGGTCAGGTTGATACGCACAATATGGTGCTGACTGATGGCGGTGTGCTCAACGTTGCCAGCCGCGATTATGTGCTGAACAGCGACCTGAACAACGCACGCTATATCACCAACGATAGCCATAAAGCGGACTACGACTATGGTGTTGTCGCGCTGAACTCTGACGGCCATCTGGCGGTGAACGGTGACGTTGCCGGTAACTATAAAGTGCGCATCGACGATGCGACCGGTGCAGGCTCCGTAGCTGACTACAAAAACAAAGAGATCATTCGCGTCTATGACAATAACGCGGATACCGCTGCCAGCTTTACTGAGGCAAACAAAGCTGATTTAGGTGCATACACCTATCAGGCGCAGCAGAAGGGTGACACCGTTGTTCTCCAGCAGGAAGAGCTGACTGACTACGCCAACATGGCGCTGAGCATTCCTTCTGCCAATACCAACATCTGGAATCTGCAACAGGATACCGTGGGTACCCGTCTGACCAACAGCCGTCATGGCCTGGCAGATAACGGCGGCGCATGGGTGAGCTATTTTGGCGGCAACTTTGACGCGGATAATGGCACCGTTAGCTACGATCAGGACGTAAGCGGCATTATGGTGGGTCTGGATACTCAGATCGACGGTAATAACGCGAAGTGGATTGTCGGTGGTGCGGCTGGTTTCGCGAAGGGTGATATCAGCGATCGTACTGGTCAGGTCGATCAGGACAGCCAGACTGCGATGATCTACGCGTCGGCGAAGTTCATGAACGACATCTTCCTCGACAGCTCCATGAGCTACACCCGCTTCAACAACGACCTCTCTGCTACCATGAGCAACGGTCAGTATGTTGACGGTAATACCACGACTGACGCCGTTGGTTTCGGGATGAAACTGGGCTATGACTGGAAACCAAACCTGTCTGGCTACGTCACGCCTTACGCGGCGATCTCTGGCCTGTTCCAGTCCGGTGATGACTATCAGTTAAGCAACGACATGCGTATCGATGGCCAGTCTTACGACAGTATGCGTTATGAGCTCGGCGTGGATGCAGGTTATACCTTCAACTACGGTGGCGAGCAGGCATTAACCCCTTACTTCAAGCTGGCTTACGTGTATGACGATGCCGACAACAATGCTGATATCAACAATGACAGCATTGACAACGGCGTGGAAGGCTCTGCGGTTCGCGTGGGACTGGGTACTCAGTTCAGCTTCACGAAAAACTTCAGTGCTTACACTGATGCGACTTATCTGGGCGGCGGCGACGTTGACCAGAACTGGGGAGCAAACCTGGGTGTGAAATATACCTGGTAAGAAAAAAACGCGGGGGATTTTGCCCCCGCTTTTTTATGTGCTTTAAAAATAATAAAGAACCGACATATACAGATGACTTGAGGTATGCATGAACGTTAATGCGAAACCACTTTCTGAATTAAGCCGGCTCATAAAGTGTCTGGAAGTCGCCGGTACCCCATTTAAAACGGAACCACAACAATTTATAACTACCGGCAATAATGATGATGAACCATTGACATTTGTAATACAATCCGGCCTGACAGTCGTTCACCGTAAATCAGATGAATTACTCGTGGGTATTGCACGGGCACCCTATATTCATGGATTAAGTGCATGGATTAATGACAGCTATCTTGAATATTCTCTGATGGCACAAACACCTTGTACCGGATTTTATTTGCCAGCCTCTACTGCATGCGAAATTATTCAAGAAGCGCAACTCTGGCAAGAAGCATTCTGCTGGCTTTCATGGCTAAATCATTTACTGGGAAAACGTGATATCCAGCTGGTCGGAAATAATTCGTATAGCCAAATTCGGGCGATGCTAATCAATATGGCCGAGTGGGATGACACGCTACGCTCAAAAATTGGTGTGATGAATCATATTCAGCGTAGCACGCGTATATCACGTTCGGTGGTTGCGGAGGTTCTGGCGGCGCTGCGTCAGGGGAACTACATCAATATGAGCCGGGGCAAACTGATCAGTATCAACCGTTTGCCCACGGACTATTAAGCTCAGTTAGCGGCCGTAAGTACCTGCGCTTTATTGGCGCTCAGCTCGGCTACAAGGTTATTTACGCCATCACTCATATTCACGAAGCGGGTGTTCGGTGACCGGGTGACCACCACAAAAGCGCCCACGTTTGATTGCGGAATCATCGCCATGTAGGTGATGAATCCGCCACCCCCACCGGTTTTTTGAATAATACCCGGGCGACCATCTTTTGGCGCCATATATACCCAGCCCATGCCGAGGGCATCGGCTTTACCGGGAACATCCATACCGATGACGCGACGTAACTGAGCACGCTGGTAGATGAGCGTCTGCATTCGGTCGGCCTGATTACTGCGCGCGTAAAAATCCGATGAGAGGAACTGTTGCATCCAGCGCATCATGTCGCCAGGCGTAGAGTAAACCCCACCGCTGCCAATGGCTGCCAGCGTGTTATTACACGGGCTGGCCCCTTTTTCCGCCACCATCAGACGCTTGCACTGGTCCGGGGAGGGGGTGTAAGTAGTATCTTTCATCCCGAGCGGACGCGTGATTTGCTCTTCAAAAAGTTGAGGGTAAGGCTTACCTGATGCCGTTGCTAACGCGTCGGCCAGCAGATCAAACGCCAGGTTAGAATAGCCAGCCTGAGAACCCGGGGCCGATTTCAGCGTTGCGGTGCTCAGGTAGTTCCAGCGTTGTTCGCGAGTTGGCCAGACAAAGACAGGGCGATGCGCAGCGCCACCGGGCTGTTCTCGCGGCAGGGCGCTGGTATGGGTCGCCAGGTTCACCAGCCTGATCGGCGTTCCCTGATATGTCGGAACGCGAGCGCCGGGTGGCGCATATTTGCTGAGCGGATCGTCGAGTTTTACCACGCCCTGATCGAGCAATTTCACCAGCATTTCGCTGGTCATCAGCTTGGTTATCGACGCGACACGGATAACGGAATCCAGCTGCGGGCGAACGTTATTTCCCGGTCGTGTTTCACCGAAGCTGCGAAACACCCGCTGGTTACCGTCGATCACGACCAGCGCCATTCCCGTCGCACCACTGCCGTAATAAATAAGGTTCGCATAGCGATCGGCAATGTCAGAGGCCAGAACCGGTGCCGTCAGAGGCTGTGCTGCCTGGGCGGTGGACAGGCTCACCGCACACAGCGCGGCGAAAGAGAGCAGACAACGTTTCAACGAAAAGCATCCATCCAGTGAATAAGGAGAGTTACGGGTAGTTATACTACTAATCGGCGTCGGGCAATCGTCCGATTTGCATAACGATAGCGAGAAAAACGTAACCGTGGGTAAATTTGCACAATTTACTTACGGCCAGACTCCCATTTTGTGACATCGGGCTTATGATAGTCACCAGTTACATTCATTATTGCGGAGAACGGTATGTCTGAAAAGCGTGTGGTTTTGGTGGTTGATATGCAGAATGGGGTGTTTAAGACGCCGCGCCATCAGAGTGAGAAATGTGTCTCACTGATCAATCAGCTTACCCAGGCTGCTGAGGCCGTTATTTTCATACAGCATACTGAAGCTGGCGGGCTAGAGGAGGGGAGCGAAGGGTTTGCATTGCTGCCCGATCTCAACCAGCCGGCAGGGGCGTTTTACGTCACGAAGACCGCTTGCGATGCCTTCTATAACACTTCGCTCGAGGCACTGTTGCGCGAACAGGAGATCGATGAATTTATTATCTGCGGCTGCGCGACGGATTATTGTGTCGATGCCACCTTTAAAAACGGTGTCAGCCGGGGCTACCACATCACGGTTGCGGAGGATGCCCACACCACGGCCAATCGTCCAGCGGCCGATGCCCAGGTTCTGATCGCGCACTATAACGATGTCTGGCGTAACTTCATCGCCCCTGCCAACCCGCCTTCGGTGAAACGCACCGAAACAATTCTTGAAAACTGGAAAGCGAACTAATAATTCACCCGCAGGTCTGACTTTTTTGCCTGAGCCGGGAGGCTGGCCCAGGCAAGGTTTCGTGTGGCGATATGTTAAACACAGCAACAGCCATAACAACAAGAAGGAAGCACAATGTTTAAGTCTTTTTTCCCAAAGCCGGGGCCCTTTTTCCTGTCGGCATTTATTTGGGCACTGCTGGCTGTCATTTTCTGGCAGGCCGGTGGCGGCGCGTGGCTGACCCGTCTTACGGGGGCAACGGGCGACATTCCCATTAGCGCTGCGCGCTTCTGGTCCATGAGCTATCTGCTTTTCTACGCCTATTACATGCTCTGCGTGGGGCTTTTTGCCATGTTCTGGTTTATCTATTCGCCTCACCGCTGGCAATACTGGTCGATTCTCGGCACGTCGTTAATCATCTTTGTCACCTGGTTCCTGGTGGAAGTGGGCGTGGCAGTCAACGCCTGGTATGCGCCGTTTTACGATCTGATCCAGACGGCGCTGAGTTCGCCGCATAAAGTGACCATTAACCAGTTCTACCATGAGGTGGGGATCTTCATCGGCATCGCCCTCATCGCCGTGGTGATCGGCGTGATGAATAACTTTTTCGTCAGTCACTATGTGTTCCGCTGGCGTACCGCGATGAACGAACACTATATGGCGCACTGGCAGCACCTGCGTCATATCGAAGGTGCCGCACAGCGTGTGCAGGAAGACACCATGCGTTTTGCCTCTACACTGGAAGATATGGGCGTGAGCTTTATTAATGCCATCATGACGCTGATCGCCTTCCTGCCGGTGCTGGTGACACTCTCATCCCACGTTCCGGAACTGCCGATTGTCGGCCATCTGCCGTACGGCCTGGTCATTGCCGCGATTGTCTGGTCGCTGATGGGAACGGGACTGCTGGCAGTGGTGGGGATCAAGCTGCCGGGGCTGGAATTTAAAAACCAGCGCGTGGAAGCGGCCTACCGTAAAGAGCTGGTGTATGGTGAAGACGATCCCAACCGTGCGTCACCGCCTACCGTGCGTGAGCTGTTTGGCGCCGTACGTCGTAATTACTTCCGCCTCTATTTCCATTACATGTATTTCAATATCGCGCGCATCCTTTATCTTCAGGTTGATAACGTTTTCGGGTTGTTCCTGCTGTTCCCGTCCATCGTTGCGGGTACGATTACACTCGGTCTGATGACCCAGATCACCAACGTTTTTGGTCAGGTTCGCGGTTCGTTCCAGTACCTGATTAGCTCCTGGACTACGCTGGTGGAGCTGATGTCCATCTACAAACGTTTACGCAGTTTCGAGCGTGAGCTGGACGATAAGCATTTGCAGGAAGTCACCCATACATTAGGTTAAAAAGGAATTGCTATGCCATTTGCCGTACCACGTGCATTACCGCTGACGTTACTCGCCGCCGTCGTGCTGGCGGGCTGTGCCGAGAAAGGGGCTATCCCGCTCAAAGAAGGGGAGAAGCCCGTTGATGTGGCGAGCGTGGTGCGGCAAAAAATGCCCGCCAGCGTGAAGGATCGCAGTGAGTGGGCTGATGCGCTGGCAACGACCTTCAAAAGTCAGAAGATCGCGCCTACCGAGGAGAACATCTGCTCTGTACTGGCGGTGGCGCAGCAGGAATCGATGTATCAGTCAGATCCTGTTGTGCCTGGCCTGAACAAAATCGCCTGGAAGGAGATCGACCGCCGGGCCGAATCGATGCATATCCCGGTTTTCCTGGTACATACCGCCCTTAAAATCACCTCGCCAAACGGGAAAAGCTACAGCGAACGGCTGGATACGGTGAAAACCGAGAGGCAGCTCAGCGCCATTTTCGATGATTTCATCAATATGGTGCCGATGGGGCAGAAGCTGTTTGGCTCGCTGAATCCGGTACATACCGGCGGTCCGATGCAGGTAAGCATCGCATTTGCGGAAAAGCATACCGACGGCTATCCGTGGGATATCGACGGTACGGTGCGTCAGGAAGTCTTCTCCCTGCGCGGTGGGCTGTGGTTTGGGACGTATCACCTGCTGAATTATCCGGCCAGCTACGATAAACCGCTGTATCGTTTTGCCGACTTTAACGCGGGCTGGTATGCCAGCCGAAATGCAGCCTTCCAGAATGCGGTAAGCCGCGCCAGCGGTGTGAAGCTCGCTTTGGATGGCGATCTCATTGCATACGGCAGCAGCGAGGCAGGGTCCACCGAACGGGCAGTGCGAAAACTTTCGACGAAGCTGGAGATGAGCAACAGTGACATTCGCCGACAGCTGGAGAAGGGTGACAGCCTGGCGTTTGAGAAAACGGATCTGTATAAGCAGGTTTTCGCGCTTGCAGAGAAGAAAAGTGGAAAGGCACTACCCAGAGCCATTCTGCCAGGCATTCAGCTTGAAAGCCCGAAGATCACGCGTAACCTGACGACCGCCTGGTTCGCAAAACGCGTGGACGATCGTCGGGCTCGCTGTATGGGACTGTAATCAGTGGCGGTTGCGCCAGCGCAGCACGAGCGCAATCACGCCCAGAACCATGCTGCCCGCGAGGAAGGGAATGAGCCCGAATACGGTGCTCACGCCTAAACCGATTTCAACGCGCGGACGGCCGGTATCCTGTACCTGCATCAGATGCTCATACACGCCAGGGGCATGCACCAGCATGTTCAGCAGTTGGGTTCCTGCCCAGAAACAAAACAGAACAAACAGGGCATAGGCAATATTCCCCGCCGTGGAGGTTTTTGGTTGTTTTCCGCCAAAAATCGGTTTCGACAATGTAAAGTCTGCCATAAGACCTCCCGAAAATATCACTCTGTTTTAATACGCGTCGTACAGGGTGAGTGTGACAGGTCATAGCATTTGTCAATATCAGAATCGTGGGAAATTCGGCTCAGGATTTCTCCTGGATTGTCGATTTCTGCATCACGTCACAAATTGATAACATAAGTGAAACTACGCTGCTTTTCAGAATTTACGTATCCGCCACAGACGGCTTTATCAAACTGTGAGAGGATAGTTTTTTTTCTGCCGGAGTTGTCATGAAGCTCACTTCCAAACTACGCCGTGACTGGCATTACTACGCCTTTGCGATCGGGCTGATCTTTATACTCAACGGTGTTGTCGGGCTGCTGGGATTTGAAGCGAAGGGCTGGCAAACCTATGCGGTTGGGCTGGTGACCTGGGTAATCAGTTTCTGGCTGGCGGGATTCATTATCCGCCGTCGTCCCGATGAGACGACGGCAGAGAAAGCCGACTAACCGTCAGTTAACAGAGCTTTTCAGGGCGCTGTCAGCGGCGTGACGCTCCAGCGCCAGTTCAATCAGGCGGGTGATCAGTTCCGGATAGCTTATTCCGCTGGCCTGCCACAATTTCGGGTACATGCTGATATTGGTAAAGCCCGGCAGGGTGTTGATTTCGTTAATCACTACCTCGTTATCCGCCGTCAGAAACACATCGACGCGCGCCATCCCACTGCATCCCAGCGCCTGATAGGCTTCAACGGCGATCGCCCGGATCTTGTCGTTAACGTCAGGATCGAGCGCGGCGGGAACCACAACCTGGGCACCTTTGTCGTCAATATATTTGGTGTCGTAGGAGTAGAAGTCGCTATTCAGCACCACTTCACCACAGGTACTCGCCTGCGGGAAGTCGTTACCCAGTACGGCGCACTCAATTTCGCGCCCGTTAATTCCCTGCTCAACCACCACCTTGTGGTCAAACTCAAAGGCCAGACGAACGGCATCGTTAAACTGTGCTTCGCTGGTGACTTTGCTGACGCCGACGGACGAGCCCTGATTCGCCGGTTTCACGAACAGCGGCAGGCCGAGTTGCGCCTGGATCTGTGCGAAGCTGTGTTTATCGCGGTTGGCGCGAGTGAGCGTGACGAACGGTGCAATATTCAGACCGGCGTCGCGCAGCAGACGTTTAGTGACGTCTTTATCCATGCAGGCGGCAGAACCCAGCACATCGGAGCCGACAAACGGCAGGTTCGCCATCCGCAACATGCCTTGCAGGGAGCCGTCTTCGCCCAGCGTGCCGTGAACGATAGGGAACACCACGTCAATCTGTGCCAGCGCCTGCGCGTTCCCGGCATCGATAAGCTGTCCCTGTGCCACGCCTGGAACCGTTGCGACGCTGATATCAGAAGGATTAAGGGCGATGCGCGCCGGATCATCAGCGTGTAACAGATACTGGCTGGCATCGTTAACATGCCATTGGCCCTGTTTATCAATGCCCAGCAGCACCACGTCAAAACGGCTTTTATCAATCGCATTAACGATATTTTTAGCCGATTGCAATGACACCTCGTGCTCTGATGATTTTCCCCCAAAGACAATACCTACGCGCTGCTTTGCCATCTCACTCTCTTCCAGTCTGACGAAAAGCCAATAACATACCACGATGCCCGGCGGGTTTCGCGGCCTTCTGCCATAATGTTTTGAGGGATGTTGAAGGGGGGCGCGTGAAAGGAAAAGGTCTGCTTATTCTTATTGTTATTGCCGGGATCGCCACGGTGGGCTACCGCTGGTTGCCGCCGCATTACAACCCTTTCGTGCCGCTTACGCTTGACGATCCGCCTGGAAAAATAACCCAGTTTAAAGTCCGGCGCTTAACGCCGCAGGCGTGCGCAAACCTGTTAGCGCAGGCGAATCAACGCCAGCTTATCCGTACCCAGGCGGTCGCTGACAGCGCCGGTGAGTGTCCGCTGAGTAACGTGGTGCGCGTGCGCGATTTTGGCCCGGTCAGCCTCAACGGCAGCTTCCTTGCCAGTTGCCCGCTGGCGTTAAGCTCGGCGCTGTTTGTCAGCCAGCAGGCCCGGCCGCTCACCAAAACCTGGACCGGCAGCGAGCTTACGCGTATTGAACATCTGGGCAGCTTCGCCTGCCGCAATATCTACAGCCGCCCGGATGCGCGGCGCAGCGAACATGCCACGGCGGATGCGCTGGATATCAGCGCTTTCAGGCTGGCAAACGGACAGCGTGTTACCGTCCTCAACGGCTGGAAAGCGGAAAAGACGCAGCCCTGGCTACAGGCGCTGCTGTCGGCAAGCTGCGGCTATTACGGTAACGGTCTGGGGCCGGACTACAATGCCGCCCATGCCAACCATTTCCATCTGGGAATGCGCGGCTATGGCTTATGTCGATGAAGCATAATCTTCCGCCGAAAATTGGATAGATTGTGACTTATCTCACAAATATGATGACTGGGAAGATAAAACACCAAAGTCTGCAAGGCCGCATCTCTGGCGCTATGTCATTGCGCGTAACTTGCTAATCTGTCGGCGAATTCGCCTAAAAATGAAGACTATTTCTGTTATGGAATCCTGGAAAGTTAACCTCATTTCAGTCTGGTTCGGCTGCTTCTTCACCGGACTGGCTATCAGCCAGATATTGCCCTTCCTGCCGCTTTACGTGTCGCAGCTGGGGGTCACTTCCCATGAAGCGCTCTCTATGTGGTCCGGCCTGACGTTCAGCGTGACGTTTCTGGTGTCCGCCATTGTGTCACCGATGTGGGGCAGCCTTGCGGATCGCAAGGGGCGCAAGTTGATGCTGCTCCGCGCCTCGCTGGGGATGGCGATAGCCATTTTGCTCCAGGCCTTCGCCACCAACGTCTGGCAGCTGTTTATTCTGCGGGCGATAATGGGGCTGACCTCCGGGTACATTCCGAATGCCATGGCGCTGGTGGCCTCACAGGTACCGCGCGAGCGGAGCGGCTGGGCACTCAGCACGCTTTCCACGGCCCAGATTAGCGGTGTAATTGGCGGCCCCCTGCTCGGCGGCTTCCTGGCTGACCATGTTGGGCTGCGTGCGGTCTTTATCATTACCGCCATCCTGCTAACGGTCAGCTTTCTGGTCACCCTTTTTCTGATTAAAGAGGGCGGTCGGCCTGTCGTCAGCAAATCAGAACGCCTGAGCGGAAAGGCGGTTTTCGCCTCGCTACCTTATCCTGGCCTGATGATTAGCCTTTTTGTGACAACGATGGTGATCCAGCTCTGTAACGGCTCGGTGGGACCGATTCTGGCGCTGTTTATCAAGTCGATGGCACCGGACAGCAGCAACATTGCTTTTCTGAGCGGGATGATTGCCGCCGTGCCGGGCGTGTCGGCGCTGATGTCCGCTCCGCGTCTGGGGAAACTGGGCGACAGGATCGGTACGGCACGCATTCTGATGGCAACGCTCATCATTGCGGTGCTCCTTTTCTTTGCCATGTCGTTCGTCACGACACCGCTTCAGCTCGGGGTGTTGCGCTTCCTGCTTGGCTTCGCGGATGGTGCTATGCTGCCTGCTGTACAGACGCTGCTGGTGAAATATTCCAGTGACCAGGTAACCGGCCGCATTTTTGGCTACAACCAGTCGTTCATGTATTTAGGCAACGTAGCGGGCCCGCTTATTGGTGCCTCGGTCTCGGCGATGGCGGGTTTCCGCTGGGTATTTGCCGCGACGGCGGTGGTGGTGCTTCTTAATATCATTCAACTGGCCTTTGCCTTGCGCCGTCGCCGGCGAATCGCTGAGGCAAAGTCAGGCCGACAAACACGATAATATATTATTAATTCTTATGATGGCCGCATTTTTATATAACGAAATGCGGCTCCTGTCTTTTAGAAAAACGTTTCGCTTGCGCTCCGAAATATCTTTTTTGGCAGCAATGTCACTTTTGCATAAGATAAAACCAATCCATGCTTTTCATTATTCAGTGAGGGTGTTAATTTCAGGGGAAATCACATAAGGACATAGCACCATGAAAAATCTCATTGCTGAGTTGTTGGTTAAGCTTGCCCAAAAGGAAGAAGAGTCGAAAGAGCTGGTTGCCCAGGTCGAGGCGCTGGAGATCGTTGTGACGGCGCTGTTGCGACAGATGGCAAAACCAGAGCAGGAGGCGTTGATCGACAACGTTGAAGGCGCGCTGGAAAAAGCTCGCCCTGATTCACAGGTGCCTGCAGAGGACGCGGAGCTGCTTCAGCAATACGTAAAGAAGCTTTTAAGGCATCCTCGCAGTTAACCCGCCAGAGGTGAAATGACGTGTCACAGAATTGTCATGCAGGATGCCTGGCGTCGCTCTGTTTTTATTTTTACCCTGTTACCATAGGGAAATTAAAATGAAGCAGAGCACACTTTTCACCGCATTAAACTCGCTCGTAATTACCTCCTCCGTTCCTGCGAAACCGGTTAATAATAATCGCGCTGCGACGGGACTGAAATAACCCTGAATCACGGTGAAAATCATGGCCGCAGGGTGGTTTTTTTCCCGTAACGAACCAGACTTAACGTGGAACTTCACATAAAGGATGGTGCAATGAAAACAACAATACTGGTTACCCTGCTCTCTGGCCTGTGTCTGATCGCCTCAGCACATGCGGAAGAGAAAACGTTAACGCCCCAGCAGCAGCGCATGACGACCTGTAACCAACAGGCGACCTCGCAAAGTCTGAAAGGGGATGCCCGTAAAACGTATATGAGCGACTGCCTTAAAAATGGTACGACCAAACCGGGTGAAAAAAGCCTGACCCCGCAGCAGCAAAAAATGCGCGAGTGCAATGCCCAGGCGACACAGCAGATGCTGAAAGGCGACGATCGCAGCAAGTTTATGAGCGCGTGCCTGAAAAAACAGGCGTAGTGCTAATGGGTGAGTCACGGCTGTGGCTCACCCAAAATTTCATACTTTCCCCGCTATCCCCCTCTCTATAATTTGGGAAAATGTTTCAGAATATTCCCAAAAATGATGAATGATGAGTTTTATGACAATCACGAGAACATTCGGGAAGCGTGGTATCAGCAGCTTTCTCAGGATGACTCATACCGTTCCGGTCTGCGATTTGCCCGGCGAATACGGCTGGCACGCATCGTTGGTCTGGCGGCGCTGTTTGTTCCGCTTGCCAGCGTTCTGGTGAGTCAGCTTCTTTCTGGCGTCTGGTGGTTGTTATTGGTGGGCTGGGTCTTTGTCTGGCCCCATCTGGCCTGGCAGCTGGCTTTTCGTTCGACCTGCCCCCACAGCGGTGAAATCGTTAATCTGAAAATCGATGCCATCATTGCTGGCGTCTGGATGGGATTAATAGGGTTCAATGCGCTGCCAACGGCAGCGCTGATCGTGATGATCGGCATGAACATGATGGGATCGGGGGGATGCCGCTTATTTCTGACAGGACTTGCGCTGCTTGCTCTGTCTGCCCTGCTCACCGTGCAATCCACGGGTACTCCTGTGCTATTGACCTCTGAACCGCTGGCGTTGTGGCTGACGCTCCCCGTGCTGGTGGTCTACCCCATGCTGTTTGCCTGGCTCAGCCACCGCACGGCGATCCGGCTGGCAGAGCATAAGCGTCGGCTTGAGCTGATGAGTACCCGCGACGGAATGACCGGCGTGTTCAATCGCCGTCACTGGGAAACGTTGCTGCGTAACGAATTTGAGGCCTGCCGTCGCAGCCATCGACAGGCGACGATACTGCTCATCGATATCGATCACTTCAAGACGATCAACGACACCTGGGGGCATGACGTGGGGGATGAAGCGATTGTCGCCATCACGCGCCAGCTTCAGCTGACCCTGCGCGCAGGCGATTATATTGGCCGCTTCGGGGGAGATGAATTTGCGGTGATCATGTCCGGCACGCCTGCCGACAATGCGATTGCGGCGATGGCGCGCGTCCATGAAAGGCTGGTCAACATGCCGCTGCACGGAGCGCCTATGGCGAGGTTGTGTATCAGCGTTGGGGTTGCCCCCTGGGGGGCGCAGTTCACGCACTATCGTGAATGGCTAAAGGCCGCGGACGTGGCCCTCTATAAAGCCAAAAATGCCGGACGGGGTCGCACCGAAGTGGCCGCCTGACGCCCGGCGTAATGCATCAGGACTTACTCAGCTTCTCTGATTTTTCCATGCATTTTTCCATCGCCTCGATCACGGCGGAGCGGAACCCGCGCTCTTCCAGCACGCGCACGGCTTCAATGGTTGTGCCACCCGGCGAGCACACCATATCTTTCAGTTCGCCCGGATGTTTACCCGTTTCCAGCACCATTTTGGCCGAGCCCATCACCGCCTGCGCCGCAAATTTGTAGGCCTGCGCGCGCGGCATACCGCCAAGTACGGCGGCATCGGCCATGGCTTCGATAAACATAAAGACATACGCCGGGGCAGAACCACTCACGCCGACAACCGGGTGGATCATCGGTTCGGCAATCACTTCCGCTTCGCCGAAGCAGCGGAAAATGTTCAATACATCCGCCACCTCTTCAGAAGTAACCAGCGCGTTCGGGGTAACGGAGGTCATACCGGCATTTACCAGCGACGGGGTGTTTGGCATGGCGCGAACAATCTTACGGTCGTGCCCCAGCGCGCGGGCGAGCTGGTCGAGGGTCACGCCTGCGGCAATCGACACCACCAGGCTCTCTTTGTTCAGGCTGGAGGTGATCTCGCTCAGGACTTTAATCATGATATTCGGCTTAACGGCGCCAAAGACAATGTCCGCCACCTGAGCCACTTCCTGCGCGCTTTCGGCGGCGTTGATACCATACTCATCACGCAGCGCCGCGACTTTATCCGGGGATGGGGTATAGACCCAAATCTGCCCTGGCAGCACCTGGCCGCTGGCTATCAGTCCACCGAGGATAGCTTTACCCATGTTTCCGCAGCCGATAAACCCGATTTTCTTATCCATCACGTCTCTCCGTTATTATGCGTTGTTATCTCTCATTGATAGCTTAACAACGAAATGCAGGCGACAATAGTCGCCAGAATCATAATGGGGAGACACTATGGCGATTTGGGTTGATGCGGACGCGTGTCCGAATGTGATTAAAGAGATTTTATTCCGCGCCGCCGAGCGGGTGCAGATGCCGATGACGCTGGTGGCGAACCAGAATATCCGCGTGCCGCCCTCCAGGTTCATTCGTTCTCTGCGCGTGCCGGCCGGGTTCGACGTGGCAGATAATGAGATAGTACGCCTGTGTGACGCAGGAGATCTGGTGATCACCGCGGATATCCCGCTGGCTGCCGACGTGCTGGCGAAGGGGGCCGCGGCGCTTAACCCGCGCGGCGAGCGCTACTCTCCGGCAACGATCCGGGAGAAGCTCACCATGCGTGATTTTATGGATACCCTGCGTTCCAGCGGCGTGCAAACCGGTGGGCCGGACAGCCTGTCGCAGCGCGATCGCCAGCAGTTTGCCGCCGAGCTGGATAAATGGCTGCTGGAAGTGAAGCGCCGCCCGGCGTAGCCCACCTCCGGGCTGTTTTGTGGTACAGTGTGGCTTCCACAGGCTTGTCATTCCGTACCGCTTTGCAGTAAAGTTAGCGCAACATCTTCTGCAATCATTTCTTTACAGCCTTCAGTTATCCGGCAGCAAGGGGAACACCTGGTTATGAACCCACCCATCTTTTTAGTTGGCCCTCGCGGCTGTGGGAAAACCACCGTTGGTCTGGAGCTGGCGCGTCTGTGCCAGAGTCAGTTTGTCGATACTGACCACTGGCTCCAGGAGAATGCCGGTAAGACCATCGCCGATATCGTGGAGAATGAGGGGTGGGAGAGCTTTCGTGCGCGCGAAACGGCCACGATGGAAGCGGTGACCGCACCGTCGACCGTGATTGCGACCGGTGGAGGCATTATTCTGGCGCCGTATAACCGCCAGTTTATGCGCGAAAAGGGTGTCGTAATATACCTCTGTGCCCCGGTTTCTACGCTGGTGGGGCGGCTGGAGGCGTTTCCGGAAGAAGGGCAGCGCCCGGCGCTGACCGCGAAACCGCTGAGTGAAGAGGTCAGCGAGGTCCTCGCCGAACGCGATGCACTGTACCGCGAGGCGGCACACCACGTTGTGGATGCGTCAGCGTCACCCGAGAAAGTTGCGATTCAGATTATTACCGCCCTGCGTTTGGCTTGCGCCAGCTGACAGCCGTCTATACTCATAGCTCAGACATAAAAAAAGGATGAGCTATGCCAACCAGACCTCCCTATCCACGTGAAGCCCGCATCGTTACCGTTGAAAAAGGTAATAGCGATCAGACCGTAACCTGGTACCAGCTGCGTGCCGATCACCCTAAACCTGATTCGCTGATCAGCGAACATGAAACCGAACAGGAAGCGCTGGATGCGAAACGGCGCTATGAGGATCCTGAGAAGTCCTGACAGGAATCCGAATTCGTTACAACCGTGCCTGAATCACACTTTTAACATATCGCTGATGTTAAGCAGCAGTTAATATTTAGTTATTACAGGTGGATTCGGAAAGGCCAGTCGATCTTTACATTACGGTGTAGAGATCCCCTGCTACCCTTGGTGCTGTTTTGTTGAAAAAATGAACAGTGCAGCGTAGTGAGCCTGTACTTGTGTGGCAGTTGTGGTAGTAACGGAAGGCGATCAAAATGAAGGCGACGTTGGCGATCCTCACGATTGGTGTGGTCCCTGTAAGCGAAGTATTACCGCTCTTAACCGAGCATGTCTCTGAACAACAAATTACGCATCTCAGTCTGTTAGGGAAGCTGAGTCGGGAAGAGGTCATGGAAGACTACGCAGTCGGGGAGGGGGAAGATCCCCTGGCAACGTTACTCAGTGACGGTAAACTGGCGCACGTGTCACGCCAGAAAATTGAGCGCGCGCTACAGGGTGTGATCGAAGTGCTCGACAATCAGGACTATGACGTCATTTTGCTGATGAGCACAGCACCCGTTAAAGGACTCAGCGCGCGTAATGCCATTCTGCTCGAACCGATGCGGATTATCCCCCCGCTGGTGGCGTCAATTGTTGATGGTCATCAGGTGGGCGTTATCGTTCCCGTAGAAGAACTGCTGGATAACCAGACGGTGAAGTGGGCCGCGCTGGAGCACACCCCGTTGTACGCGCTGGCAAACCCGTTCTGGGACAGCGAAGCGAAGCTGATTGCGGCCGGGCAGGAGTTGATCGACAGAGGGGCGGATGTCCTGATGCTGGACTGCCTGGGCTTCCATCAACGGCATCGTGATTTACTGCAAAAGGCGCTGGATGTTCCGGTGCTGCTCTCTAACGTCCTGATGGCGCGTCTGGCGTCAGAATTGCTGGTGTAATGATTTTGCGTGACAGGTCATGAGCATGGCCCCTATAGTGGATTTTTCTCTATAAATATAAGGGCCAGTTCATGCTTCAAAGTAACGAATACTTTTCCGGTAAAGTGAAATCCATTGGTTTTACCAGCAGCAGCACTGGCCGCGCCAGTGTCGGCGTCATGGCGGAAGGGGAATACACCTTTGGCACCGCAGAAGCGGAAGAGATGACGGTGGTCAGTGGTGCGCTGAACGTCCTGCTGCCGGGTGAAACGGAGTGGAAAGTCTATAGTGCCGGGCAGGTGTTCAACGTGCCGGGCCACAGCGAGTTCCATTTGCAGGTTGCAGAGCCAACCTCTTATCTGTGCCGCTATCTGAAATAAAAGCATGCCGGGTGGCGCATTCGCTTACCCGGCCTACGTTTTGCCTGTCAACGCTGCGCTTCGCCGCCGAGACCTTCCACCAGGTTCTGGATCAGCGCCGCCAGCTCGCCGGTCATCAGGATAAAGTCTGCGTCAAAGCGCTGAGCATAATCTTCGCGGTCGATATCTTCGTTCTGATCGCGCAGTTCATCGCAGAATTTAAGGCGCTTCACGGAGCCGTCATCACACATCACAAACTGAATGCGCTGCTGCCAGTCGAGTGCCAGTTTAGTCACCACTTTGCCCGCTTCAATGTGCACGGCGATCTCGTCGCTCACCAGATCCTGTTTCTTCGCGCGGATCACGCCGCCATCTTCCAGCAGCGCTTTCAGCTCTGCTTCATCAAGGATCTGGAAGCCCTGCGCGGCAGTCCCGCTGCGCACCCACTCAGTCAGGGTCAGCTCAATCGGCGTCTCCAGTGCCAGCGGTACCACCGGTAATGAGCCAAGGCTCTTACGCAGCAGCGCCAGCGTATCTTCCGCTTTTTTGGCGCTGGCGCAGTCGACCATGATCAGCCCGTTCACGGTGTCGATCCACATCATGGTCTGGCTAAAGCGGCTAAAGGCGCGCGGCAGCAGCAAGTGCAGCACTTCATCCTTCAGTGAATCTTTTTCGGTTTTTTTAAGCTTACGGCCCTGTTCAGCTTCCAGCTTGAAGATCTTCGCTTCGAGCGCCTGCTTCACCACAGGCGTCGGCAGGATCTTCTCTTCTTTGCGGGCGCAAACGATGATTTGCCCCGTGCTGCTGGCGTGGGTCAGCGCATCGCTTTGAGAACCCATTGGCGGAACCCAGCCGGTTTTTGCCATATCCTGGCTACCGCAAGGGGTAAAGGAGTAAGCGGCTAACTGTTTTTCCATCTCTTCTGCACGCAGCGAAACGTCGCGGCTGAGACGGTAAACCATCAAATTTTTGAACCACAGCATGATAATTTCCACGGCCTTGTCGTTAAATCAGCGGGCATGATAACGAATTGTCGCATCGCTTGCATTGCTAATCGGGAAGTGGGCTTCTACTCTGTTGATAATCAAAATAATGAGGAGTGTCTTGTGCGTATTGGGATTGATTTGGGCGGCACCAAAACAGAAGTTATTGCGTTGAGCGAGCAGGGGGAGCAACTGTTTCGCCACCGTCTGCCTACGCCGCGCGATGATTATCACCAGACCATAGAGACGATTGCCCGTCTGGTCGATATGGCAGAGCAGGCAACGGGCGAGACGGGCACGGTCGGGATGGGGATCCCCGGCTCCATTTCGCCGTATACCGGCGTGGTGAAAAATGCCAACTCTACCTGGCTCAACGGTCAGCCGTTTGATAAAGACTTAAGCCAGCGTCTGAACCGGGAAGTGCGTCTGGCAAATGACGCTAACTGCCTGGCGGTCTCTGAGGCCGTAGATGGCGCAGCGGCTGGCGCGCAGACCGTATTTGCGGTCATTATCGGTACCGGCTGCGGGGCGGGCGTGGCCTTCGGTGGGCGCTCGCATATTGGCGGCAACGGCACCGCAGGTGAGTGGGGGCACAACCCGTTACCGTGGATGGACGAAGATGAACTCAAATACCGTGCCGAGGTGCCGTGCTACTGTGGCAAGCAGGGCTGTATTGAGACTTTTATTTCCGGCACGGGGTTTGCCACCGATTATCATCGTCTGAGCGGCCAGCCGCTGAAAGGCAACGAGATTATGCGTCTGGTTGAGGAACAGGATCCGGTGGCTGAACTGGCGCTCAGCCGCTACGAAATGCGGTTGGCTAAATCACTGGCGCATGTGATCAATATCCTCGATCCGGACGTGATTGTGCTGGGCGGCGGCATGAGCAACGTTGACCGGCTGTACGCGACGGTGCCAACGCTGGTGAAACAGTGGGTATTTGGGGGCGAATGCGAAACGCCGATCCGCAAAGCCGTCCATGGAGATTCCAGCGGTGTGCGCGGCGCGGCGTGGCTCTGGCCGGAATAAACGCAAAACGGCAACTTGCGTTGCCGTTTTTGATGTTTGTACCCTCTCCCACAGAGAGAGGGCCAGGGTGAGGGCAACATCCCCCATTTACTGCACCGCAAACTCCCTGTCCAGCCTGCTATACCCTAGCCCGTTTATCTTCTTCACCTTGATCTGCACCGGAATACGTTCTTTCATTGCCTCTACGTGGCTGATCACGCCGATGGTTTTCCCGGTGGCGTTCAGCGCGTCGAGCGCATCCAGCGCGGTGTCCAGCGTTTCGCTGTCGAGCGTGCCGAACCCTTCATCCAGGAAAAGCGAGTCAATGCGCGTTTTGTGACTGACCAGATCGGAAAGCGCTAAAGCCAGCGCCAGACTGACGAGGAAACTTTCCCCGCCGGACAGGGTACGGGTATCGCGTACCGCATCGGCCTGCCAGGTATCAACCACCTCCAGCTCCAGCGCGTCGCTGGCTTTACGCTGAAGCAGATAGCGGCCATGCAGACGGTTGAGCTGCTGGTTGGCAAGCCACACCAGGTTATCCAGCGTCAGCCCCTGGGCGAATTTACGGAATTTATCGCCGGTGCTGGAGCCTATCAGCGCATTGAGATAGCCCCAGTCGTCAGCCTGACGCGCCGCCTCCTCAATCTGCTGCATAAGCGCCTGCTGGTGCAGACGGTTATCACCGTCCTGCTTGAGCTGCTGGCGGATCTCCCCCTGATGCGTGGTGTTTTCACGAAGCAGTTGCGCCAGCTGGTGTAACTGCGCCTGAAGGGTTGCGGCGTCGGTTTCCAGCCCCTCGGGGCGCTGTGCCTGATGCGCCTGAAGCTGCTGGTTTGCCTGTACGGAGAGCGCCGTGGCCTGCTGGAGCTGGTTCTCCAGCGTCTGCTTTTGTTGTTCAAGCTGGCGGATCGACGCTTCATCCAGCAGGGCGGAGAGAAATGCCTCCTGACTGGCAAAGCAGCTCGCGGTCAGCGCGGCGCTGAACTGAGCCTGCGACTGCTGAAGCCGTTCACGCTCAAGCGTCTCCTGCTGTTGTAGGGTGGTGAACTGGCTTTGTAGCGACACGCATTCGTCATGGATGCCGCGCCAGTTCTCAGGGATAACCGCGTCGGCTTCTGCGTCATCAGAATCCGGCAGCGTCTCCAGGATGGGCATCAGGGCGTTAATACGTTCCTGAATCGTACCGTGCTGGGCCTGTTTTTCCTGCCAGCGGGTATATTCAGCTTCGCGTGCGCTCAGCCAGGCGCTTTCGGCCCCTTCATCGGGCACGCTAAGCGACAGCGACTCTAGCGAGGCCGCCAGCGCCTGACGCGTCGCCGTCAGCTGCTGCTGGTACTGGCGCGCCTGATCTTCCTGTTCATTGAGCTGGTTTTGCAGCGTCAGACGCTGGCTAAGCTGATACAGCTGGCGTTCATACTGCTCCTGTTCACTCATCCAGGGGGCAATATCATCCTGAATATTCAGCGCTATGTTCAGGGAGGCGCAGACCTCCAGCCACTCTTTAGTGAATGCTTGCTCTTCCTGAGAGAGGGCCTGTACTTCCTCTGTCTCGCGCTGGATCTGTTGGGTGAGCGCATTCACCTGCCCGAGCACCAGCAATCCTTCCTCTTTTAGCGCGGCAACCTCTTTCTCCAGCGCGTCGCGGCGGCGCTGATTGTCGGTCAGTTCAAGCGCCTGATACTGCACAACTGCCGGGTGTTCGCTTGAACCGCAGAGCGGGCAAGGCTTACCCGCTTCCAGCTGAGCACGATAGTTCTCAAGATCCTTGATTGTTGACTCACGCTCACAGAGCGCTTTCAGGTCGGCAAGGTGCTGATTTTTCTCTTTGAACTGCTGACGCCGCAGGATCAGCGTTTCATTGAGCTTAGCCTGCTCAGCCTGCGCTTTCTGCACGCTTTCCGCATTATGGCGCAGCCGTTTTTGCAGCGGCTGATAGCGAGCGTGAAGCGCAGTCAGACGCTGGCGGAGCGCCCGCGATTGCGCCTGTTGCTCCATTGCCGTCGCGAGATCCTCAGCCGTCAGCGTCAGCGTACTCTCCGGCATCTCAGCCAGTTTCTGACGAAGCTCAGCCATACGCGCTGACTGGGCCACAAGCTGATTTTTATCGCGACTCAGTTGCGTAAAATGCGCCCGCCAGCCGGCAATTTCCTGCCCCCACTGACGGAAACGATCGTGTTCGGTTAGCCACTGCGTCAGTACCGTGTGCTCTTTCTGCAACTGTTCACGGTTGCGCAGCGCACCGTTGCGAATACGCGAGCGCTGCGCCGCTCTGTCGAGTAAGCGAGTGTTTACTTCAACAATTCGCGCTGTTGTCTGCGCCAGGCGGGTGGTCTGCTCCTGCTGATACTCCCACAGCGGACGTAGCTGGGCGGCGGGCTGTGCCAGCTGGAGCTTCGCCAGTTGCGGCGCGGCGTCCGTCAGAGCCTGTTGCGCCTGCTGCTGCGAAGCGGCTGCGCGTTGCTGCTCACGTATCAGCTCGTCGTTACGCGTAAGCCACTGAAAATCTTTCTGTTGGCTCTGCTGCTGTGCCAGCAGGATTTTTTCTTCGTCAGTAAGTGCCTGCAAACTTTGCTGCAAGTGCTGCTGCTGTTCCTCGCTCAGCAGCACAACGCCTGCGGCCTGCGCTTCGCACATCTCCAGCGCGTTGCGTGCCGCTTTGTGTTTTTCAAAAACCATGGCGGAAATGTGGCCGTAAATTTCCGTGCCGGTCAGTTCCTCCAGCAGCTCTGCCCGATCGCTCGGTTTAGCGTTCAGGAAGGCGGCAAACTGCCCCTGAGAGAGCAACATCGAGCGGGTAAAGCGACCATAGTCCAGCCCGGTGAGTGCGGCGGTTTGTTCCAGCTTATCCGTGACTTTATCGGCCAGAATTTTGCCGTCTTCGCAGCGGGCCAGCTCAACGCGCGGTGCCTGTAAGTTCCCGTCTGGCTGGTTGCGGGCGCGGTTCTGGCTCCAGAAAGCGCGATAAGCAACGCCTTTGACCTCAAATTCCACTTCAGCCAGGCATTCGGCGGTATCGCGCGTCATCAGGTCGTTTTGTGCCTGAGAGACCTTATTAAGACGCGGTGTTTCGTGGTAAAGCGCCAGGCAGATGGCATCCAGCAGCGTGGTTTTACCCGCGCCGGTTGCGCCGGTGATGGCAAACAGCCCATTGCTGGCGAAAGGCTCCGCGGTGAAATCGATTTTCCACTCACCCTTTAGCGAATTCAGATTTTTCAGACGCAGGCTCAGAATTTTCATGCGTTTTCGTCCTCGTCATTGAGGGAATGCAGGGTATGGGCAAACAGCTCGTTAAGCCTGGTGCGCCTGGCCTCGTCCACTTCTTCATGCGCAAGCCGCCGCGCGAACACCTCTTCAACCCGAAGTTCGCTAAGCGTTTCACGCTGGGCGTTCAGCAGAATTTTCTCGCGCTGCTCGCGGCTGCGACGTACCAGCAGCACCTCCACAGGAAGGTCTTCCGTCAGCGTCTGAATTTTACGCTGCATATCGTACAGGTAGTCATCGGTGGCGATTTCGATATCGAGCCAGACGGGGGGATTAAGCACTGCGCCGCGCCACTGCTCAAGCTGAGCGGTAATGGCGGCCAGATCGCCTTTCAGCACTGCCAGCGGCTGGGTGACCGGCACCTCAAGCGTCTCAACGGCGCTAAGTTTGCCTTCGGTGAAGCTCACCAGATGCACGGATTTGGCTTTGCCCGTTTCGTCAAAACTGAGGGAAATGGGCGAGCCGCAGTAGCGAATATGCTCGCATCCCCCGACGATCTGGGCCCGGTGAATATGCCCGAGGGCAATATAGTCGGCGGGAGGAAAGTTTTGCGCTGGAAACGCGTCCAGCGTACCGATATAAATCTCGCGCACCGCGTCACTCTTACTGGCCCCGACGGTGGTGAGGTGCCCGGTGGCAACGATAGGAATGGCCTGTTCGCCGCGCAGGGCGCAGGCTTCCGTATGCTGCTGGTGATAATAGCGGGTGATGGCCTGCAACAGATGCTGCTGTTTTTCGCTCCCGGACAGGCCTGCCTGGCTTTGCACGATATCGCGCGGGCGTAAAAACGGAATTGGGCATAGCACCGCGCCCGGTGTGCCGTCACGTTTTTTCAGGATCTGCGGCGCGTGTCCGGCGCTGGCCACCACGGTGGTATTGAGGAACGCCAGAATATCGCGGGATTCATTCAGCGTCGCCACCGAGTCATGGTTTCCGGCGACAATCACCAGGTGACAACCGGTTTGCTGGAGGTTGACCACAAAACGGTTGTACAGCTCACGCGCATAGCTCGGCGGCGATCCGGTATCAAAAATGTCGCCCGCCACAATAATTGCGTCCACCTCGTGAGCCTGAGCCGTCTCCAGCAGCCAGTTCAGGAACGCTTCATGTTCCGCGGCGCGGCTTTTGCTGTAAAAATTTTGACCCAGGTGCCAGTCTGAGGTGTGAAGTATGCGCATAAGAGATCCGTGGCAATAATAAGAAAGCAGGATTATAAACGTTCGGGGAACGGAAAATAACCGCTGTAATAAAACAACAGTTTGCTATTTATCGTGGTAATGTTTTTCATAAATCTGTCATAAATCTGACGCATAATGACGCCGCATTACAGACTTGTAACTTAAATACGATAAGACAGGGCAAAGTATGGCGAGACGTATTCTGGTCGTAGAAGATGAAGCTCCGATCCGTGAAATGGTGTGCTTCGTGCTTGAACAAAATGGCTTCCAGCCGGTTGAAGCGGAAGATTATGACAGCGCGGTGAACCAGCTGAATGAACCCTGGCCCGATCTGATCCTGCTGGACTGGATGCTGCCTGGCGGTTCCGGATTGCAGTTTATCAAGCATATCAAACGCGAGGCGATGACCCGCGATATCCCGGTGGTGATGCTGACGGCGCGCGGTGAGGAAGAGGATCGCGTGCGCGGTCTGGAAACCGGCGCGGACGATTACATCACCAAACCGTTCTCCCCGAAAGAGCTGGTGGCGCGTATCAAAGCCGTGATGCGCCGTATTTCACCGATGGCGGTGGAAGAGGTGATTGAGATGCAGGGCCTGAGCCTGGATCCTACCTCACACCGGGTCATGACCGGTGAAAATCCCCTCGATATGGGCCCCACCGAATTTAAACTCCTGCACTTCTTTATGACACACCCGGAGCGCGTTTACAGCCGCGAACAGTTGCTGAATAACGTCTGGGGAACTAACGTCTATGTCGAAGACCGAACGGTTGACGTCCATATTCGCCGCCTGCGTAAAGCACTGGAACTGAGCGGCCACGATCGCATGGTACAGACGGTCCGCGGCACGGGTTATCGCTTCTCGACCCGTTTCTGAACAATGACAGGAGTGTGACGCGTGCTGGAACGTCTGTCATGGAAAAGGCTCGTCTTTGAACTGATCTTATGCTGTATTCCGGCCCTCATTCTGGGGGCTATTTTTGGCTATCTGCCGTGGTTTTTACTGGTGGCCGTGACGGGGTTGCTCGTCTGGCATTTCTGGAATTTACTGCGTCTTTCCTGGTGGCTGTGGGTCGACAGAAGTATGACACCCCCGCCGGGAAGCGGGAGCTGGGAACCGCTACTCTACGGCCTGCACCAGATGCAGATGCGTAATAAAAAGCGCCGTCGTGAGCTGGGAAGCCTGATAAAACGCTTTCGCAGCGGCGCGGAGTCGCTGCCGGACGCAGTGATCCTGACGACGGAAGAAGGGACCATCTTCTGGTGCAATGGCCTCGCACAGCAGCTGTTGGGCCTGCGCTGGCCGGATGATAACGGTCAGAACATCCTCAACCTTCTGCGCTATCCCGAGTTCACGCTGTATCTGAAAACGCGTGATTTTAGTCGTCCGCACAATTTGAAGCTCAATAACGGTCGCCATCTTGAAATTCGCGTGATGCCCTACAGCGATCGGCAGTGGCTGATGGTGGCGCGGGATGTCACCCAGATGCATCAGCTTGAGGGCGCGAGACGTAACTTCTTTGCCAACGTCAGCCACGAGCTGCGTACGCCGTTGACGGTGCTTCAGGGCTATCTGGAGATGATGCAGGAGCAAACGCTTGAGGGGGCGCCGCGTGAGAAAGCGCTGCATACCATGCGGGAACAGACGTTCCGCATGGAAGGGCTGGTCAAACAGCTACTAACGCTTTCAAAAATTGAGGCTGCCCCGTCGCTGGCGCTAAACGACATCATTGATGTGCCGATGATGCTGCGAGTGGTGGAGCGCGAAGCCCAAACGCTGAGCCACAATCAACACACCCTGAGTTTTGATGTTGATAACACGCTGAAAGTGCTCGGCAGTGAAGATGAGCTGCGAAGCGCTATCTCAAACCTGGTCTATAACGCCGTGAATCATACCCCGACAGGGACGCATATCGCGGTGCGGTGGCAGCATACTCCGGCAGGGGCTGAGTTTAGCGTCGAGGACAACGGGCCGGGGATTGGGCCTGAACACCTCCCGCGTCTCACCGAACGGTTCTACCGGGTGGATAAGGCGCGCTCGCGGCAGACCGGCGGGAGCGGACTGGGGCTGGCAATTGTGAAGCATGCCGTCAGCCACCACGAAAGCCGGCTCAATATCGAAAGCACCCTGGGTAAGGGCACGCGCTTTAGCTTCGTGATTCCGGAACGATTAATTGCCAAAAAAAGTGCCTGACAGCGTGTGTGTCAGGCTACCTTTCCACGGGCCAGCGATTGCTGGCCCGTTTGCTTTGCAGTCAAGCGAAACGCGAGTGAATATTATACGGCTGGTGCTTTTTTGTTCGCATGATTAGCCATGAGTTTTTCTTATACATGGCATATTATTTTGGTCTGAATTTTCATGCTGGCATATTGTTCTGGTTTTACGATCCCTTCTTGCCTTTAAACGTTATAAGCGTTTAAATTGCCCCCCATATACTGTCAGACCGACTGTATTTGCGTGGTAAATCGAAAAACTATTCTTCGCCACGCCTGGACGGGAGCATATCCCGCTGAAATTGAGCAAATTTTCCGCTGTATCGTCCCGTCAGGGAAGGCGAAAATCTCAACGTATTCAACACCACACCCACAGGCAGTAAGGTTTTATGACCCATCACTTGAAATCGCGTGACATTATCGCGCTGGGCTTTATGACATTTGCGCTGTTCGTTGGCGCAGGTAACATCATTTTTCCTCCAATGGTTGGCTTACAGGCGGGTGAACACGTCTGGACGGCTGCGTTTGGCTTCCTGCTTACTGCCGTGGGCCTGCCGGTACTGACCGTTATCGCGCTGGCGAAAGTCGGTGGCGGTGTGGACAGCCTCAGCACCCCGATTGGCAAAGTGGCTGGCGTTCTGCTGGCAACCGTCTGCTATCTGGCTGTTGGCCCGCTGTTCGCAACCCCGCGTACGGCGACCGTCTCCTTTGAAGTGGGTATTGCCCCGCTGACCGGTGACGGCGCGATGCCGCTGTTTATTTACAGCCTCATTTACTTCGCCATCGTGATTCTGGTTTCTCTCTATCCGGGCAAACTGCTGGATACTGTGGGTAACTTCCTGGCACCGCTGAAAATTGTGGCGCTGATTGTGCTGGCGGTTGCGGCCATCGTCTGGCCTGCGGGGCCCATCAGCTCCGCGATGGACGCCTACCAGAACGCGGCGTTCTCAAACGGTTTCGTGAACGGCTATCTGACGATGGATACGCTTGGCGCGATGGTGTTTGGTATCGTTATCGTTAACGCCGCGCGTTCCCGCGGGGTGACCGAAGCGCGTCTGCTGACTCGCTACACCATCTGGGCTGGCCTGATGGCCGGTGTCGGCCTGACGCTGCTGTATCTGGCGCTGTTCCGTCTGGGTTCAGATAGCGCAACGCTGGTCGATCAGAGCGCAAACGGCGCGGCGATCCTGCATGCTTACGTGCAGCACACCTTTGGTGGTGCAGGCAGCATGCTGCTGGCGGCGCTGATTTTCCTGGCCTGTCTGGTGACGGCGGTGGGTCTGACCTGCGCCTGCGCGGAGTTCTTCGCTCAGTATCTGCCGCTTTCTTACCGCACGCTGGTGTTTATCCTCGGCATCTTCTCCATGGCGGTGTCAAACCTCGGTCTGAGCCACCTGATTCAGGTCTCAATTCCGGTGCTGACGGCGATCTATCCGCCATGTATCGTGCTGGTAGTGCTGAGCTTCACCCGTCCGTGGTGGCATAACTCCACGCGAATTATTGCGCCAGCCATGTTTATCAGCCTGATTTTTGGTATCCTTGACGGGATCAAAGCATCAGCATTTGCAGAAATCCTGCCAGCCTGGACACAGCGTCTGCCGCTGTCCGAGCAGGGCCTGGCCTGGCTGATGCCTTCCGTTGTAGCGCTGGTTCTGGCGATTATCTGGGACCGTGCGGCAGGGCGTCAGGTGACATCCAACGCCCATTAATCAACGGCAACAAATTGTTTAACCACGGGGCTTAAGGCCCCGTGGTTTTTTGTTTTTTTCGTGTTGAATGGCAAGATTTTAATGGAAAGCACTAACAAACTTAAACGTGGATTGAGCACCCGCCACATCCGCTTTATGGCGCTGGGCTCGGCTATCGGTACCGGTCTTTTTTATGGCTCGGCAGATGCCATCAAAATGGCCGGTCCAAGCGTTCTGCTGGCCTATATCATCGGCGGAGTGGCGGCGTATATCATCATGCGCGCCCTTGGCGAAATGTCGGTTCACAACCCCTCTGCCAGTTCCTTCTCCCGCTACGCGCAGGAAAATTTAGGCCCGCTGGCCGGGTTTATCACCGGCTGGACCTACTGCTTCGAAATCCTGATTGTTGCCATTGCCGATGTGACGGCGTTTGGTATCTATATGGGGGTCTGGTTCCCCGCCGTGCCGCACTGGATCTGGGTGCTGAGCGTGGTGCTGATTATCTGCGCCGTTAACCTGATGAGCGTGAAGGTGTTTGGCGAGCTGGAGTTCTGGTTCTCCTTCTTCAAGGTCGCGACCATTATCATCATGATCCTCGCCGGTTTCGGCATTATCATCTGGGGTATCGGCAACGGTGGACAGCCAACCGGCATTCACAACCTGTGGAGCAACGGCGGCTTCTTTAGCAACGGCTGGCTCGGGATGGTCATGTCGCTGCAGATGGTCATGTTCGCCTATGGCGGAATCGAGATTATCGGCATCACCGCCGGGGAAGCGAAAGATCCGGAGAAGTCTATTCCGCGTGCCATCAACTCGGTGCCGATGCGCATCCTGGTGTTCTACGTGGGCACGCTGTTTGTGATTATGTCCATCTACCCGTGGAACCAGGTGGGCACCAACGGCAGCCCGTTTGTCCTGACTTTCCAGCATATGGGCATTGCGTTTGCCGCCAGCATTCTCAACTTTGTGGTGCTGACCGCCTCGCTGTCGGCCATCAATAGTGACGTGTTCGGCGTGGGCCGTATGCTGCACGGCATGGCGGAGCAGGGCAGTGCGCCGAAGGTGTTTGCCAAAACGTCGCGTCGCGGTACCCCGTGGGTAACGGTGCTGGTCATGACCGTGGCGCTGCTGTTCTCGGTCTACCTGAACTACATTATGCCGGAGAACGTCTTCCTGGTGATTGCGTCGCTGGCGACCTTTGCGACGGTGTGGGTGTGGATCATGATCCTGCTGTCGCAGATTGCGTTCCGTCGCCGCCTGTCGCCAGAAGAGGCCAAAGCGCTGAAGTTTAAAGTGCCGGGCGGCGTGCCAACGACCATTGTCGGTCTCATCTTCCTGGTCTTCATCATTGGCCTGATTGGTTATCACCCGGATACCCGTATTTCCCTGTACGTGGGCTTCGCGTGGATCGTCCTGCTGCTGGTGGGCTGGATGTTTAAATGTCGCCGCGATCGTCAGCTGGCGGAAGCACAGTAACATTCTTTTCCCCTCTCCCCGTGGGCTGA
>NZ_JADCLG010000038.1:0-21642 GCF_014982425.1 Enterobacter cloacae complex sp. I1M | reverse complement strand
AGGATGGCCTTTTTGCGTTTCTGCACCTGCTTCCTTTCCATAAACTAATCACCCATCCCTTCGTATATACGGTAAACTATCCCGGTTTTTGCATCAGGATAGCGTCTATGAATCACTCCCTTAAGCCCTGGAATACCTTTGGTATTCAACGGAATGCTAATCAAATTGTACGTGCCGACAGTGCTCAGCAGTTGCTGAATGCCTGGCAAAACGCAACAGAAAACGGTGAACCCGTACTTATTCTGGGCGAAGGAAGTAATGTCCTGTTTCTCGATGATTTTGCGGGGACGGTAATCGTTAATCGCATCATGGGGATTGAGCGTAAAGAGAGCGCTGACAGCTGGCATTTACACGTGGGTGCTGGCGAAAACTGGCACCATCTGGTGCAATATACCCTTGAAAAAGGGATGCCCGGACTGGAAAACCTGGCCCTGATCCCGGGCTGTGCAGGATCATCTCCTATTCAAAACATCGGTGCCTACGGCATCGAACTGAAACACGTCTGCGAATATGTCGACTGCATCGAACTCGCGACCGGAACGGCGAAGCGTTTGACCGCAGAGCAGTGCCGCTTTGGCTATCGCGACAGCATTTTCAAGCACGACTATCAGGATCGTTTTGTCATTGTGGCCGTTGGCCTGCGTCTGGCGAAAGCATGGAAACCCGTTCTGACTTACGGCGATCTGGCCCGTCTCGATCCGGCTACCGTCACACCGCGTGAGGTTTTTGATTCCGTTTGCCACATGCGAATGACCAAGCTACCGGACCCGAAAGTTAACGGAAATGCGGGCAGTTTCTTCAAAAATCCGGTGATCGGCCGCGAAAATGCGAAAGCGTTTCTCGCTGGCTGGCCAACGGCCCCGCATTATCCTCAGGCGGATGGCAGCGTGAAGCTGGCCGCAGGCTGGCTTATCGATCAATGTGAATTAAAAGGTACTACGCTTGGTGGCGCTGCTGTTCATCGTCAGCAGGCGCTGGTACTGATCAACCAGTCCAACGCGACAAGTGAGGATGTCGTCAACCTGGCGCATCATGTTCGCCAGCGTGTGGGCGAAAAATTTAACGTCTGGCTGGAGCCTGAAGTTCGCTTTATTGGCCGAACGGGCGAAGTGAATGCCGTGGAGACCATTGCGTGAAGGACAATACTATTCCGTTAACTCTCATCGGTATTCTTGCTGATGGCGAGTTTCATTCTGGCGAGCAGCTGGGCGAACAGCTGGGCATGAGCCGCGCTGCCATCAATAAACATATTCAAACGCTCCGCGACTGGGGCGTAGATGTGTTTACGGTGCCGGGAAAAGGCTACAGCCTGCCGGAACCAATCCAGTTACTGAATGAAGAGATCATCCGCAGCCAGATTGGACACGGTAACGTCGCGGTATTGCCGGTCATTGATTCGACGAACCAGTATCTGCTGGATCGCCTGAGCGAGCTGAAATCCGGTGATGCCTGCGTTGCCGAGTACCAACAGGCAGGACGTGGCCGCCGGGGGCGTAAGTGGTTTTCGCCATTTGGCGCCAACCTATACCTTTCCATGTACTGGCGGCTTGAACAGGGGCCAGCTGCGGCCATCGGGCTGAGCCTGGTCATCGGCATTGTGATGGCAGAGGTGCTGCATGATTTGGGTGCCGATCAGGTGCGGGTAAAATGGCCCAACGATCTGTATCTCAACGATCGAAAGCTGGCGGGGATCCTGGTCGAACTGACGGGAAAAACAGGCGATGCCGCACAGATCGTCATTGGGGCGGGGCTGAACATGGTGATGCGAAACGTGCAGAACGATGTCGTGAACCAGGCCTGGACCAACCTACAGGAAGCGGGGATCACCATCGATCGCAATACGCTTGCCGTCCGCATGATCAATGAGTTGCGTAGTTCGCTGACGCTCTTTGAACAAGAGGGGTTAGCGCCATTCCTGTCCCGCTGGGAAAAGCTGGATAACTTTATTAACCGACCGGTGAAGCTGCTGATTGGGGATAAAGAGATTTACGGCACATCACGCGGCATTGACGCGCAGGGCGCGTTGCTGCTTGAACAGGATGGCGTGATTAAGCCCTGGGTGGGCGGTGAAATTTCATTACGAAGTGCAGAGTAACCCTCTCCCCACAGGGGAGAGGGTGTAGCAGGTCACTGCGGATACGGCACCCAATCCCCGGCATTCAGTCGGACATAAGGCTTATTCTGATACTGGATCACCACCGCATTGGCGTTTTCCGATACCTCCGCCGTCTGCGGCAGCCCGCTGGTGAGCTGATCCCAGTTCACGCTATCTTCCACAAACAGCTTACCGTCTACAGCGCGAGCAACCAGTTCCGAGATGGCCAGATAGCTGCTTGGCTGTGTGATCTCAACTGGCGCGCCCTGATGCGGTGCCTTCATGCCAAAGAACTTAATCCCGGCCGGAACGTTTGTGATGGACGGGCTTGGGATATCGCGCAGACCAGACACCTGCATCCTGTCGCCTTTCAGCGCTCCACCATGTTCCGGGACCACCACCACCATCACTTTACGACCTGATTTTTCCAGCTCGTTGAAGAACGCGTTCAGCTCGTCAAAGAACTTCTGCGCACGGGCCTTGTA
Source organism: Enterobacter cloacae complex sp. I1M (assembly GCF_014982425.1). Lineage (NCBI taxonomy): Bacteria > Pseudomonadati > Pseudomonadota > Gammaproteobacteria > Enterobacterales > Enterobacteriaceae > Enterobacter > Enterobacter cloacae complex sp. I1M. The sequence goes on along the minus strand of NZ_JADCLG010000038.1, from coordinate 19,062 downwards.
ATCGGCCGTTTTGCTTACGCCCGGATAATGGTTCCCGTCGTGAAGCGGCAGCGTATTATAGAACGTCGCGCTACGCGTCCCTTCCTCTTTACCGACGGTGTCAAACCAGCGCTGAAGTACGGCGGTATCGTCATAGACCGGCGAGCCATCGAAGCCCAGTAACGTCACTGGCAGCCCTTTCTGGTCCATCAGTGGGGCCTGCATGCCACCCTGTTCACGCACTTCTTTCAGGAAGTTACCGAACTGACCGTTATGGCCCATCATCAGGTGTTGGGTAAAGCCCAGTTTTGCCAGGTTATCAAACAGGTAACACTGGTTAGCTGCCGGCTGGTAGAGGTTCTTATGCGAGGGCTGCCCACAGCTGGCGCGCAGCAGGCGGATAGCCGCCGGGCCGCTGTACGACGTGGCCGAGTTGAAGTCTTTGAACTGAATATCGAAATGCGACCACAGCGGGTGCGACATCAAACCAGCCGCATCAACGTCAGCCCAGGACAGAGAACAGATGTTAATGACCAGCAACTCAAACGGCTGAGCATCAGCAGGCAGCGCGTCCGGGAATTTCGTCTGACGCTTATCTTCCGCAGCGTAAAAACTGGAGAGCCACGCGTTCAGGTTCGTGGATGTCGGCGGCGCCGTCTGCGCTGGAATATCCCCAACCACAGGCGTATCCCCTGCTGTCGCGACGGTAGCGGCGGCGGAACCGCCCGTGGTGGTTACGGTTGTCGTCGGCTGACCGGCTGGCCACAGCGAGAAGCTCGGGCCCGTCAGCGTCAGTACGTTTAGCCAGATCATAATCGCGACGACAAACACCGTCACCCGGATCCACTGAGACAGGAACAGCCAGGCAACCAGCAGGACAAATACCGCGCCAATCATCTGCCAGTTAATAAAGCGCTCAACCAGATCGAGCATATAGTCCGCACTGAAACCTGCGACCTGGGAGCCCTGGCTCATAATGCTTTCGGGGCCGGGTAGCCAGGTATCATGCCAGAACAGGGCGAAACCGATAGGGATAGCAATCCAGTGACGTATACGGTGCAGCCTGAGGTTCGGGATTGGCATCAGCAGGAATGCCATAAACACCAGATTAAGCAGCGGGTGGAAATTAAGATAGCCTGCCCACAGCAGACCAAACTTCACCAGAAAGTAGAAATTCCAGCCGGACAGACCGCGCCAGTATTGCCAGAGTGGCGATGGCGCTGAAGAGGTATAGGTAGAATTAGTCATGTTTTCGGTTTGCCTTGACGTTTGAAGCGCGAGTCAGTGTTCCGGCGGGTTTAATATAGCGAGGTTTGACGAACAGTAATCTGATCGTATCGCGAATACGGCGCAGGGAATGGCGTGCATAGTAGCCAAGCGGCAAAAAAATCAGCGCGCACAGAACAACCAGTTGGATGATATCGCTGATATTCATAATGGAACGCTCTCCTTGTTCTCATCCATTAAGCGTAGCGGCTCAGGAACCCGACGCCATACATGCCCGTCATGTTTCGCGTTCAGAACCGGTTTGGCACCACTTGTAACAGGCAACGGTTTGGCCCATTTTTCAGGTGCCAGGGCTCGCATCTGGACAAGCTCAGCGCTGATCAAATTATCTTCAAACCAGACCATGCGGTTCGAGAAAATATCCCCGGTAGGCAGCGGGAAGATATGGTTCAGGGCGGTATCCAGATCGTTCACCCGACAGAAGGAGAGGAACAGCACCAGGCGATTATCGCCAATGGTCATGATATCCCCGATACGATTAGGGCGGCACAAGGTGAGCGCCTGCTCAACGCGAATGCCCGGCACAGGACGCAGGGCAACCATCACCCCTTTTCCGTCTGCCGGTAAAAGCGTATTGCTCATCATGTTGCCCACCGCATCGCAGAAGGTGTCCCATTTCTGGTAGCCGCGCAGTTTCATCGGCTGCGTCATTGAAAGCAGGGTGCTGATATCTTCCGGAACATATCGATTAAACTGCTGGCCCTGAATGCTTTCGATCAGCGTCAGACAGCGCGACAGGGGAGCATTCCAGGGAATGACCATATTCGCGCCGCAGCCCAGTAATAAGCGCTCATCGGTGGCGCGCAGGCTGGTATTATTTTCACGTACCACGATTTTTAACGCGCTGCCGCGCTGGCGACGTAATGTGTGAATGTGCCGTGCCAGCGTTTCGATTTGGTTATTCTGGATCAACGAGAAGATAATGGTCGCCGCCTGCGTGGTGCGCGCCTCATCAAATAAGGCCTCGTTAGTTTCGAACAGTGACCAATGCTCAGACAGTGCAGGCGCACCTTCCAGAACCGCAATATGACTCAGAACGCGCTTTTCATCACTGCGTGGCTGAACCACCGTCTCTTCCTGTTGAGCAAGATGCCACTCGTCCCCGACATTTTTGAGGGTAAGCTGCTGTCGGGAGCTCACCCCTTTTTCATTGCACCAGAAAGCCACGTCGTAAAGATGGCTGTCAGTCTGGACACGAATACTGGCCAGGCCATAGAGGGAACGGTATTCACTCATTAAAAGTGAAAAAAGTTTGTCGTTATTACTGCCTGGGTTAACAACCAATAAGGTGCAATTTTGATTTTTTGCCCATCTGCTGATTCTTCCCAGCCATTTCAGCAGTTTTTCAGACGGGATATTTTGTAGACCGTTTTGAGAACATTTAAGAATCAGTAAATAGTGTTCAGGAACAATAGAGCACTGAATATCGCGGGGCAAAAAGTATAAACTGTCGGCCTCCGCTGGCATGGAAAATAATCGTACTGTCTGGGGTCCACGGTCAGTTTCGAGCCTGATGATTGACTTTGGCTCATCGCCCATCGTAATGACGGCCACGCGGTAATCCTTACCCTGCGCCGCTATCGTCTGGTTTACCAGACTGATGGCATCTTCATTACGATCCGTATTAACCCACCAGACTCCTCCGACTGGCATGTGGCGCAATTCGTCCCATAATGACTGGATGCCAATAGAAAATATGGAGTCCACGGTGTCCCTCTTTTCGTCGAATTTCTATGTCTCTCAGTTTACTAGCGAAAGCGTAGAAATAAACCTAACATTGAAATTAAAGAACATCAGATTTAGCATGTAAATGAAATTTCGTGGGCAGGACGCCTCGCTGCATCTGAATCTTATGATTTTACTCAAAGGGATGAAATAAGAATGCAAAATAACGAACCCGCAACTCCAGTCGACCCAAGCCTGGGTTACACATTCCAAAACGATTTTCTGGCGCTCACGCAGGCTTTTTCATTGCCTGAAATAGATTACACCGATATTTCCCAGCGGGAACAGTTGGCTGCGGCTATTAAACGTTGGCCGTTATTAGCTGAGTTTGCCCAACAACAATAAGGAAGCCATTGATGGCCGTACTAGGATTACAGGGCGTCCGTGGTGGAGTGGGTACAACTTCCGTAACCGCGGCGCTGGCGTGGTCATTACAGGTTTTAGGTGAATCAGTACTGGTTATTGATGCCTGCTCCGATAATTTGCTGCGCATGTCATTCAATGTCGACTTTACACATGAAAACGGCTGGGGGCGCGCGCTTCTGGACGATAAAGACTGGCGGGATGCGGGTTTGCGCTATACCTCCCAGCTCGATTTGCTTCCCTTTGGTCAGATGACGGAAACCGAACGCGGGAATGAAGCTGCGTTTCAGCGCCTGTTCTCTCGCTTCACCACCGCTTTGCAGAGTCTGAAAGAGAGCGGACACTATCAGTGGATCCTGCTGGACCTGCCGCACGGCGCCGCGTCGCTGACCCGCCAGCTTCTGTCGCAGTGCGACCATGTGCTCTCCATTGCGAACGTAGATGCGAATTGTCATATCCGTCTGCATCAACAGGCAATGCCTGCCAATGCCCATATTCTGATTAACGATCTGCGCATTGGCAGCCAGATCCAGGACGATCTGTACCAGGTCTGGCTCCAGAGTCAGCGCCGCCTGTTGCCAATGGTTATTCATCGTGACGAAGCGATGGCGGAGTGCCTCGCTTCCAAACAACCGCTTGGGGAGTACCGTAGTGATTCACTGGCGGCAGAAGAGATCCTGACGCTGGCCAACTGGTGTCTGCTGCACTTTGCTAAACGGCCGGAGCCTGCCGGGAGTTCAGTATGAGCCGCCTGACCAACTGGTTGCTCATCCCGCCGGTCAGTTCGCGCTTAAGTGAACGCTACCGCCATTACCGTCATCACGGCGCCTCATCGCTGAGCGCTGCGCTGGGCTGCTTCTGGATGATTCTGGCGTGGATGTTCATCCCCCTCGAACATCCACGCTGGCAACGTATTCGTGCGCGCCACGGTGAACTCTATCCGCATATCAACCCTGACAAGCCGCGTCCGCTCGATCCCGCGCGCTACGCTATACAGTCCATCTGGCTTCTGGCGACCTCAACGGGTGCGGAGAAAAAAACGTCCCGCTGGCGCAGCTTCGATCGCGTGCAGAACTTACGTGAACACTATCACCAGTGGCTTAACCGGCTACCCGACCGGGTTGGCGATAGAACAGGTCATTTAGATAATCACAAAGAGCTCGGGCACCTTCACCCGGGCTTACGGCGTTTTATTCTCGGCGTGGTGGTGGTGTTCTCGCTCATACTGGCGCTGGTCTGTATTACCCAGCCCTTCAACCCGCTGGCACAGTTTACCTTCCTGATCCTGCTGTGGGGCGTGGCGCTGCTGGTGCGGCGCATTCCGGGGCGTTTTTCTGCCCTGATGCTGATCGTGCTGTCGCTGACCGTTTCCTGCCGCTACATCTGGTGGCGATATACCTCAACGCTGAACTGGGACGATCCGGTCAGCCTGGTGTGTGGGTTAGTGCTGCTGTTCGCTGAGACCTACGCCTGGATCGTGCTGGTGCTGGGTTACTTCCAGGTTATCTGGCCGCTGAATCGACAGCCGGTGCCGCTGCCAAAAGACACGACCCAGTGGCCAACGGTGGACCTCTTCGTGCCGACCTACAACGAAGACCTGTCGGTGGTGAAAAACACCATTTACGCCGCGCTGGGTATCGACTGGCCGAAGGATAAAATCAAAATCTGGATCCTTGATGACGGTGGCCGCGCCGAGTTCCGCCAGTTCGCGGACGAAGTAGGGGTCGAGTACATCGCCCGTACCACGCATGAACACGCTAAGGCCGGTAACATCAACAATGCGCTGAAATATGCCAAAGGGGAGTTCGTCTCTATTTTCGACTGCGACCACGTGCCAACGCGCTCGTTTCTGCAAATGACCATGGGCTGGTTCCTGAAGGAGAAAGAGCTGGCGATGATGCAGACGCCGCACCACTTCTTCTCGCCGGATCCGTTTGAACGTAACCTTGGTCGTTTTCGTAAAACCCCGAACGAGGGCACACTGTTCTATGGTCTGGTGCAGGACGGGAACGACATGTGGGACGCAACATTCTTCTGCGGCTCCTGTGCGGTGATCCGCCGTAAACCGCTGGATGAAATTGGCGGGATCGCCGTCGAGACGGTCACGGAAGATGCGCACACTTCGCTGCGTCTGCACCGTCTTGGCTATACCTCCGCCTACATGCGCATTCCTCAGGCGGCGGGGCTGGCCACGGAATCCCTGTCGGCGCATATCGGCCAGCGTATTCGCTGGGCGCGCGGCATGGTGCAAATTTTCCGCCTCGATAACCCGCTGATGGGTAAAGGACTGAAACTGGCGCAACGGCTGTGCTACGTTAACGCCATGTTCCACTTCCTGTCGGGTATTCCACGGCTTATCTTCCTCACTGCGCCGCTGGCGTTCCTGCTTCTTCACGCTTACATCATCTATGCGCCTGCGCTGATGATTGCCCTGTTCGTTCTGCCGCACATGATCCACGCCAGCCTGACGAACTCGAAGATTCAGGGGAAATATCGCCATTCGTTCTGGAGTGAAATCTACGAAACGGTGCTGGCCTGGTATATCGCGCCGCCAACCATGGTGGCGCTGATTAACCCGCATAAAGGGAAATTCAACGTCACCGCGAAGGGCGGGCTGGTGGAAGAGGAGTATGTCGACTGGGTGATCTCCCGGCCCTATATCTTCCTGGTGCTGCTGAATATTGTGGGCGTGATTGTTGGGGTCTGGCGCTACTTCTACGGCCCGGAAAACGAAATTCTGACGGTCTTCGTGAGTATGGCGTGGGTGTTTTATAACCTGATTATCCTCGGTGGCGCGGTGGCGGTATCAGTGGAGAGCAAACAGGTTCGCCGCGCGCATCGCGTCGAAATCAGCATGCCAGCGGCCATTGCCCGCGACGATGGACATCTCTTCTCCTGTACCGTACATGACTTTTCGGATGGCGGTCTGGGTATCAAGATCAACGGTCAGGCGAAGGTGCTTGAGGGGCAGAAGGTCAACCTATTGCTTAAGCGCGGCCAGCAGGAGTATGTCTTCCCGACGCAGGTGGTGCGTGTGAGAGGAAATGAAGTGGGTCTGCAACTGATGCCGCTGACTAAAAAGCAACACATTGATTTTGTGCAGTGTACGTTTGCCCGCGCGGATACGTGGGCTCTCTGGCAGGACAGCTTCCCTGAGGATAAGCCTCTGGAAAGCCTGCTGGATATTCTTAAGCTGGGGTTCCGTGGCTATCGTCACCTTGCAGAATTTGCCCCGTCGTCGGTGAAATTAATTTTCCGGTCACTTACTTCACTGGTTTCCTGGGTCGTGTCGTTCATTCCGCGTCGACCTGAGCGAGATGAAGCGAAGCAGGCGGACCCGGTTATGGCTCAACAATGATGATAACGCGATGAAAACAAAACTTTCCTGGTTATGTGCAGTGGCAATGGGGATGAGTGCGCTCCCTGCAACAGTGGCTAACGCGGCGCCTGATAACGCAGCGACCACACCCGCGCCAACGGTGCCTGTCGTCGCGCAAGCGACCGATCCGGTAGTGACGGCGGCGCCGGGGCAGACGGAAAACGTCGTCCCGAATCAGCCGACGACGGGGAATACGCTGCCCGCCGACAACCCGGTGGTTGGGCAGGTTATGCCTGGCGTGCCGGGAGCCAGTGCACCGGTGGTTGCGGAAAATACGCCGTCGCGTGACGTTAAGCTGACGTTCGCCCAGATCGCGCCTCCTCCGGGCAGCATGGTTCTGCGCGGCATCAACCCAAATGGCGGTGTCGAATTCGGTATGCGTAGCGATGAAGTCGTGTCGAAAGCGATGCTCAACCTGGAATACACGCCATCGCCGTCGCTGCTGCCGGTGCAATCCCAGCTTAAGGTCTATCTGAATGATGAGCTGATGGACGTCCTGCCCGTCACCAAAGAGCAACTGGGTAAGAAAACCCTGGCTCAGGTGCCGATTAACCCGCTGTTTATCACCGACTTTAACCGCGTGCGTCTGGAATTTGTCGGCCATTACCGCGATGTCTGTGAAAACCCGGCCAGCAGCACCCTGTGGCTGGATGTTGGTCGTAACTCTTCGCTTCAGATGACCTATCAGCCGCTGGCGTTGAAAAACGATCTCTCCGCCTTCCCGGTGCCGTTCTTCGACCCGCGTGATAACCGTCCACTGAACCTGCCAATGGTGTTTGCGGGCTCTCCTGATGTGACCGAACAGCTGGCGGCCTCTATCGTGGCATCCTGGTTTGGTTCCCGCTCCGGCTGGCGTGGCCAGAGTTTCCCGGTTATGTACGACAAAATGCCGGACAAAAACGCGATTGTGTTTGCCACCAACGCCAAACGCCCGGCATTCCTGCGGGACCATCCAGAGGTGAAAGCGCCCACCATCGAGATGATCAGCCATCCCGACAATCCGTACGTGAAGCTGCTGGTGATCTTCGGGCGTGATGATAAAGATCTGGTGCAGGCGGCAAAAGGCATTGCGCAGGGCAATATCCTGTTCCGCGGTAATAGCGTCGTGGTGGATGAGGTGAAACCGCTGCTGGCACGTAAGCCTTATGATGCGCCGAACTGGGTCCGCACCGACCGCGCGATTACCTTCGGCGAGCTGAAAACCTATGAAGAGCAATTGCAGTCAACCGGGCTTGAACCTTCTCCTGTCAGCCTGTCGCTGAACCTGCCGCCGGATCTCTATCTGCTGCGCACCAACGGTATTGATATCAACCTGAACTACCGTTACACCGCGCCGGTAACCAAAGACAGCTCGCGCATGGATATCAGCCTCAACAACCAGTTCCTGCAATCCTTCAGCCTGACCAGCAGCCAGGAGACAAACCGGTTGATGCTTCGTCTGCCTGTATTGCAGGGGCTGCTGGATGGCAAAACCGATGTGTCGATCCCGGCGCTGAAGCTCGGTGCGGTGAACCAGCTGCGGTTTAACTTCCAGTACATGAACCCGATGCCGGGTGGATCGGTGGAAAACTGTATTACCTTCCAGCCGGTGCAAAACCACGTGGTGATTGGTGATGATTCCACAATCGACTTCTCGAAGTATTACCACTTTATCGCGATGCCGGATCTGCGTGCGTTTGCTAACGCCAGTTTCCCGTTCAGCCGCATGGCTGATCTCTCTGAATCGATTGTCGTGATGCCAAAAGCGGCCAACGAAGGCCAGGTTGCCACGCTGCTGGACACCATGGGCACCGTCGGGGCGCAAACCGGCTTACCGGCTATCAACGTGACGGTGACGGATGACGGTAGCCAGATCCAGAACAAAGATGCCGATATCATGGTCATCGGCAACATTCCGGACAAGCTGAAAGACGAGAAGCGCGTCGATCTGCTGGTGCAGGCGGCTCAGCCATGGGTCAACACGCCGCTGCGTCAGACCGAGTTCCCGAGCATCATGCCGGACAGCGGCGATCGCCAGGCCAATATCAGGACGACCGTAAGCTCAACGGGTCCGATGGCTGCGATTGTCGGTTTCCAGTCTCCGTATAACGACCAGCGCAGCGTGATCGCCCTGCTTGCGGACAGCCCGCGCGGCTATGAGCTGCTCAACACGGCCATGAACGACAGCGGTAAACGGGCGGCAATGTTCGGTTCCGTCTCGGTGATCCGTGAGTCGGGGGTAAACAGCCTGCGCGTGGGGGATGTCTACTACGTCGGTCATCTGCCGTGGTTCGAACGCCTGTGGTACGCCCTCTCTAACCACCCGGTGCTGCTGGCCGTGCTGGCTGCGCTCAGCGTTGTATTGCTGGCGTGGGTATTGTGGCGTCTGCTGCGAATCATCAGCCGTCGTCGTCTTAACCCGGACCATGAGTAAGCCGTGATGAAAATCTTTCGCGGGTGTGTAGTCGCAGCGTTGATGCTGGCGGCGGCGAATCTGCATGCCGCCTGTCGCTGGCCTGCCTGGGAGACGTTCAAGCAGGATTATATGAGCGAAAGTGGGCGCGTCATTGATCCCAGTGACGCGCGCAAAATCACCACCTCCGAAGGGCAAAGCTACGGACTGTTCTTTGCCCTGGCAGCAAACGATCGCAAGACGTTTGATCTGCTGCTGACATGGACGCGCGATAACCTTGCCGAGGGGGATTTAGCCCAACATCTCCCGGCCTGGCTGTGGGGGAAAAAGGACGACGAAACCTGGGCGGTTATCGACCCTAACTCCGCGTCTGATGCCGATATCTGGATTGCCTGGTCGCTGCTGGAAGCCGGGCGGCTGTGGAAAAATCCCGATTACACGCGCACGGGTAAGGCGCTGTTGACGCGCATTGCCAGTGAGGAAGTGGTGAAGGTGCCGGGGCTGGGTTCTATGCTGCTGCCGGGTAAAGTCGGTTTTGCCGAAGAGAGTGTCTGGCGCTTCAACCCCAGCTACCTGCCGCCGCAGCTTGCGAGCTATTTCACCCGTTTCGGCGCACCGTGGACAACGCTCCGTGAAACCAACCTGCGTCTGCTGCTGGAGACCGCGCCAAAAGGATATTCCCCGAACTGGGTGAAATACCAGAAAAAGGGCGGCTGGCAGTTGAAGCAGGATACGACCCTGATCGGCAGTTACGATGCGATTCGCGTCTATCTGTGGGTAGGGATGATGAACGATAACGATCCGCAAAAAGCCCGGCTACTGGCGCGTTTCAAGCCCATGGCGACCACCACAATCAAACAAGGCTTACCGCCGGAAAAAGTGGACGTAGCGACCGGGAAACGTACCGGAGATGGGCCGGTAGGGTTTTCTGCCTCCCTGCTTCCATTTTTACAAGAACGGGACGCGCAGGCGGTGCAACGCCAGCGTGTCGCCGATCGTTTTCCCGATAACAATGCTTATTACAGCTACGTTCTGACCCTCTTTGGACAAGGGTGGGATCAGCATCGTTTTCGTTTCACCTCGCAAGGTGAATTACTACCGGATTGGGGCCAGGAATGCGCACGTTCACACTAAATCTACTCGCCTTATCGCTTGGCCTGGCGCTCATGCCCCTGGCCCAGGCCGCCAACTCCCCGCAGCAGAGACAGCTGCTGGAACAGGTTCGTCTGGGGGAATCCACCCAGCGTGAGGATTTGGTGCGCCAGTCGCTCTATCGCCTTGAGCTGATCGACCCCAACAACCCGGACGTGATTGCCGCTCGCTTCCGCTACCTGTTACGACAGGGGGATACGGCGGGCGCGCAAAAAGAGCTGGATCGCCTGAAAGGAATGGCACCCGATTCCAGTGCGTATCAGTCCTCCCGTACGACCATGCTGCTCTCCACGCCGGATGGTCGCCAGGCCCTCCAGCAGGCTCGTCTGCTCGCCACCACCGGGCACACGCAGGAAGCTATTGCCGCGTATGACAAACTGTTTGACGGTAATCCGCCCAGCGGCGACATCGCGACGGAGTACTGGAACGTGGTGGCGAAAGAGCCTGCCCGCCGTAATCTGGCCATTAATCAGCTGAAGAAAATCAACGCCAGCAGTCCGGGCAACGCCCCGCTACAGGCTTCGCTGGCGCAGCTTCTGTTCCAGAGCGGACGGCGTGATGAAGGGTTTGCGGTGTTACAGGAGATGGCCAAATCGAACAATGGCCGCAGTCAGGCGTCGGACATGTGGTACCAGCAGATCAAAGATCAGCCGGCCAGCAGCGCCAGCGTTACCGCGCTGCAACAATACCTGAGCGTGTTCAGCGATGGCGATAACGTGACGGCGGCGCGCGCCCAGCTTGAAGCGCAGCAAAAACAGCTCGCCGATCCGGCGTTTCGCGCCAAAGCCGAAGGGTTAGCCGCAGTGGATGCCGGGCAGGGCAGTAAAGCGGTAACGGAGTTGCAGAAAGCAGTCAGCGCCAACCACGCCGACAGTGAAGCCGTAGGCGCGCTGGGGCAGGCCTATTCGCAGAAAGGCGATCGCGCCCGCGCGGTTGCGCAGTTTGAAAAGGCGATCGCCCTCGATCCGCAGAGCGACAACCGGGGCAAATGGGACAGCCTGCTGAAGGTTAACCGATACTGGCTGCTGATCCAGCAGGGTGATAACGCCCTGAAAGCCAACAAGACAGCCCAGGCGGAACGCTATTATCAGCAGGCGCGCAACATTGACAATACGGACAGCTACGCGGTCCTGGGGCTGGGTGACGCGGCGGCGGCGCGGAAAGATAACGACGCGGCTGAACGCTATTATCGCCAGGCATTGCGGATGGACAGCGGCAACAGCAACGCGGTACGCGGTCTTGCCAATATTTATCGCGAGCAGTCTCCGGAGAAGGCGACGCAGTTTATTCAGTCGCTCTCTGCCAGCCAGCGCCGCAGCATTGATGATATTGAACGTAGCCTGACGAACGAGCAGCTCTCGGCTCAGGCTGAACAGCTGGAAAGCCAGGGAAACTATGCGCAGGCCGCAGAAATTCAGCGCCGACGCCTTGCGCTTTCCCCGGGCGACGTGTGGATCACCTACCGGCTATCACGCGATCTGTATAGCGCGGGTCAGCGCAGCCAGGCGGATAACCTGATGCGCCAGCTGGCAAGCCAGAAACCGGGCGATCCGGATCAGGTTTACGCCAGCGGGCTGTACCTGTCCGGTAACGATCGGGACCGGGCCGCGCTGGCGCATCTGAACACGCTGCCGCGCGACAAGTGGAACGGCAACATCCAGGCGCTGGCGGACCGCCTGCAAAGTAACCAGGTGCTAGAAAACGCCAACCGCCTGCGCGACGGTGGAAAAGAGCAGGAGGCGGAAGCGCTGCTTCGCCAGCAGCCCCCGTCCACTCGTATCGACTTAACGCTGGCGGACTGGGCTGAACAGCGTGGCGATCACGAGGCCGCGAAAACCGCCTACAACACCGTCCTGCAACGGGAACCGCAGAACGAAGACGCAATTCTCGGCCTGACCGAAGTCAATCTTGCTCAGGGCAACAGGGACGCCGCTCGCGCTGAGCTGGCGAAACTGCCCGCGGCACAAAACGGCGAACCGCTCTCCCTCAATATGCAGCGCCGGATCGCCATGGCGCAGGCCGGTCTGGGCGATTCAGCCGTGGCAGAAAAGACCTTCAACACCATTCTTCCGCAGGCAAAATCGCAGCCGCCTTCTATGGAAAGTGCGCTGGTGATGCGTGATGCCGCCCGTTTCCAGGCACAAAATGGTCAGCCTCAGCAGGCGCTGGACACCTGGAAGGATGCGATGGTCTCATCTGGCATCACAACGACTCGTCCAACCGATAACGACAGCTTTACGCGTCTTACGCGTAACGATGAGAAAGATGACTGGCTGAAGCGCGGCGTGCGCAGCGATGCAGGCGATCTTTATCGTCAGCAGGATCTGAACGTCACGCTGCAACACGACTACTGGGGATCCAGCGGCACGGGGGGCTATTCCGACCTGAAAGCGCACACCACTATGCTCCAGGTGGATGCGCCGCTATCGGAAGGCCGCATGTTCTTCCGTAGCGATCTGGTCAATATGAACGCCGGTTCCTTTGATACGGACAATGGAACCTACGATCCAACGTGGGGTACCTGCGCCGAAACGCCATGTCACGGCAGCACGAACCAGTCGGCCAACGGCGCCAGCGTGGCAGTCGGCTGGCAGAACAAAACCTGGGCGTGGGACATCGGTACAACGCCGATGGGCTTCGACGTGGTCGATGTGGTGGGCAGCCTGAGCTACAGCAACGACTTGGGGCCGATTGGCTACACCCTGAACGCCCATCGTCGTCCGATTTCCAGCTCTGTGCTGGCCTTCGCCGGGCAAAAAGATCCCAATACCGACACCACCTGGGGCGGCGTGCGTGCTACCGGTGGCGGCGTGAGCATGAGCTACGACAAAGGCGAAGCTAACGGGATCTGGTCAAGCCTGAGTGCCGACAGCCTCACCGGGAAGAATGTCGAAGATAACTGGCGGGTCCGCTGGATGACCGGCTATTACTACAAGCTTATCAATCAGAACAACGAGCGTCTGACGGTCGGTGTGTCCAACATGCTCTGGCATTACGATAAGGATTTAAGTGGCTATTCGCTGGGCCAGGGCGGTTACTACAGTCCCCAGGAGTATGTGTCGTTCGCCATACCGGTGAACTGGCGTAAACGCACAGAGAACTGGTCATGGGAGCTGGGCGGTTCCGTCTCATGGTCCCATTCAAAAACAAAGGATGTGATGCGTTATCCGTTGCAGGGGCTGATCCCGGACAATGAGCCAGGCCGTTATACCGATAAAGGTGTGATGGGAACCGGAAGTAGCTCGTCAGGGACGGGTTATACCGCAAGGGCGATTGTTGAACGCCGTGTGACGTCCAACTGGTTTGTCGGTCTGGGCGTCGATATTCAGGAAGCGAAAGACTATACCCCGAGCCATGCGTTGCTCTATGTTCGGTATTCTGCCGCAGGCTGGCAGGGTGATATGGACTTACCGCCGGAACCGCTGGTGCCTTATGCAGACTGGTGATCGGATTTTTGCTTAATCTAATTGTAAGTCTCTCTTAAAAGTGCAGCTATCGGGTATACTCGGGCGCACCAGGTTTACGCCCTGGTGCGCCCTGCGCTTCGAGTTTTGTGGAGAGTCATTTTGCGTGTCAGCCGTTCCTTAACGATCAAACAGATGGCGATGGTGTCTGCCGTCACAATGCTGTTTGTCTTCATCTTCTGCGTCATTTTGCTGTTTCATTCCGTACAGCAGAATCGCTATAACACGGCTTCGCAACTGGAAAGTATTGCCCGCTCGGTGCGGGAACCCCTGTCGGCCTCGATCCTGAAAGGGGATATCCCCGAGGCGGAATCCATCCTGAAGCGCATTCAGCCCGCCGGTATCGTGAGCCGCGCCGACGTCGTGCTGCCGAACCAGTTCCAGGCGCTGCGGATGAGCTTTATCCCGGAGCGTCCCGTCCCGATGATGGTGATGCGCCTGTTTGAACTGCCGGTGCAGATTTCCCTGCCTCTCTATTCCCTGGAAAGACCGGCTAACCCGCAGCCGCTGGCCTATCTGGTACTACAGGCGGACTCGTACCGCATGTATAAATTCGTCATGAGTTGGGTTGCTACGTTAGTGACTACTTACTTACTTTTAACCTTAATGTTGAGCGTGGCGCTGACGTGGTGCATCAACCGGTTAATTGTGCATCCGTTGCGCCGCATAGCCCGGGAGCTGAATGACCTCTCTCCGCAGGAGCACATGGGGCATCAGCTTCCCTTGCCGCGTCTGCATCACGACGATGAAATCGGCATGCTGGTCCGCAGTTACAATATCAACCAGCAGCGTGTCCTGCGTCAGCAGGAAGAGGTCAGTAATAACGCCACCCGTTTCCCGGTTTCCGACCTGCCAAACAAAGCGTTTTTAATGGCCCTGCTGGAGCAGACCGTCGCTCGCCAGCAGACCACCGCGCTGATGGTGATTGCCTGCGAGACCTTACAGGACACGACGGGCGTGCTGAAAGAGAGCCAGCGCGAGATGCTATTACTGACGCTGGTGGAAAAAATCAAATCTGTGCTGGCGCCGCGCATGGTACTTACCCAGGTCAGCGGCTATGACCTGGTGGTGATTGCGCACGGTGTAAAAGAGCCGTGGCACGCTATTACGTTAGGTCAGCAAGTACTCACTGTCATAAATGAGCGGCTACCCATTCAGGGTATCCAGCTACGCCCAAGTGCCAGCATTGGTATCGCAATGTACTACGGTGGTCTGACCGCCGAGCAGTTATACCGTCGGGCTTTCTCAGCAGCGTTTACCGCGCGCCGAAAAGGCAAAAACCAGATCCAGTTCTTTGATCCGGAGCAAATGGAAAAAGCCCAGCAGCGCCTGACGGAAGAGAGCGACATTCTGACGGCGATGGACAATCGCCAGTTTGCGCTCTGGCTACAGCCGCAGGTGGATTTGCGCACGGGTGAAGTGACCAGCGCCGAAGCGTTGCTGCGCATGCAGCAGCCGGACGGCACGTGGGAGCTGCCTGAGGGGATGATCGAACGTATCGAGTCCTGCGGCCTGATGGTCACCGTCGGATACTGGGTGCTGGAAGAGTCGTGCCGCCAGCTTGCGGCCTGGCAACAACGGGGCATCACGCTGCCGCTGTCGGTGAATCTTTCTGCGCTACAGCTGATGCACCCGACTATGGTGCCGGATATGCTCGAGTTGATCCATCGCTACCGCATCCAGCCCCACACGTTGATCCTGGAAGTCACCGAGAGCCGTTGTATTGACAATCCTGACGACGCTGTCGCCATTCTGAAACCGCTGCGTAATGCCGGGATCCGCATTGCGCTGGACGATTTTGGTATGGGGTATTCCGGCCTGCGTCAGCTCCAGCACATGAAAACCCTGCCGGTGGACGTCCTGAAAATCGACAAAACCTTTGTGAAAGGGCTGCCGGAGGATTGCAGCCTGGTGCAGGCCATTATCCAGATGGCGCACAGCCTGAACCTGCACGTGACTGCCGAAGGTATTGAGGCCGAAGCCCAGCGCGAGTGGCTGGCTGCGGCGGGTGTGGAGAGCGGTCAGGGTTTCCTGTTTGGCCGCGCCGTGCCGACGGATACCTTTGAGCGACGCTATCTCGCCGACGATGGCAATAACGCAAAAGTGTAATTTTGTTGCTGGCTTGTGCGAGCCAGCTCAAAGTTCTTAACATTTGTGTTTCAAATTTGAACCCCGTTTATTTCTGTCCTGTTATGTGGGTGTTATTTTAAAGCCGCAGGTTAACCATAACCTTACAAAGCCTGTAGTTATTCTTTCCAGGGACACCCTATGAAAACCTCACTCTTCAAAAGTCTTTACTTCCAGGTCCTGACAGCCATCGCCATCGGTATTTTGCTCGGTCACTACTACCCGGAGCTGGGCGCGCAAATGAAACCGCTTGGCGACGCGTTCGTTAAGCTCATCAAAATGATCATCGCGCCGGTCATCTTCTGTACCGTGGTGACCGGTATCGCCGGCATGGAAAGCATGAAGGCGGTCGGGCGTACGGGGGCGGTTGCCCTGCTGTACTTCGAGATTGTCAGTACGATCGCGCTGATTATCGGCCTGATTATTGTCAACGTGGTACAGCCTGGCGCGGGCATGAACGTTGACCCGGCCACGCTGGATGCGAAAGCGGTGGCGGTTTACGCTGAACAGGCGAAAGATCAGGGGATTGTTGCCTTCCTGCTGGACGTGATCCCGAGCAGCGTGATTGGCGCGTTCGCCAGCGGAAATATCCTCCAGGTACTGCTGTTTGCCGTGCTGTTTGGCTTTGCCCTGCACCGTCTTGGCAGCAAAGGCCAGCTGATTTTTAACGTCATTGAAAGCTTCTCGCAGGTAATCTTCGGCATCATCAACATGATTATGCGTCTGGCCCCGATTGGTGCCTTTGGCGCGATGGCCTTCACCATCGGGAAATACGGCGTCGGCACGCTGGTACAGCTTGGCCAGCTGATTATCTGCTTCTACATCACCTGTATTCTGTTTGTGGTGGTGGTGCTCGGCTCCATCGCTCGTGCGACCGGCTTCAGCATCTTCAAATTTATCCGTTACATTCGTGAAGAGCTGCTGATTGTCCTCGGCACATCCTCTTCTGAGTCCGCGCTGCCGCGTATGCTCGATAAAATGGAAAAGCTGGGCTGCCGTAAGTCAGTGGTGGGGCTGGTTATTCCTACGGGCTACTCCTTTAACCTGGACGGCACCTCGATTTACCTGACGATGGCGGCGGTCTTTATTGCTCAGGCCACCAACAGCCACATGGATATCTTCCATCAGATTACGCTGCTGGTCGTCCTCCTGCTCTCCTCGAAAGGGGCGGCGGGCGTAACGGGTAGCGGATTTATCGTGCTGGCGGCCACTATCTCAGCGGTTGGACATCTGCCGGTGGCGGGTTTGGCCCTGATCCTCGGTATCGACCGCTTTATGTCTGAAGCCCGCGCGTTAACCAACCTGATTGGTAATGGTGTGGCGACGGTTGTGGTGGCGAAGTGGGTAAAAGAGCTGGATCACAAGAAACTTAACGATACGCTGAATAATCGCACATCTGAGGACAAAACCCCCGGTTTATCCTCTTAATCCCTCATAAATGCCCGTATTCCCTTGTGGGGATGCGGGCACCTGCGCATAATAACCGCTCATACCTGTCATATTTCGACAAAATTTTTTTGGGTATATTTCGCTTCCGCCCGTGACGTTTAGCCGAACACGCTGTCTAATCGGAAGGTTTTCATCGTCATCTTTGAGTGCTCACGTCGCGAGACACTCTCTTTAACCAGGAATGTTGATCAGGGGTTCACATGCAGGGCACAAAAATTCGACTCTTAACCGGCGGTTTGCTGATGATGGCAGCAGCCAGTTATGTGCAGGCAGATGCGCTCCAGCCAGACCCGGCCTGGCAACAGGGAACACTGGCGAACGGATTCCAGTGGCAGGTGTTATCCACTCCGCAACGTCCGAGCGATCGCATTGAAATTCGTCTGGCTGTGAATACCGGCTCCCTCACTGAAAGCACCCAGCAGACCGGCTTAAGCCATTTTATTCCTCGACTGGCGCTCACCCAGAGCGGCAGTTTGCAGGCGGTTCAGGTGCGTTCTTTATGGCAACAGGCCATCGATCCTAAACGTCCGCTGCCCCCGGCTGTGGTCTCCTATGACTACACCATGTTTAATCTGAGCCTGCCCAACAACCGTAACGATCTGCTTAAAGAAGCGCTTACCTATCTATCCGATGCCACCGGCAAACTGGCGATTACGCCTGAGACCGTAAACTATGCGTTGAGCAACAGCGACATGGTGGCGACCTGGCCGACGGATACCAAAGAAGGCTGGTGGCGCTACCGCCTGAAAGGGTCCACGCTGCTTGGACACGACCCGGCAGAACCGCTGAAACAGCCGGTGGATCCAGAGCAGGTGAAATCTTTCTACCAGCAGTGGTACACCCCGGATGCCATGACCCTCATTGTAGTGGGCAACGTGGACAGCCGTGCGGTGATAGAGCAGATCAACAAAGCCTTTGGCGATCTAAAAGGGAAGCGTGAAACGCCCGCCCCTGTTCCTACATTGTCCCCGCTGCGTCCTGAGACGGTCAGTATCATGACGGATACCGTGCGTCAGGATCGTCTTTCGATGATGTGGGATACCGCCTGGCAGCCGATCCGCGAGTCCTCGGCGCTGTTGCGTTACTGGCGTGCGGACCTGGCGCGTGAAGCGCTGTTCTGGCATGTTCAGCAGACGCTCAGCAAGAACAACGTGAAAGACATTGGTCTGGGCTTTGACTGCCGCGTGCTGTTCCAGCGCGCCCAGTGCGCCATTAACGTCGAATCGCCGGGTGATAAGCTGAATGCCAATCTCGGCGTGGTGGCGAAAGAGCTGGCTAAAGTGCGTAAAGAGGGCCTGTCTGAAGAGGAATTTAACGCCCTGGTGGCGCAGAAATCCCTCGAATTGCAGAAACTGTTTGCCACCTATGCCCGCGCCGATACCGATATCTTAATCAGCCAGCGCATTCGCTCCTTACAGAATCAGGTCGTGGATATCGCGCCGGAGCAGTATCAGAAATTGCGTCAGGATTTCCTGAACGGTCTGACCGTGGAGATGCTGAATCAGGATCTGCGGCAGCAGCTGTCTCAGGATATGGCGTTGATTCTGTTGCAGCCGAAAGGTGAGCCGGAATATGACATGAAAGAGTTAAAGGCCACCTGGAACGCCATCATGGCGACGCCGTCGCAGCCAGTACAGGCGGCGGCCGATGATTTGCACCAGGATGCGAGCGATATTCCGCAGGGCCAGTAAGGCCCTGCGTTCCCTCTCCCTGTGGGCTGAGGGATTTTATGCAGAAGCAATAAA
>NZ_JADCLG010000037.1:0-8398 GCF_014982425.1 Enterobacter cloacae complex sp. I1M | reverse complement strand
ATTATAGGGAGTTCTTCTGAAGTGACAAGAGGTAATTTAAAAAAAGTTTCTGACCGTGTTTTTTTTCACCAAAAGCGATGAGATCAAGCTACAAATTGTTCTAATTGATGTATCTGCAACCACAATCACACCTGAGATGGCATAATTAGCCGCATCAATATTTAAGGAATAAAAGCGATGCCATTAAGCGCACAACAGCTGGCAGCTCAAAAAAACCTGTCCTATGTGCTGGCAGAAAAGCTGGCTCAGCTGATCTTAGCGGGTAAATATGCCCCAGGTAGCATCCTGCCCAGCGAGATGGAGCTGGGGGATCAGTTTGGTGTAAGCCGTACCGCCGTTCGCGAAGCGGTAAAAACATTAACGGCGAAAGGGATGGTGCTTCCACGCCCGCGCATTGGCACCCGCGTTATGCCTCAGGGGAACTGGAACTTTCTCGATCAGGAGTTACTCACCTGGTGGATGACCGAAGATAACTTTAATCAGGTCGTCGATCACTTTCTGGTCATGCGCAGCAGTCTTGAGCCTCAGGCCTGTCTGCTTGCCGCCACGCTCGGCACAGCAGAGCAAAAAGCGCAGCTCAATACTTTTATGGAAGAGATGGTGGATCTGAAAAAGCACTTTAACCGCGAGCGCTGGATAGAAGTCGATATGGCCTGGCATGAACATATCTATAATATGAGCGGAAATCCTTTCCTGACCTCCTTTGCTTCTTTATTCCATTCTGTGTACCACACTTACTTTGCCTCTATCACACAGGATGAGGTGGTGAAGCTGGATCTGCATCAGGCGATAGTCGATGCCATTCAGGAAAGCGACGGGCAGCGAGCCCTGAGTGCGTGCCAGGCGTTGCTGGCGGCGCCAACCCACCAGCAGGTAAATAAATGACAGAGAAAAAAGCACGCAGTATGGCCGGATTGCCGTGGATTGCAGCCATGGCGTTCTTTATGCAGGCACTGGATGCCACTATCCTCAATACCGCCCTTCCCGCAATAGCCCAAAGCCTTAACCGCTCCCCACTGGCGATGCAATCCGCCATCATCAGTTATACCCTGACGGTGGCGATGCTCATTCCGGTCAGCGGCTGGCTGGCCGATCGTTTCGGCACGCGCAAAGTGTTTATGCTGGCGGTGACGCTGTTCACCCTCGGTTCTCTGGCTTGCGCCCTTTCTACCTCTCTGACGGAACTGGTTATCTTCCGCGTTCTACAGGGGATAGGCGGCGCGATGATGATGCCCGTCGCGCGTCTGGCGTTATTGCGCGCCTATCCGCGCAGCGAACTGCTCCCGGTGCTCAACTTTGTGACTATGCCGGGGCTGGTCGGCCCGATACTTGGCCCGGTTCTCGGCGGCGTACTGGTGACCTGGGCAAGCTGGCACTGGATCTTCCTGATTAATATTCCGATTGGTGTGGCAGGGCTAATCTATGCCCGCAAATATATGCCGAACTTCACCACACCACGACGCAGCTTCGATATGGGCGGCTTCTTCCTGTTTGGCCTGAGCCTGGTCCTGTTCTCCAGCGGGATGGAGCTGTTTGGCGAGAAAATCGTAGCGACGTGGCTGGCGCTGGCCATCATTCTTAGCGGTATTCTGCTGTTCCTTCTATATATCCGTCATGCGCGTCGCCATCCGACACCGCTTATCTCTTTATCTCTGTTTAACACCCGAACGTTTTCCGTCGGGATCGCGGGCAATATTGCCTCGCGTCTGGGCACGGGCTGCGTACCGTTCCTGATGCCGCTGATGCTCCAGGTCGGTTTCGGCTATCCGGCCCTGATTGCTGGCTGCATGATGGCCCCCACAGCGATGGGCTCAATTCTGGCAAAATCGACGGTCACGCAGGTGCTGCGCTGGTTTGGCTATCGTAAGACGCTGGTTGGCGTGACGATCTTTATTGGATTGATGATTGCGCAGTTCTCCCTGCAATCTGCGGCATTACCCATCTGGATGCTGATCCTGCCGCTGTTTGTGCTGGGTATGGCCATGTCGACGCAGTTTACGTCGATGAACACCATCACCCTTGGGGACCTCACCGACGAGAATGCCAGCAGCGGCAACAGCGTACTGGCGGTCACTCAACAGCTGTCGATCAGCCTCGGGGTTGCCGTGAGCGCGGCGGTACTGCGGTTTTATGAAGGGTTTGACGGTACAAATACCGTTGAGCAGTTCCACTATACCTTTATCACCATGGGCGCGCTTACCGTGGTATCGGCGGTGGTCTTTATGTTGTTAAAACCAAAAGACGGCCGGAACCTGATTAAAGAGCGTCATAAAGATAAGGCTAAACCGAACCGCGTTCCATCAGAACAGGAGTAAGCTGCAAACGTTGCTGTTGCAGCGTGGGCTGAGCCATGCGGTGGATCAACACGTCGATGGCCAGCTCACCCAGTTCATCCTTCGGCTGATGAATGGTGGTCAGCGGCGGCGTCATGTAGCGCGCCAGTTCGATATCATCATAACCGACGATCGCCATGTCGTCCGGAACACGCAATCCCGCCTGATACAGCGCCTGATAAGCTCCGAATGCCATCGCATCGTTACCGATAAACACCGCCTGCGGGCGCGGCTCTTGCGCCAGCAGTTTCTGCATTGCTTCAAATCCACCATTAAATTCGAAATCGCCGGTGATGCGATAGCCATCAGGAATGGCAAGCCCCGCCCGTTCCATGGCCGAAAGATAGCCTTCCAGACGCAAGCGCGCCGGGGTTTTATCCAGCGGGCCGGTAATACAGGCAATGCGGGTATGACCTTTGTCGATCAAATGCTGAGTCGCCATATCGCCACCCAGCAGCGAGTTATCCTGGATCAGATCGCTGGTGCCGTCGAACGGCGCCCAGTCCATCATGACCGTAGGAATAGAAG
Organism: Enterobacter cloacae complex sp. I1M; assembly: GCF_014982425.1. NCBI lineage: Bacteria > Pseudomonadati > Pseudomonadota > Gammaproteobacteria > Enterobacterales > Enterobacteriaceae > Enterobacter > Enterobacter cloacae complex sp. I1M. The sequence continues at coordinate 5,537 of NZ_JADCLG010000037.1, read as the reverse complement.
GGTAGCGCTGGATAATCTCTTTCGAGGGTTGATGCGTTTCGGTACAGAGCAGCAGCAGCCCGTCGACGCGTTTTTGCATCAGCGTCTCCAGGTTTCGGTTCATGCGCTGCTCATCGCCTTCGGTATTGCACAGCACCAGGCTGTAGCCGCGCTCGAAGCAGCTGCGCTCCACGCCGCGCACCAGTTCAGAATAAAAAGGGTTGGTACTGGCGGTGATCAGCATGCCGATGGTGCGCGTCTGGTTAAGCTTCAGGCTGCGGGCCAGCGCAGACGGCGCATAGTTGAGTTCTTTAATTGCAGCGTCAACTTTCTCCCGAATCGCCTCGCTGACGAAGCGATCCTTATTGATAACGTGGGAGACAGTCGAGGTAGAAACGCCCGCCATACGGGCGACATCTTTCATTGTGGCCAAGCGTTACCCCTGCTGACTTAAGAATTCATCAATCTCTTTACGCCATGGAACAGAAGGCTGAGCGCCTTTACGCGTCACCGCAATCGCGGCGGCGGCATGCGCGAAGCGAATCGCGTCATCCATTGCTTTTCCTTCCAGCAGCGCCGTTACCAGCGCACCGTTGAAGGTGTCACCTGCGGCGATGGTATCAATGGCTTTGACCTTAAAGCCCGGTACGCGACGGCCTTCGCCATTGACGCTAGCCCACACCCCACGGCTGCCGAGGGTGATGATCACGGTGCCAATGCCTTTATCATGCAGCGCAAGCGCGGCACGCGCGGCATCGTCATCATTTTCGACACGGATACCCGTCAGCTTTTCCGCTTCGGTTTCGTTCGGGGTGATGATATCCACCAGCGCCAGCAGCTCGTCTGATAATACACGGGCAGGCGCCGGGTTAAGTACGACAGACGTATGATTTTCATGCGCAATTTTCGCAGCGGCCAGCACGCTTTCAACCGGTGACTCCAGCTGCATCAGCAGGGCTTCCGCTCCGGCGATGATCCCACGCTGCGCTTCGACGCGTTCAGTCGTTAACGCGGCATTAGCCCCCGCATGAATACCGATGACATTCTCACCTTCCGCATTGACGAAAATCAGCGCCACGCCGGTAGATTCCCCTGCAACTACGCTGACGGGTGCGATGTCGATGTTGTCGCTTGCCAGCTGTTTGCGTACGTGCTCGCCGGTATCGTCATCACCCGTACAGGCGATAAACGCGATATTTGCCCCGCTGCGTCCGGCGGCAACTGCCTGGTTTGCGCCCTTACCGCCGAACGCGACCTGATACTGATTGCCAGTGACGGTTTCGCCCGGAGTGGGGAACGTTTCAAGGTTAAGAATGTGATCGGCATTGATACTGCCAAGGACGACGAGGTTGCCTGCGGTTTTCATGTATTGAGGTGTCCATCTGAGAGCGCCACCGGTATTACCCGGTGGCGTATGCCACACTTTTCTTTTATTTGGTGTCCCTCAGGCAGCCAGCGACTGCCTGAATCGCCTTTACTGCTTAATGACCAGTTTCAGGTCAACAGGATATTTGGCCTGAACTTTTTCGCCCTTCAGCACTTTATCGGCAGTTTGCACGCCAGTCGCGCCAATCTGCTCAGGCAGCTGAGCAATGGTCGCAGCCAGTTTGCCATCATTTACTGCTTTTTCACCATCCGGCGTGCCGTCAAATCCGACAACCATCACATCTGATTTACCCGCAGTCTGGAGCGCACGCAGCGCACCGAGCGCCATTTCGTCGTTCTGTGCGAATACCGCCTGCACGTCAGGATGCGCAGTCAGCAGGTTCTGCATGACGTTCAGACCCTTTGTACGGTCGAAGTCTGCCGGCTGGCTCGCCAGCACGTTGAATTTGTGCGCCGCTACAGCCTGCTGGAAACCTTCACCACGTTCACGGGCCGCGGAAGTCCCGGCGATACCCTGCAACTCGATCACTTTCGCGCCTTCACCTGCTTTCTTCGCGATGTAGTCACCGGCGATTTTGCCGCCCAGTACGTTATCAGACGCAATATGGCTAACAACGTCGCCTTTGGTCGCCTGACGGTCCAGGGTGATTACCGGGATCTTCGCCTGGTTTGCCATCTTCACGGCGTTACCGACCGCGTCGGAATCGGTTGGGTTGATCAGCAGGATTTTGGTACCACGAACGGTTAAGTCCTGAACGTTAGCCAGCTCTTTCGCCGGGTTGTTCTGAGAATCCAGTACCACCAGGTTGTAACCCAGTTTGTCTGCTTCTTTCTGCGCGCCATCCTTCAGGGAGACGAAGAACGGGTTGTTCAGGGTAGAGACAACCAGCGCGATGGTGTCCTTCGCCATGGCGTTAGCACTTACGGTTGCGCTCAGCGCGACAGCAGAAACCAGGGTAGCCAGTTTTTTCATGTTCATATCTAAGATGTCCTGTAGTGTCGTCAGTTACTGTTTTTTGTTGTCTACCAGTACCGCCAGCAAAATCACCACTGCCTTAACGATCATCTGGTAATAGGAGGAAACACCTAACAAATTCAAGCCATTATTCAGGAAACCGAGGATCAGTGCGCCGATCAATGTCCCAACAATGCGACCTTTACCGCCCGCAAGGCTCGTACCACCCAGAACCACTGCCGCGATGGCATCCAGCTCATAGCCCGTACCCGCCGTTGGCTGCGCGGAAGAGAGGCGCGCCACTTCGATGATGCCCGCCAGAGATGCCAGCAGACCGCACAGGGAGTAAACGATAATTTTAACTTTGTTGACGCTAATACCGGACAGACGCGTTGCCGATTCGTTACCGCCCAGCGCATAAATATAACGACCCAGACGGGTATGATGCAGCATGTACCACGCCGCCAGGAAGACGATAGCCATGATCCAGACTGGCGTCGGGATACCCAGCGGGCGTCCGATACCAAACCAGCCAAACAGATCGGCGTTTTCGGTAAAGCCGGTATTCACCGGGCTACCGTTGGTGTACACCATGGTGACGCCGCGCAGCAGCAGCATCATCACCAGCGTGGCAATAAACGCCTGTACGCGGCCTTTTGCCACAATCACGCCGGTTACCGCGCCAATTGCCGCACCTGCCGCCAGCGCAGCAGCAACGGCCACCAGCGCGTTGACCTCAATACCGACAATCGACGCGGCAATCGCACCGGTGAGCGCCAGCAGGGAACCGACGGACAGATCGATACCCGAGGTCAAAATCACCAGCGTCATGCCCACCGCCATAATGGCGTTGACGGAGGTCTGCTGAAGAATGTTGAACAGGTTATTGACGGTAAAAAAGTTCGGGCTCATGGTCGAGACAATCGCGATCAGCACCAGCAGGGCAATCAGCGATTTTTGTTCCATCAGCCATGCCTTTGTGAAATAGCGGCGACCAGAAACAGCCTGGGTAGTCATCTTCTTACTCCTGATTCACGCGATTAAGCTTGCCCACAGCGGCAGCCATCAGAACTTCCTGGGTGGCCTGCTCGCGAGTGAATTCACCACCGAGATGCCCTTCATGCATGACGATAATGCGATCGCTCATGCCTAATACTTCTGGCATCTCGGAAGAGACCAGAATGATGCTCAGACCGTCGGCCTTGAATTGGTTAATCAGCTGATAGATCTCTTTTTTCGCGCCCACGTCAACGCCGCGAGTTGGCTCATCGAGGATCAGTACTTTCGGGCGAGTCATCAACCCGCGGGCAATCGCCACTTTCTGCTGATTACCGCCGGACAACAGGCCAATCGCCTGCTCCATCGATGGGGTTTTAACGTTAAAGAGACGGATAAAATCGCTGACCGCCTGCTGCTCATCTTTATGTTTCAGGCTGCCGCCGCTGCGGCTGAAATAGCGTAGCGCGGTCAGGGACATGTTCTCTTTTACCGACATGCCCAGCACTAAGCCGTCACGCTTACGGTCTTCGGAGATATAGACAATGCCGTTCGCCAGGCCATCCTGCGGCGAGCGGGTGACCACCTCATGGCCGTCAAGGGTAACGTAGCCGCTGGTGCGCGGCAGTGCGCCATAGAGCACTTTCATCAGTTCGGTACGTCCCGCGCCCATCAGGCCCGCGACGCCAAGGATCTCGCCCTTGCGCAGGGTAAAGGAGACGTCATCCACACCCGGCCCGCAGAGGTTATCCACCTTCAGGCGGATCTCTCCTGGCGCTTTGTCCAGACGCGGATACTGGTCTTCGAGCTTACGTCCCACCATCATTTCAATCAGCGAATCTTCGGTCAGCGTGGCCACTTCACGCTCGGCAATGAACTGCCCGTCGCGGAAGACGGTGACGTCGTCGCAGATCTCGAAAATTTCTTTCATGCGGTGAGAGATATAGACAATGCCGCGCCCCTGGGATTTCAACTCACGGATCACGCGGAACAGGGATTCGGTTTCGGTATCGGTCAGGGCGTCGGTCGGTTCATCCATAATGATGACCTTCGACTCGAAGCTCAGCACCTTCGCGATCTCCACCATCTGCTGATCGCCGATGGAAAGGTCGCCCACCAGTCGGTCGCTCTTAAAGCGCAGATTCAGCTTCGCCAGCAGTTTGTCCGCTTCGGCATACATGGTTTTCCAGTCGATTTTGCCAAACCGGTTCACGAACTCACGGCCGAGGAAGATGTTCTCCGCAATGGTGAGCTGCGGGATCAGGTTCAGCTCCTGGTGGATGATGCCAATGCCCGCTTCCTGAGAGGATTTCGGGCCGTTGAAGGTGGTCTCTTTACCCAGCCACAGCAGCGAACCGGCATCGCGTTGATAGATCCCGGTCAGCACTTTCATCATGGTGGATTTGCCCGCGCCGTTTTCGCCCACCAGCGCCATTACGCGCCCGGAATAGACGTTCAGCGCCGCGCCAGAGAGGGCTTTAACGCCCGGGAACGACTTATCGATCCCTTTGAGTTGCAGTAATGCGTCCATGATGGCCTCAGAAGGTGACGCCAGCACAGAGAATGATATTCGCATACGGGGAACACTCCCCGCTGCGAATCACCGCCTGACTGTCTGCGGTTTGTTGTTTGAACTGCTCGTGCGTTGTGTAACGAATTTCTATGGTGTTTCCCTGGTGCTGTTGCAGTTGCTCAATGTGGCTGAGCAACGTTTCGTGGAGTTGCGGATTATGTTGTTTGATTTCCGCCGCGAGAATGGCCGCCTCAACCTGCATCTCCGCCGTCACGACTTCCAGTACCTGCATGAACGAGGGTACGCCCTGCGTTAACGCCATATCGATACGGGTTGTGCTGCGCGGAACCGGTAAGCCTGCATCGCAAACCACCAGCGTATCGGTATGCCCAAGACGGGAAATTACCGATGATATTTCTGAGTTGAGTACTGTGCCTTTCTTCATTTTTTGCTCCACTAGCGAAACGTTTCGCTAAAAACAGTGTAGCCGCAGAAGTGTTCAGAAAACCATCATGACGTAACGGATTTGTGATCGGCGTCGAAACGTTTCGCTAAGTGAAATGCAAAGGAGGTAAATGCAAAACGGTAACCGTCAGGTTACCGTTTTTTATGTTTGCGCCCTCTCCCTGTGGCTGAGGGTTCCCCACAAATTAATGCGAGCACTGAGCAATCCCCTCGCCCCTCCGGGGAGAGGGTTAGGGTGAGGGG
>NZ_JADCLG010000036.1:0-30677 GCF_014982425.1 Enterobacter cloacae complex sp. I1M | reverse complement strand
ATACGGGAAGTATTATTAATCATCCCCAATTTTTAGCATCTGATTTATCCAAAAAAGAAGAACATGAAATAAATAAATCTATAATTATAAAGCTAGGTAAAGACATTCAAAGCGGTAAGAATGTTTTATGGGAAATAGAAAATACGTTATCTACCATGAATACTAATACTGGTATCATCGGTACAATGGGTACTGGGAAAACCCAGTTCACGAAATCCTTAATCACGCAGCTAACAAATAATGATGTAGGTAACTGTCAATTATCAATCCTTATATTTGATTATAAATCAGATTATATAGATGATGAATTTGTTAATATTAATAAGGGTAGAAAGTACAAACCTTATCGTTTGCCGTATAATCCACTGAGTTTATATGGTGAAATTCCTTTATTGCCAGTCCATACAGCACGTGTTTTTTCAGAGACTCTTGGCAAAGCATTTAATCTAGGTGTTAAGCAACAACTTAAATTACGTAAAATTATCGCCGAAGCATACGAAATGAGAGGTGTTAATAAAGCTGACCAGTCGACATGGTCTAATCTACCACCTACTTTATATGATATATGGGAACTGTATTTAGAAAAAGATCCTGAACAAGATTCTCTTTATGCTGCTTTGGAAAGTTTGGCCGATCTTGAAGTGTTTGAACCTGATGCAACCCAATGTTTATCACTTTTCGATTTTATATCAAATGTGACTATTATTGAGCTTGCTCAATATCCTTCTCAGATTCAAAGTTTAGTCGTAGCCCTAACTTTAGATCAATTTTATTCTCAGATGCAGAAAAGCCCTAAACCACAAGTTAAAGAAAATTTCCGACGATTATCAAAAATGATTTTAGTTGATGAGGCTGATAATTTCATGTCCGAAAATTATGATAGTCTTCGTAAAATCCTTAAAGAGGGTAGAGAGTACGGAGTTGGTATGATTCTCTCGACTCAAGATATAACTCATTTCCAAACGGGAGATAATGACTATTCTAATTATATATTAACGTGGTTTGTACATAAGGTTTCAAAAATTAAGAATCAAGATATTAAAGCAATATTTAATGTTGGTGATAAAATTAGTCAGGATTCTTTGATGGGAAGCATTAATACTCTTGAGACTCATCATTGTTTGTATGTCGATGGTAAAAAAGACATTATTAAGCTCAACGATTTTGCTTTTTGGATGTTATTAAATGAGTTGTGATTAATTACTGGCAGAGGTGAATGTTAGTTCACCTCTGCTGTGAATGTATTTATATATTTAATGCTAATTCTACGAGGCTACGGTAGTTTCTTAAACTAGATATTCCATCTTCAACATGAGCAGCCCATGCTCTGACGAAATGTTTTTCATCTATTTCTGGATAAATCATTTTTAATATTAGTTCCGTAGTCTGAAGTGTTTCACCTAGCCAAGTTATCTTATCTAAGATTAAGGCACCATCAAGTTTTCGAGTGTCTCTATCTGCAAGGAAACGAAAATTCCCTTCGACTGAGCGGAAAAAAGCTAAACGAGCCGCTACATTAGGTGTTATTCCAGTGTAACTTTTTAGTCTCTTGAGTTGTTCTTCCGTTTGTCGACTAAGTTGCATTCTATTCGGGAGCATTAAATCACCTCCTTAGTTAATTCCCAGAAGTATCCTGGTTTAAGTGCAGATGACTTTGTCCGAGCATTAAACACGATCTCATATGCATGAGAAATATCATCTCTAAGCTGATCAACAAAATATCTTTCATCCACTTCAGTATCAGTCGAAAGCAACACGACTTGGTGACTTGCATAAGGGAAGTAATGGTTGATTAACTTATCTCTATGCTGAGAATCTAGGCGTCCTAGCGGAGTATCGATGATTACTGGCAGATCCCTCCCAGATGTTTTAGCCAGAGCTTCAAGGATCGCTATCGCATAAATTTGCTTCTCTCCTGCGGAGAGTAATTTACGGTTAATAACTCTGTTATTCTCGTCCACCAGTTCAACATCAAAGGTTTGTGGATTAATATGCGCATTCAGCTGCAAATCTTCTTTCCTGGCTAACTTACGGTATGCAACTTCAAAGTTAGCTGAGAGGGTTTTTACTCGAGCCTGCGTTAACAGCTCACTGTATCGATCAAGCAAGCTGATTGTCTCTTGCGCATTGTTGAATGCGCTATTAAAGCTATGCTGATTGCGTGCTGCATCGTGAGCCTTTTGTACCTGGCGAGCACAATCAAGTTGCTGTTGTTTGGTATTTTTTGCTTCTTCAAGCAATGAGCGATACTCCTGCCGCTTAGCTTCACGTTGACGATCCAGATCACGAAGTCTTTCAAAAATATCCATCAGCTGATCATCTTCCGGTGCCCGGGCGATGTTTGCTGCGGCTTGCTCTAACTGTTCTTCCACCTCTGCCAGTTGGTTACGATAAAGATCGAAGCGTTGCCAGGCTTTCTTACTATCCTGTTCGATGGCTTGCTGAATCATCCCTGCTTCACGTTCAGATATGTCAAACAGCAATTCACCTTTTGGTTTATCAGCAAGATATTTTTTAAAGTTATCTTCTATAGCCTCAGCAGCAATTTTGCCTGTGCTTCCTGAACGGAAAGAAATGTCGCTTTTTAGTTGCGTAAGGAATTGATTCAATTCCTTTTCGAAGCTATTTGCCTGTTTTATTTGCGTCTCAGCACTAATCTGTTCTAGCAAATGACCCAGAGTTTTTGGAGCTAAAGCATACGGTAGTGAGCTATCACACTCATGACGAAGCGCTTTTTCCAGGCGATCTTTTTCTTTTAAAAGCGTCTCGACCTTCTGTTTCTCCTGGGTTTTTGTTTGAGCAAATGCCCCCCCTTGTGCGTTAAGAAGGGTCTCATTCTGCACAATTTCCTTGGAGATCAGGTCAATACGCAATTTAGCGAAATCAGCCTTTTCAAGAATTTGCTCGGTTTTAAAGGCAAATTCTTTAATCTTTTTCTCAAGTTCAAGCAGCTTCTGCTGTTGAGATTCAGCCAGTTGACCAGATTGTTGGCGCTTCACGAAAATTGTTAAATCGTTCCGGAGCTTCTCGATTAGATCCAGACCCAGCAGACGACGCACAGCCGTACGGAGGATGTTTCCCGATTCGTCCTCAGCAAGCTCCGCAATTTTTTCACCATCGAAGAAAAACAGGTCGGCTATGCCGTGGGGGATTAATTCATTTAAAAAACCCTGGCACTGATCATAGCCAAGTCCTTCAATGAGTTTGCCATCCTGCTGTAAGGACAGTTTGTCTCGCTTACCTTTTTGCCAGGTGCGGGTAACGGTAAATTCAGCCTCCTGACCACCTTTGTTGTACGTAAAAATAAGCTCGACTGAGGCCTCATCGGGCTGTTCACCCAAAGTTGAGCCGCTGTGTACCAGGGCACTAAGCTCTTCCACATACTCTTGCTGTTGAGTAGTTGAACCAAATGCAAGCCTTCCATAAAGGGCCAGGCGGATAGCGGAAAGTATTGATGTTTTACCTGCGCCGTTTAACCCACCGAATAAAACGATAGGGCGGGGGTTATCGTCGTTCTGTCGTTTTTTAGGGGCCAGATCGATAACATGGGTTCCATTGAAAACCCGATAATTACGCAGTACCAGCTGTTTAATTAACACGTTCTTTTTCCTCACTGGTAAGCAGAATTGGTTCGCTGACTTCGACAATTCTCCGCTGCAGCATCTGCAGTTCAGCTTCTATGCTTGCCACTTCTTCCTGATGAACATCACGCTCATTACGTTTCTGCAAAGCTTCCTGCTGTTGTTTTATCTCTTCAAGACTTCCCCAGTCTTGCTTGAGGATCGTCCCTAGCTTGTCGAAGATCCCCTGGCGGCGGCTCAGGCCTTCCATCGAAACTTCAAGCTCGATCAATTTCATAACCATTTCAGGTACAACATCAAAACCTTGGGCAATTTGTTCGAGAAGTTCGGCATCGCTGGCGTCAAAACGTGATTGATCGTCTATAACCCAGTCCAGATCCTTGCCATAAACCTCGCGATAAATACCCGGTAATGTGTCGTACCAGTCAGGCTCATTGGGATCTTTTAGCCATTGCTGGCGTATGGCATGAAGCTCTGGTTCTGTGATCAATGTAATGGTGTGACCCTGAGCGTTCATATCACGCTCAATCGTCAGCAATTCCTTCAACCATTCCTGGCGATACTTAAGCCAGTAAGGACCTGGCACATGTTTACGCTCAGCTGTAAGTTCCTCGCCATCCTTCGCATACTGATAGCTTACTTTACCTGTGCGTCGCTTATAGTTGCGGTAGGTATCTTTGTTTACTGGATCGGTTGTGAAAGCCAGCAGGTCGCGGTATTTCAAAAGTGGCGACATCCACTCTTCACCGTTCTGGATTAAGCTTTCCATCGCTTTATCTTTTGTGACAACAGTACATGTCCAGCAACCAAAGCGTGAGTTACCGCAGGAAGGCGTGCTGTCATCAATAACTAGCGGGCATTCACCCTGAGCTGAGGAATCCATATAAAGAGTCCACAACGGGCGGTTATTTCCGCCCCAAGGGCTTTCCCACTCATCAATGTCATCAGGCGCATATCTGAATGCACCACGCAGCAATTTCCATACATCTTCAACATCCCAGGTATCAATTGGGGTGTAAATAAATGCGTTAGAAAGAGTGGTATGACGCGCAAGGCGCGAGCCATCAATCTTATGTTTTGCAATGACCTGAGCGCGTGATGCACTTTCGCTGCTGCGCGATCCAAGAACGACGATAACTTCATCAAACTGGCTGACCTTTTCTTTGATAAAGTCACTTACCGGGTTGATTTTCATTCGTTCTGTACACCAACGGAAACTACGGGTAGGCGCTGGATAGCCTTTACCAAGCAGGTTTACCCAGAATGTCTCGTTGGTTTTTGGCGTTACAGCATGTTGTGTTATCGGTAAGCCGTCGCGTTTAGCGCCAGCCTCAATCTGGAGCATCGTTTTTTTGATGAGGTCTACTACAACCGGCGTCTCTACGAGTGTGTCTGAGGAAACGACAAACACATCCTTCGTACGCATTTCCGGCGGAAGACCCATCAACGCCAGGTAAACAAGGGTAATAACTGCCGAAGAGTCTTTGCCACCACTGTAGCCAATTACCCAAGGGCGTTTATCTGCGCAGTAGACGCGCTGAACTTCAGAGACAAAATCAGCGAGAGTACGCCCAGCAAATTGCTCTTCGTTTATGAAATCTTCATAGTCGGCCAGATCATAGGCCTGAGTTAATGTACTCATGATACAACCATCTGAGCTTCAAGCTCTTGTTCTTCAGGAGAAAGGGGAAGAGACAGCGCAATTTTTAAAGCGTTGCACGTTAGCTGAATGGCGGTGCCGGTTTTGCTCAATTTGCCATGCTGCATTGCGCGCTTAATCATCTCAGGATTGCTTTTACGCCAGTCAAAGGTTTTTAGCTTCGTCAGTTTTTCCTGCCAGTGCTCAGGTTCTTCAGTCAGTAGTGAACGGCCCAGAAGGCCCAAAGCCTGCAAACCGATACCATGGGCATGCACATAATCCTGGCGGAGCTGCGCCGGAGATACTTCTTTGCGTGCCGCAAGCTGCCAGTCTGGCATGACTTTGAAAATAGCCTGCCAGTATAGCGTAGCGATATGCGTATTGTCCTCAATGCTGCCTACTTTAGGGTCTTTACCAAGCAGGGCACGTGTTGCCTGTTTAATACTGCTTAGCGTGAACAGTTTATTGGAAAGCAAACTGATACTAGATTTCTCAAGTTCAGTAAGACCAATAAAGGGCTCGATAGACATCGCAAGATAGCGAGCAAGGTTCGAGCTTACGTCGCGATGATCATAAAGCGCGGATAGTGATGGGCTGGGGCGGATGGCGTATTTATTCAAGTCAGCAAACATCTGCTGGCTACGTCTTAAACCTTCATCAACAAAGAACAAAACGGGGATGTTGTCCTGTCCTAATTCAGGACGCTCAGAAAGAGCATCCTCGATAGCCTTACGGCGATGTTGACCATCATTGATAAGAATTTGAGCATCCATAGGTACGCGAAGCGTTCCAAGGTTGTTGGAGTTTTCGAACTCGTCAAACTGTACATCGACTGCAATGGATGCAGTTAATGCAGAGAATACGTAATCTTTTGGGTTCTCAAGTAAGTAACGCACCATCTCTGGGATGCGTGATTTATTCAAGATACGCTGAGCGCGCAGCTCCGGCGGCACGTCTGTCTCATCAAAGCTGAAGATTTTCGGAATGATGCGCATAGGGCAAGTGGCGATATAGAATGGTCGTCCAGCCTGGACGCCCCTCACTGCGGGGAAAGAGTAGCAATAATCTGCATCAAAGTTAGCCATGTTCTAGTCCCTATTTTAAAGGCGCAATTACGTTATATTTTACGTAAAAAATTTCTTAGAACGAAATTTTTATGATGATAAAACACGAATTGTTAAAGATTTACGTATGATTTGACGTAACTCTTTGCTGTGCTTGATTCTTCTTCCATTTAAGCCTCGATCCGCAGATTTAAAGTTATGACGTGGCCGTATGAGTTCAGGATTGATGCCACTTGATCCTGCAAAGAAGAATTTTACTTTGTGTCACGGTCTCTTAAGAGCGTTAATCGTTGTGTAGGCGCTGAGACCGAAGGTGGCGTGCAAAATCTCGTTCCTTTTTGAGAGCAGCTAAAACGCACGCTTTGTACCAAACCATTCTTCATATCTCCATGTGGGAAGTTGACTAATGAGACACTACGTTATTCGTAGCTTCTTTGGAATCTGCAAAACTACGTTTTACGTAGTTTTGCGAGGGCGCTCGAGAATTTTTGAAAATCTTACATAAAAATCAATCTAGCGGTTGCACTACGTAAAACGTAGTATCTTCCTTAGGCATTAACTACGATTATCGTAGTTATGAAAACATCCAATTCCCACAATCAGCTCTTCAGTCGACGCCTCAAAGAGGTGCGCTTGGACATGGCGTTATCGCAAAAAAACCTGGGCATTTTGGCTGGCATAGATGAGTTTGCAGCAAGCGCGCGTATCAACCGCTACGAGAAAGGGGTTCACCAGGCAAGCATTGAAGTCGTTCGGCATCTCGCTAAAGTTCTCGAAGTGCCTGTAGCATACTTCTATACAGAAGATGATGAACTGGCCTCTTTAGTCCGTCTTTGGCCGAAGTTGGACTCGGAGAAGAAAAAAAACATCCTTCAGCAGCTCTAAACAAAAAAGAGTGCTTCGCTGTACTTTCTCTTCTCGAAAGGCCTTCCAGTGATTTAGAACCAAAACCCTGCATTAGTGTCTTGCTTTAATTCGTTTGATTTCGTTTCCTGAATCCCCTTCGCAAATTCCAAATTTACCCCGCCCCAAACTGCTGTATTTATATTCAGCCCTGTATAATGAGCACCAGAAATTACGCCGAAGGGCAAAGGAAGTATCGAAGAGTATTTAAAGAATAATTCGCGATATGAAGGTGCTGCAACACCCCCATACCGCTAACCACAAACAACTTACAAGGAGTTGAAAATGGCTGCGACGAATTTTAAGCCAGAGTTTACCGTTTGCAAAACAGAATCAGACGCTTTCACCGGCATGATTGAAAACCGCGAGCTGGTACGCAAAAACAGCGCCCGCCGCCTTCATGGCAACCCACCCAACGCGGCACCCGTCCATCCCCGTGCCGAAACGCCGCAGGACAGTGCCGCCTGCTGCGAACTGTATGCACGCATAGACATGAAATACCTTCTTCTGGGCGGCGACTGGTTAAAACGCGCGGGGTTCATCAACGGCATGCCGGTGAAAATCCGCGCCATGAAAGACTGCATCGTGATTACGCCACAGCATACAAGAGAATTATGGGGATGCCTGGAAGGGATGAGTGTGGTGAATATAAATAAGCAGAAAGTCGCGCAGTGGTTAAAAACGTTTCCGGGGGCGCTGAATGATACCGGCGATATACCCGTTGTGAAGCGGGGAATCGGGCAAGCGATGCCTGAGTAGTTCTGGCTTCCTACCTTATATTCCTGGAGCAATATAACGATACGGGCAAGTTATCCCATGCCCGTATTAATCAGAAATCACTCGTGCTTTACCTGTTCTTTCACAGCCTTAACCAATACAGCATGCAGTTCGCCAACGGTTAAATCGCGTATCACAGGTTCGGGTATGCCACGTACCCAGCGTATAAACCGACAGATGCCAAAAAAATCTATGCCTTCACCCGTAAACAGATACTCGTTCTCAGCAAGAGCGAACGTTTTCATATAGCCATCTTCTTCCGTGGCTAGTTGAACGCCAAAAGCTTCTTCGCAGTCTTCCAGTAGTTCTTCGCCATCAATACCGCAAATATGTAAATCGGCCTCAATCCAGGTATTGCTATCAATAGTTTTACGATGTATCCCAGAGGACTCACGTACGACCTCAATAACTTGTGCGAGAGTAGGTTTCATTTATAGAATATTCCATATTCGTTGACTTCATTAGGCTATCTGGCACTTAACGGTTACCCGCTGTCGTTAATATATGAAGTTGAGCACTGGTCAAGAAAGCATGATTATCTGTGTTAACCCATAAAAACTATGATTTGAAACCGGGTTTACCATTTGCCCTACGCCACTCCTTAACTTCTCTAACAATGCCTTCTGGACTATAATCCTTGCCCTCTTCAGGATAAAAAATCAGGTCAGAGCCTGCGGGGTGCTGGGTAAGCCGTTTAAATTCTCTAACCAATCGATTCTCGTCTTCTTCAGTTGGTGCGTCCGCATTGCAAATTTTGCGTACCAGTTCTAAAAATTCTTCTTCTGTGTAATCACTTAACAGTCTCATATCACTCTCCTTTATGAATTTTGATGTGATGTTTTGGAGTGGTTATTCCCATATTATCAACGTCATACACCTTACCGCCCTGACTGATAGGTTGTATGTGATGAATTTCATAACGTTCTCTTTTTCCAACCGAGTCAGGTGTGCGTGTGAAAGGGGCGTTTCCTTTACGCATACTTGCGCGGTTATTGCTGATAAATTGCTCCAGCAGTCCCGGATCCCTCGACACCTCCAGCCAAAACGCCTTACGAAACTGGTCAAAGTCCGTAAATGTCTGACCACGTAACCGATCCGCTATCTGGCTTGGAATAGGAGACCCATTCCCCGCATTCGCATCAGATAACCAAACCCCGCTAATTTTTTGCCCCTTGCCTGTGACCTGTCCGGGATTGTGGCGGATATAAACATAAATCGGCGGCACCCCGCCCACCGGCAGAATCAGAATATAATCTGCAAACGTCTTCTCTTCCGGTGTCGGGCTGGTCGTCGCACCAATCCCCGTATCCTCCGGCAGCGGATCAACCACAACCGGGTTCGGTATCCGTACCGGGTTCTCATTACCCGTATCCCACGGCTTACTCTCTCCGGTGCGGTCCGGTGTCCAGATGAGGGTGATGCCAGGGTCTTCTTCGGTGGTAAAGGTGTACGCCTGGCGTCGGCTATCCCACTCCATCCTGCGAACGCGCACGCTGTCCTTGCCCGGCGGCGTATGCCAGCCGCGCGGTGTCGGGTTACCGCTGGTGTCGTTCTCCCAGGTGAAGCGAACGCGGGTAGGGGCTTCCCGCATCTGTTCGGCGCGCATCCTGTCGATAAAATCCTGCTCTCCGTCGTTCAGCTTGCCGGGATACATCCCTATCAGCACCCCTGCGACAGGAGCACCAAGGCCTCCCGTGGCTATCTCGCCAAGTGCAGCGCCGCGCATGGCCCATGTGCCGGAAGTAATCGTACGCCCGCCAACCAGTACGAGTTCGCTGGCATCGGCTATCGCGTTCCGCGCGGTCCAGGCCCTTTCTTCGGCTGCAACGGCAGCCTGATAGTCCATCTCCTCGTGATGCCCATTCCACCAGAGATAAAGCGCGCTGCGTTGCTTTGGTTTTGGGATCGCCTTACGCTTTGCCGCCTGGGCGTGCTGAGGGGCGTCGTTGGGCATGGCCTGGTAAAATGCCATCTCGGCGAAGTTGGTGTGCGGCTCACTTTCGGTGCCTGCATCGTTACATCCTTCACCGCGCAGGCAGGATTTCGCAAAGACCCGGTTGCGATCGCGTTCTTCTGTTTGTCGCTGTGCTTCGGCCTCTTCCTCTTTTCGGCGTGCTGCGAGCATGGCCTGATGCTTTTCCTGTGCGATCTGTTCAGGAGAGGGACCGGAGCCGAGCCACTCTCCCGATGGGGCGATCACGCGGTTGGTTCCGTGCGGGCAGCCACAAATGACGACAGAACCATCGACGGCTGAGGCTTGCCCCATCCAGTTAACGCGAGGTTCGCCGTCTGCAACAACGCCCTGCTTGCCGCATTTAGGGCATGCCGTAGTTTTATCGCCAACGCGGATAACGCCGCGACCGTGCTCGGTGCAGTTGGGCAGGGTGCTACAGCATATTGCGCCGGTGGTCGTTCTATCGCCGTGCAGCGCCTGACCGCGGCCGTAGTTCGTTGAACGGTAGCCCATGGCCTATTCTCCAGGCCAGGTTAAGAAATCCTCTTGAGGTGGAATCCCTTCGCGGGTGACCAGATAAGTACTGCCGAGCGGTGTGCTGATAATCTCGTCATCGTTATCAAGCAGGCTACCAACCAGGGCAACGCCGTGTCCTTTCCACGTAAACGCGGTTCCTGATGTGGTCATAATCGTGGCGAGCGTTCCATCCGGATAGGCCACACAGTCTCCTTCGACAATCACGCTGGTGTAACTCCTATCGTCCATGAGCATTGTGGCTTCACGTTCGACGGGAAGAACAACGCCGCCCAGTCGGGTCTGGCTGCCAGCCGTGGCAATCCGCCAGATGGCGGTGACGGGATGTTGTCGATGAAAGGCTTCCTGTTCGGCAATGACGGCGCGCGCGTCCTCAGGCATGGCGGCCAGTTGTTCATCGGAAAAAGGCGAACGATCTATTTCCGCTTTCAACTCAGCGGTAAATTCATTGGTATAAAGCTGCATGACAATTCCTTGTAGGGGCAGAAGAGTAAATGCAGCAATGCTAGGTTTGAGCCTGTAAGGCGAATATACATAAAGTGGTTAATAAGTCGGGCTAAATTCCGAAATAAATATCCACGTTGATATTGGTCATCTTTTAAAGAAGGGTTAGTAATACTTCCTGTTAATTATAAATGTAATATTCGCTGAATTGCCGATAATAATATTATGCAGCGCATGTATTATTTGAATACATACGCTGCATGACGTTATTTTAAAACACCGGCACCCCCAGCCCCACCTTCACCTCCCTCAACGTCGCCTGCGTCACCCCCTGCGCCCGTTCGGTCCCGCGCTTCAGCATCGCCATCAGCTCCCCCCTGTCCTGCATATACATCGCCCGCCGCTCCCGCATCGGCGCAATCAGCTCCTGCAGGCACGCCTCCAGCTCGTTCTTGCACGCCCGGTCGCCCAGCCCGCCCGCCTGATAGTGCGCCTTCATCGCCGCCACTTTCTCCTTGTCCGGATGAAACGCGTCGAGATACGTAAACACCACGTTCCCCTCAATCCGCCCCGGGTCGCTCACCTTCAGGTGGTTCGGGTCGGTGTACATGGCGCTGACCGCACGGTGAATAGCCTCTTCGCTGGCCGACAGGTGCAGCGTGTTGCCCAGCGATTTCGACATCTTGGCGCTGCCGTCGATGCCGGGCAGGCGGCTGGTGTCGCTCAGCATCGCCTTGCAGTGGCGCAGCACCGGGGCGGGCAGCAGGCTGTTCATCTTGTGCACAATCTCGTTGGTCTGCTCAATCATCGGCAGCTGGTCGTCGCCGACGGGCACGCACTCGGCCTTAAACGCGGTGATGTCCGCCGCCTGGCTGATGGGGTAGGCCATAAACCCGACCGGCAGCGAGCGGGCGAAGCCCTTCTGCGCAATCTCGTTTTTCACCGTCGGGTTACGCTCCACGCGGGCGACGGTGACGATATTCATATACAGCATTGTCAGCTCGGCGAGGGCGGGCAGGGCGGACTGCAGGCAGATAGTGGTCAGGTTCGGGTCGATGCCCGCGGCGAGGTAGTCGGCCAGCACTTCGGGGATGTTGTCGCGGATCTTCTGCGGGTTGCTGCCGTTGTCGGTCAGCCCCTGAAGGTCAGCAATCAGCACAAACTGGTTGTGCGTCTGCTGAAGCGCCACGCGCTGGCGCAGCGATCCGACGAAGTGGCCGAGGTGCAGTGGGCCGGTTGGGCGGTCGCCGGTGAGGATGGTTGGTGCGTTCATAAAGACTCCTTAACGTTGTCATGCCGAAAGGGGTCTTAGAAATGTGAAAGCCGCCTTTCGGCGGCTATCTGAAAATGGGGAAAACTACTCCGTGCCGCCTTAAGAAGGCAGCCACCAGCGGTTTACGGTGAGCACGGCGTGGTTTATGTTCATCTCATTACCGTATCACGTCCGGCGCGAAAAACAAAAGGGCACGTCATGCTGCAATCACTCAACCATCTGACCCTCGCGGTCAGCGACCTGCAAAAAAGCGTCACCTTCTGGCACGAGCTGCTGGGGCTTGCGCTGCACGCCCGCTGGAATACCGGGGCCTATCTCACCTGCGGCGATCTATGGGTCTGCCTGTCCTACGACGAGGCGCGCCAGTACGTGCCACCGCAGGAGAGCGACTACACCCACTACGCGTTTACCGTGGCGGAAGCGGATTTTGAACCGCTCTCGCAAAGGCTTGAGCAGGCGGGCGTCACCGTCTGGAAGCAGAACAAAAGCGAGGGGGCGTCGTTCTATTTTCTCGACCCGGACGGGCACAAGCTGGAGCTGCACGTGGGCAGCCTCGCCGCGCGGCTGGCGGCGTGTCGCGAGAAGCCCTATGCGGGCATGGTATTTACTTCAGACGGGGCTTGAGGCGCGCACCTTCAGCCTGCCCGCCAGCGTCACGTGTGTGGCGGCATCTTCCTGATTGCACAGGTACTCCACCGCCAGCCGTCCCAGCTCGCTGTAGGGCAGCTGGATACTGGTCAGCGGTGGGGTGAGCTGTTCGGAAATCTTCTGGTCGTCGTAGCCCGCCAGCAGCATGTCCTGCGGGATACGCACGCCATTCACCGCCAGCGCCTGGTAGCAGCCAATCGCCAGCCAGTCGCTGGCACAGAAGATGGCGTCCGGACGCTCGGTCAGTTCCAGCAGGGCCGTGGTGGCGGTAAAGGACTCGCTGAACTGCCAGTTGGTCTGGCGCACCAGGCCGTCGTCGCACGCGAGTCCGGCCTGATGTAGCGCCGCCCGGTAGCCCGCCAGACGCTGGCGGGAGGCCTCCATCCAGCTCTCGCCGGTGATGTGGGCGATGCGCGTGGCCCCGCAGGCGATGAGGTGTTTAGTGACCTGGAAGGCGTTGGCGTAGTCGTCCGGGATAAACGACGGCAGCAGCGGCGAGCCGGGGTCTCGCTGGTTGAGCAGCACCAGCGGGATGCGGGTACAGTCGTGAAACGCCGTCATGTCCACCAGCGTGGTGACCGGAGAGGCGAGAATAATCCCGATGCAGTTGCGCTTCTCAAGCTGGCGGATAATGTTCAGCGCCAGCTCCACGTCGTCGCCGTAGTCGTAGACGGTGAGCAGGGTCTCGTTGCGCCACGCCGCTTCCCGCGCCTGGCTGATGGCGTCGATAAACGGGTCAAAGCTCTGCAGCGAGCTGACCAGCAGGGCGATCTCTTCCTGGTTGCGCGGGGCGTGAACGGTGGGGAGGCGGTCGTAGCCGAGCTCGGTGGCGACGCTAATCACCCGCTGGCGGGTGTCGTCGCTGAGCTTGATGTTGCGGGACTGGTTAAGCACCAGCGATACCGTCGCCTGCGACACCCCTGCCGCCCGCGCAATATCGTTCATCGTCACTTTTGTTTTTCGCTTCATCCGTCCTCTCCCTTTCGCGACTTCGCATCATACCCTAACCGCACGCTTTAGCGCCGTCGATCACGTTTCTCATTCATCGAAGCGTGAA
The DNA here is from genome assembly GCF_014982425.1 of Enterobacter cloacae complex sp. I1M. NCBI lineage: Bacteria > Pseudomonadati > Pseudomonadota > Gammaproteobacteria > Enterobacterales > Enterobacteriaceae > Enterobacter > Enterobacter cloacae complex sp. I1M. The sequence continues at coordinate 16,803 of NZ_JADCLG010000036.1, read as the reverse complement.
CTTTGTGAGGGGCATCGCTTTTCTAAACGCCGTAATTTGCGCATTTATCCCGCAGCTAATATTTATTAGCTAAACATTATCAGTAAGAGGATGCGTAATGAAAGAGCAGTGGAGCAGGGAGCAGGCACAGGCGTGGTATCAGCAGAAGGGCTGGCTGTGCGGGTTTAACTATTTGCCGTCGACGGCGGTGAACTGGACCGATATCTGGCAGGCAGAGACCTTCGATGCCGCAACCATTGACCGCGAGCTGGGCTGGGCGGCTGAGGCGGGCTATAACACCCTGCGCATCAACCTGCCGTTTATCGTCTGGGAGCATGACCGCGACGGGCTGATGGCGCGCATCGACCGCTTTTTGACGATTGCCGACGGTCACGGGTTCAGCACCATGCTGACCCTGATGGACGACTGCGGCTTCTCCGGTGACGAGCCGTACCTCGGCCCGCAAAAGCCGCCGGTGCCGGGCAAGCACAACAGCCAGGCGGCGGCGAGCCCCGGTCGCGATAAGGTGTGCGATCCGGACTGCTGGGCAGACATTGAACGCTATATCCGCGACGTTGTCCGCCAGTTCTGCGACGACAGGCGCGTGCTGCTGTGGGATCTGTATAACGAGCCGGGCAACCGCGGCATTTTCGCGACGGGCACGCAGGAGGTGCAGTACGACGCGAAGCTGGAGACCTGCGCCCACGCGCTGATGAAGCTGGCGTTCCAGTGGGTGCGTGAAGAAGACCCGACCCAGCCGCTCACCGTCTGCGCGTGGCGCGTCCCGCCGGAAGAGGAGGGCGAGACGTTCTTCCAGCACCCGCTGGACCAGACCGCGCTGGCGCTCTCGGACGTGGTGAGCTTCCACGCCTACACCCACACGGGGCGCATGACGGCGATGATTCAGCAGCTGCAAGCGCTCGGTCGCCCGCTGTTCTGCACCGAATGGCTGGCGCGCCACGTGGGCAGCACGATTGAAGAGCAGCTTCCGCTGATGTACATGGCGAAGGTTGCGCCGTATCAGTGGGGGCTGGTGCGCGGCAAAACCCAGACGTGGCTGCCGTGGCCGGTGGTGATGAAGGAGTCCACGGACTACTGTCGCCTCTGGTTCCACGACGTGTTTGAGGAGAACGGCATTCCGTTCTCACGCGCTGAAATTGCGCTGATGCAGAAGCTGCGCAAAATCGCCCCGAATCCGCAGGGCTAATAATAACGACCCGGCGCGCTGTCGCCGGGCAACCAGGTACGCACTATGGCAACGACAATGAAAATACCGTCTCGCGAGTTGTGGTCTTATTTTGGCTATGGTTTAGGTCAGTGTTTTAGTTTTGGTTTAGTGGGTTCGTTTATTAACTATTTTTACACCGACGTGTTGGGGATCTCGGCGCTGGCGGCGAGCACCATCTTCCTGATTGCCCGCGCGTGGGACGCGGTTCACGATCCGCTGTTTGCCAGCATAATGGACACGATTAACAGCCGGTTCGGCAAGTTTCGCCACTTTTTGCTGATCGCGCCTTTGCTGATCACCGGCGTCACGCTGCTGTCGTTCTATAAAATCGAAGCGGACATGACCACCAAAATCCTCTACGCCGGGGTGACGTATATCCTGTGGGGGACGCTGTACGCCATCTCCGATATCCCGTTCTGGTCGATGTCGTCGGTGATGACCAACGACTCCGCCCAGCGCACCCGCGCGGTGACGGCGGCGATGCTCGGGGTGAACGCCGGGATTGCCTGCGCCAATATCTTCTTCCCGAAGCTGGCGGCGTTCTTCGCCCAGTACAGCAACGATAAAGGCTACTTTATGGCGGCGCTGGTGATGATGCTGGTGGGCCTGCCGCTGATGCTCAACGGCTTTATGCAGATCAAAGAGCGTGTGCCGCCGAGCCCGGAAAAAGTGACCATTCGCGACACCTTCCACAACCTGCGCCAGAACAAGCCGCTGTTTATCGTCCTGCTGTCGTTCTTTTTTTGCGTGTTCCACAACGTTGCGGGCGGGCTGTATATCTACTTCTTTATCAACAACCTGGGCGACGGCAGCCTGCAGATGGCGATTGGCGTGATGGGCATTGTGGCGGCGGTGCTGTGCCTGGTCGCCCCGATGCTGACGCGCCGGATGCAGAAGCGGAAGCTGTTTATGATCCTCTGCGGGCTGGACGTGGCGGTGCGCGTGGTGATGTGGTTTGTCGGGTATCAACAGGTGACGATGCTGTTTATTCTCCTCGGCCTGAGCACGCTGTTCGTGATGATGACCAACATCCTCACCTCGTCGATGATTGCCGACACCATCGAGTACGCGGAGTACCACACTAACAAGCGCTGCGCGGCGATCACCTTCTCCGGGCAGACCTTTACCGGCAAGATGTCGGTGGCGGTGGGTGGCGGGTTAATCGGCGTGTTTCTGACGATGATCGGCTACGTGCCGCAGGCGCAAATCCAGAGCGAAGGCGTGCTGTCGGGGCTGTTCTTCGGGATTTGCCTGCTGCCGGCGATTGGGTCGCTGATCCGCATGGGCTTTATGTCGCGCTTTACCTTTACCGAGGAGAAGCATGCGGAGGTTTGTCGGTTGCTGGCGGAGCGCAGGTTGAGTAGGGAAGGGGCGCGGGGTAGCGAAGAGCGTAGCGTTCGTCCTGTGCCGGTAAATTAGCGCTGCCAGACACCTGCCGGGCAGGTGTCTGGCCTCTGACATTACGATGCGTGCGGCGGTTTAATCTCCTTGAGGAGATCCAGAATGCCGTTACTGCCTGTCGATTTTACTTTTTGATAAAATACAGGGTCGGAAATCGGTGAATCCCATTGATGGATCTGCTCTTTTTTGAATGGAATACATTTCATGGCTGTGCGCTTCAGCGCTTTACTGCGGAGATCGTAAGCTTCGAAATCATCCGCCGTTGTTTTCAGGCTTGCCGCTCTCGCGGCGTTAATCTGGCCAGGGCATATGAGCTGTATATTACCCAGTGCAAAGATATTTACCCCAGTGATAAAAAATCGTGACGGGATTTCTTTATAGTAACGGGTGTTCCACGTTGCTCCGTCAAACATGGCGTGGGGATGCGTCTGCGTCTCGATGTAATACTGGTGAGTCCGCCAGTCACTGATGCCAGAAAGATTGAGGGTCATGTTGATAAGCAAGTTCGGCGTGGGTCTAAAGAAAATCGTCATCAGGAACACCAGGGCCGGAATGACAATCACTATTGTCGTTATCATCTGGATGATGTTTTTCTGTTCACTTACGAGGATCATCCCCGGGAAAATGCCGACCACGGCCAGGACCACCGACAGCCCGGTAAAAATGGCTAACTGTGCGAGCATGCTCGTTTCACTGTTAAAATCAAGCTGGCTGGTCACGAACAGAAGCGGGAGGACCTGAACGCACGCAGGAATGAGCAATAGAGCAGGTAACCCGAACTTAATCGGCCATGTTTCGAGGTACTTCTTTTCCAGCGTATTATCAATTTCAACATACGCACGGGTGAAAATCTGCCATCTCGACATACTCCAGGTTGTCAACAGAAGCAAACCGATCGCCGTTACTGTAACGGCAAGTCCATTCCAGTTGCGAAAATAATAAAGACTCATGCTGGAGATAAACACGATGCAAATCATGATGCTGTTTACCAGACTCACATTTGCGAGACGTGAGGGTAAGCCTTCATAATGCTTAAGCGATTGTTCATTCGATAAGTAGATTAAATACAGTAAGAAAGACGAAATAAATATAACGATACTGAAGCCGAACAGGGAAAGCAGAGTGAAACCAAATATGATGCCGATGGCGCTCGTCACGCTCAGCGCATCATAAAGAATATCCAGCCGGTCAATGTTAGCGAGATAGAACCATATAACGCTAAAGGTACACCCTGTCACGAAGGTGGACGAGGTTATAATGGCAATGAAAAATTTACGGTTAATGATTTTTAAAAAATCGGCCTTCATCCTGACGCCCCCTTTTGTAAAGGGGCATCATAAGACGTGATAAGCCTTAATTTCCAGCCCCCAAAATGTGTGATAAATATTGAGGGCGGTTCCCTTCCTGCGCCGCACAGAACGGTGACGAACGCTTAACCGGTAGACTCACCCACAAGCTCGATCCGGTTTCCGTCCGGATCGGCAATCACGGCTTCATAAAACCCGTCTCCCGTCATACGCGGGGCGCTGAGCAACGTACCGCCCGAGCGAGCCTGCTCCGCCATGCTGTCTACCTTTGCTTTACTGCCAACATCAATGGCGATATGCGCCCAGCCGATAAACTCTGGGTAAGCGGGAGCGTCGGGCATGTCGGGGACGGTCATCAGCTCAATGGTCGGCCCGTTGTCCAGCGTAATGAAATGCGAGGCAAATCCCTGGCGGTTTTTACTGAGGTAGCGCTCGTTGCTCCGCCCGCCAAAAATCGTTTCCCAGAACCTGACCTGGGCGTCCAGGCTGCGCGTCCAAAGCGCGACGTGTGCAATATTCATCATAACCCTCGTTGTTTGTCCTGCGCGGTTGTGCAACATTATGCGTACTGATACGCGATTAGGTTTATTTAAAGGATGCTTCATGCTCGATTATGCTGCTTTTCCGGATCAACGACAAGCTCGGATCCGTCAGATCCTGACCGATAGTGGAAGAGTGGTTTGCGCAGAGCTGGCGATCCAGATGGGGGTTTCAGAGCACACCATACGCCGTGATTTACATGAGCTGAGCAAAGAGGGCATCTGTAAAAAGGTCTACGGCGGGGCGGTGCTTCAGCTGCCGGAGGCGGGAAGCTTTGTCAGCCGCGAGCGGACGAACAGTGCAACAAAAGACACAATCGCGCAGAAAGCGGCAACGCTCGTTAGCGCTGGCGGCTGCATTTTTATCGATACCGGCACGACGAATCTGGCGCTGGCGAAAGCGTTGCCTGCGGAGTTAAGCATCACGGTGGTGACCAATTCGCCGGTCATTGCGGCGGCGCTGCTGCACCATCCGCTGTGCGAGGTGATTATGATCGGCGGACAGATCCAGCGGGCATCCGGCGGGGCGATTGGCGCGACGGCGGTGAGCCAGATCCAGGGGATTATCTTCGATCAGGCGTTTATCGGCGGCTGCGCGATGGATCCTGAGACGGGGCTGACCGGCTTTGATTATGCCGACTGCGAGTTCAAAAAAGCGGTCATTGCCCAGAGTAGCGAGACCATTGTCGCGCTGACCCCGGAGAAGCTCCCCGGCGTGGCGCGCTACGTGGTGGCAAAGAGCCGCGACGTTGACGTGCTGGTGGTGGATGAGACTATGGAGAGGGACCTTATCGATACCTTTGCCGCACTGGATGTTCGCATTGTGCGCGCGTGAGGACTTTGACAGGTAAAACAGGCTACACTCTGATTTTGAGCGCGACAAGCTGAGGACATAACGATGCACTACACACTGAAAAGCAGTGACGATAAAGAAAAAGCGGAAGGAACAAGCGGCGCGGGCGCTCTACAGCAAAAACTGCTGGAATCCCGTTCGATTGTCATCTCCGGTGAGATCAACCAGGAGCTGGCCCAGAAAGTCATCACTCAGATGATCCTGCTGCAAAGCGTCAGCAACGATCCGATCAAGCTGTACATCAACAGCCAGGGCGGCCACGTGGAAGCGGGCGACACCATCCACGACTTCATTAAGTTTATCCGACCGGAAGTGCACGTCATTGGCACCGGCTGGGTGGCAAGCGCCGGGATCACCATCTTCCTGGCGGCGAAAAAAGAGCACCGCTACTCGCTGCCGAATACCCGCTTTATGATCCACCAGCCGCTGGGCGGCGTGCGCGGTCAGGCAACGGATATCGAAATCGAAGCGCGCGAGATTATCCGCATGCTGGAACGCGTAAACAAACTGATTGCTGACGCCACCGGCCAGCCGCTGGAGAAAGTGAAGAAGGACACCGACCGTAACTTCTGGATGTCACCGGCGGAAGCGCTGGACTACGGCATCGTGGGCAAACTGATCACCCATTATGACGAGCTGAACCTGGATTAAGTTTTAGCCCGCGCGTGCGTCGGGTGACGGCTTCGCCTTACCCGACCTACGCGCGCTCGATTGACCCATGACAAGTTCCCCCCTGGCTGTCTCTTCTATAATCGCGCCTGTCTCCCCTCTCACTGGTGCTAACCATGGCGTATCAACTGAACCTCGACTGGCCGGAATTTCTTGAGAAATACTGGCAAAAACAACCCGTTGTGCTGAAAAATGCCTTCCCGAATTTTGTCGACCCCATTACCCCTGATGAACTGGCGGGTCTGGCGATGGAGCCGGAAGTCGATAGCCGCCTGGTAAGCCATGCTAACGGCAAGTGGCAGGCGAGCAATGGCCCGTTTGAGCATTTCGATAACCTCGGTGAAACCGGCTGGTCTCTGCTGGCGCAGGCGGTGAACCACTGGCATATGCCCGCCGCAGAGCTGGTGTGTCCGTTCCGCGTCCTGCCGGACTGGCGTCTCGATGACCTGATGATCTCCTTCTCCGTCCCGGGCGGCGGCGTTGGGCCGCATATCGATCAGTACGATGTGTTTATTATTCAGGGGATGGGCAGCCGTCGCTGGCGCGTGGGTGACAAGCTGCCGATGCGTCAGTTCTGTCCGCATCCGGCCCTGCTGCACGTCGATCCGTTTGAGCCAATCATTGACGAAGATCTGGCCCCGGGCGATATCCTCTATATTCCGCCTGGATTCCCGCATGACGGCTTCACCCATGAAACCGCGCTCAACTACTCTGTCGGTTTCCGCGGGCCGAACGGTCGCGATCTGATCTGCAGCTTTGCCGATTACGCGCTGGAAAACGATCTGGGTGGCGAGCACTACAGCGATCCGGATCTGACCTGCCGCGAACACCCGGGCCGCGTGGAGCAGTACGAGCTCGATCGCATTCGCCAGATGATGATCGACATGATTAGCAAGCCGGATGATTTTACAAAATGGTTCGGCAGCTTCGTCTCCACGCCGCGTCACGAGCTAGATATTGCCGCCGCCGAGCCGCCGTATTCCGCAGACGAGGTGCTCGACGCGCTGCAAGGGGGCGAAACGCTTTCACGCCTGAGCGGGCTGCGCGTGCTGAACGTCAACGGCAGCTTCTTTATCAACAGCGAACAGCTGGAGACGGCGGATGTGAACGGGGCGGACGCGCTGTCCCGCTACACCCAGCTCGGCCAGGCCGAGCTGGGCGATGCGCTAAATAATCCGGCGTTTGTGGAAGAGCTGACCGGATTGATTAACCAGGGATACTGGTACTTCGACGAGTAACAGACTGCGGCGTTTAGTCAGACTAAACGCCGCTACGTTTAAACCAGCATATTACAGGCCTTCCAGTAGTTCAGAAGCCGCTCATCGTCGCGCTCTTTTTCCGCTTTAATTTTCATCGCCTGGGCGAGATTTTCTCGCGATACCTCATGGCCTTTTTGCACGATGTCTAAGACCGCTTCACCAAGAGCCAGCGAAATTTCTGTCCGATTGTTGCGAATCGTCATAAATACCTCCTCGTTGGTTGCGATACTTTAATTATGAACGGGAAATAATCAGTCGCTAATAATTCATCTCATTCTTATTTTTTTCAATTCGGCGCTAAATAGACATAATATTCGGTTCTGTCAATGATGTTTCAAAATGCTAATACGCATTTCAGGTCCGAATTTATGCGCTACAGTTAATTTCGTGCAACAGGCAAATAACCGAAACAGGAGAATGAATATGGTAGATAAAAGCGCAATTAAGGATCACACTCAGGTTGTCGCCAGCTGCGGAACGCATGTCGGGGTTGTAGACCATCTTGATGGTGAGCGTATCAAGCTTGCGAAGAGCGACCCGGAATCAGGCGGCAAGCACCACTTTATTCCTCTCGGCTGGGTCGATAAGGTCGAAGATAATAAAGTTGTCCTGACCAAAAACCATAAAGAGGTTTTTGCTGAGTGGCAGGAAGCATAAATATATTTCTCGTAAAGAAATATACGCCTTCGCTCCGGCTTCGTCCGGAGCGTAATAGTGTCTGCGCCCGGTGATTGCTGCCATGGCAAATGAATGGTACTGTTTTGCCTGTCCTTTCCCCGATGCAGGCTCCGAATTATGCTCCAGAGTGAAAATACATCAGCGAAGCGCATATTTTTTGTTGAGGATTTTCAAATATTCGGCGAGCGCTACGGCATCGACTACCGTTTCCCGCAGCTAAAAGATGAGCAGGTCAGCGGCAGCCCCGTGTTGCAGGGGAATGTTGAAGAGATGACGCTCTCGTCCGGCATTTCACTGACCCATTCCGACGTACGTGTATTACAGCCCTATGAAACCACCTCTCGCCACAGCAGCCCGCTTTATATGCTGGTGGTGCTGGAAGGGTGCGTGACGCTCACGCTCAATGGTATCGATTATCCCGTCCGCCCGGGCATGGCGTTCAGCTCGCGTCTGAGTGAAGATCAGGTGATGAGCGCGCGTCACGATGCTGACAGCACGCTGAAAACGCTCTCGTTTGGTGTGTACCCGCACGATGCCGGACGTGAAGCCCTGCTTGAGTCGCTGCTGCTGGAATGGCAAAGCCTGAATACCCCCGCGTTTGTCTGGCACGTTCCCGAGTTTGTGATGTCAGGCATTCAGCATGCACAGCGGCAGGGGGGAAGCGTGCTCTCGCGTAAGCTGTTGCTGGAGGGGCTCATGTACCAGCTGCTCGGCCACGGCCTGAACCAGTGCCAGCTGCCCTGTCCGAGCCGCCCTGAGCATGCGCGTCTGGAACGCGTCCGGTGCCTGCTGGAACAGTCTCCTGAACGTGACCATACACTCGCGCAGCTGGCAGCCCTTGCTGCCATGAGCCCAAGCAGCCTGCGCAGCAAGTTCCGTCAACGCTACGGCTGCACACTCTTCGATTATCTCCGCGACTGTCGCCTTGCGCTGGCGCGTCGCTATCTGCTGGAAGGCCACAGCGTACAGCAGGCGGCGTGGATGTGCGGGTATCAGCATGCCACCAACTTCGCCACCGCGTTTCGTCGTCATTACGGGATTTCACCGGGTGACGTGCGCAAATTCCGCTAACGTAATTTTGTCCATCGCGCGAACGTATCCCGTGCGGTTTAGCATCGCGCATACATAACCTGGCGGCGCGCATAGCTGTTTGCACCCTCAAAAAGGTAATAATTCTTATTAACAATAAGAAATATCTCTGGAGAGGGTTATGTTTGCTAAATCGCGTCTGGCACTGCTGGTGGGATGGGTTACCGGTAGCGTCGCTTTTCCTTTACTGGCACAGGATGCCCAAAAAACTGACACCGTGGTGGTGACCTCGCAGATGCAGTCTGCGGCCACCAAGCTTGAAACGCCGGATATTGAAACCCCGCATTCGGTCTCTATCGTCACCCGCGAGCAGTTCGAAGAGCAGGGCGCAACCAGCGTGCGTCAGGCCGTGAGCTACACGCCGGGGGTCTACAGCAACCAGATTGGGGCATCAAACCGCTTCGACTACATGGTGCTGCGCGGCTTCTCGGACGGCAGCCTGGACAACGTCTACCTCGACGGACTGAAGATGATGGGCGACACCAATTCCCACAGCTCGCTGGTGGTTGATCCGTGGTTCCTGGACAGTATCGAAGTCGTGCGCGGCCCGGCCTCCGTGCTGTACGGTCGCTCATCGCCGGGCGGCATCGTGGCGCTCACCTCCCGTAAGCCATCGTTCGATCCGGGCGGGGAGATCAAGCTCTTCGCCGGTAACAATAACCAGCGCGGGGCGATGTTCGACGTCACCGGCCCGGTTGATGATAACGACCGCGTGGCGGTGCGCCTCAGCGGGATGACCCGCTATGCCGATTCCCAGTTCGATCCGCTCAAAGAAGAGCGTTACGCGCTGATGCCGAGCCTGACCTGGCGTATCACCGATAATACCCGTCTGGATCTGATGGCCTACCTGCACCGCGATCCGGAAGGCGGCAGCCACTCCGGCCTGCCGTATGAGGGCACCGTCGTGCCGCACAGCGGTAAGAAAATCTCCAACACCTTTTTTGAAGGTGAAGACGATTACGACAAGTACGATCGTCGGGAAAACATGGTCGGTTATAACATCGAGCACCTGTTTGACAGCGGCTGGGCCGTGCGCCAGAAGCTGCGCTACCTGCACACCAAAGTCGAGCTGAACCAGGTGTATGCCGCAGGCTGGCTGAACGACACCGAGCTGAACCGCGGCTATTCCGGCTCCGACGAGAAGATGAACGCCATCACCCTGGATAACCAGGTCGACGGCAGCTTCGATACCGGCGAGGTGAACCACCGCGTGCTGATCGGCATGGACTACCAGGACCGCACCAACAACGTCACCGGCTACTACGGCGGCTTCCCGCCGATTGACGCTTTCCATCCTGCTTATGGCGCGAAGCCGGACTACATCACCCAGTACAGCAGGGAAAAGCATAAGCTGCGCCAGACCGGCTACTACCTGCAGGATCAGATGTCTATTGACCGCTGGCGCCTCACGCTGGGTGGGCGTTACGACCAGGTAAGCGTGTCGAACGTCGACAACTTCAACCATACCCGCAGCGATCTGGATAAAAACAACTTCAGCAGCCGCGCGGCGCTGCTGTATCTGTTTGATAACGGCGTCGCGCCGTACGTCAGTTACTCCACCGCCTTTACGCCGACCAGCTTTGCCGACGAGCAGGGGAATATCCTGGATCCGATGAAGGGCAAGCAGTGGGAAGCGGGCGTGAAGTATGAGCCGGAGGGGATGAACAGCCAGTTCAGCGCCTCGGTGTTCCGCATCAACCAGAAGAACATTGCCACTAAAGAGGAGCCGACCGATCCGTACCGTTCCATCGGTGAAATCGAATCCGAAGGCGTTGAGCTGGAGGCGATTGGACAGCTGACCGACAGCCTGCGCATGCAGGCGGCCTACACCTATACGGATATTCGCTACAAGAAGAGCAGCCCGGAAGAGGAGGGCAAGCGCGCCGTCTATGCCCCGCGTAACATGGCCAGCGCCTGGCTGAGCTACGACGTCAAAAGCGGTCCGCTGGACGGCCTGACCGTCGGCTCCGGCGTGCGCTATGTCAACGGGATCGCCAGCGATCGTCAGAACACCCATACGCTACCGTCATACACCCTGGTGGATATGGTCGTGGGGTATGACCTGTCGAAAGTGGGGCTCACGGGCGTGAGCGCGCAGTTGAACGTCAATAACCTGACGGACAAAAGCTACGTTGCGGCGTGTAACTCGCTCTCTTACTGCTACTTCGGTGCAGAGCGCAGCATTGTCGGCAGCGTTTCGTGGACGTTCTGAGTCGTTAGCCAATGCCCGGTGGCGCTGCGCTTACCGGGCCTACGGGATCGGTTTTCACCCTCTCCCTGTGGGAGAGGGCCGGGGTGAGGGCAACAGGCCGCACTACCCCTCCATCGCAATCACAATCGCCTCACCCATCTTCTTCAACGCCTCGCGATGTTTATCCGTCGGCGGCAGCGCCACGTTGATCCGCAGGCAGTTGCGGTACTTCCCGGAGGCAGAAAACAGCGACCCGGCCGCAGCCTGGATCTTCAGACGGCACAGCTGCTTGCTGACGCACACCATGTCGACCATCTCCGGCAGCTCGACCCACAGCAGGAAGCTGCCCTGCGGGCGGGTAACGCATATTTCTGCCGGAAAATACTGCCGCACCCAGCAGGTGTAGGTCTCCATATTCTGCTGATAAATCTGGCGCATGCGCCGCACGTGGCGATGGTAATGACCGTCGCGAATAAACGCCGCCACCGCCATCTGCGTGCCCGGCACGTTAAACCCGCCCGCGGCGTATTTCATGTGCATCACCCGGTCGTAATAGCGCCCCGGCACAATCCAGCCGACGCGCAGCCCGGGCGCCACGGTTTTGGTAAAGGAGCTGCAGAGGATCACGCGGCCATCAATGTCCATCGAGTGAATGGTGCGCGGGCGCGGGTACTCTGCGGCCAGCTCGCCGTAGATATCATCCTCCACAATCACAATATCGTGCCGCTGGGCGAGCGCCAGCACCTGCTTTTTACGCGCTTCCGGCATGATAAACCCGAGCGGGTTATTGCAGTTGGGGACCAGGATCACCGCTTTGATCGGCCACTGCTCCAGCGCCAGCTCTAACGCCTCGATGCTGATCCCGGTCTCGGGATCGGTAGGTATTTCAATCGCCTTGATGTCGAAGCCGCGCAGCATCTGCATGGTGCCGTGAAACGACGGCGACTCGACCGCCACGATGTCCCCAGGCTTGCACACCGAGAGCAGGGCGATCGACAGCGCGCCGTGGCAGCCGTTGGTGATCACAATCTCGTTTGCCGCCACGGTGGAGCCGCCGTCCAGCATCAGGCGGGCGATCTGCTCGCGCAGCTCCAGACGACCATCGAGCACGTCATAGCTCAGCATTTCGCCCGGATTATGCTGCGCAATGCGGCCCATCTCGCGCCACAGCGGCTTCAGGCTCGGCTGGTTGATGTCCGGCGAGCCGCCGCCAAAGGAGATCATCTCTTTGTCGGCGCGGGCGTCCAGCAGCATCATCACCTCATCCCACTGGGTGACGTCCACGGGGCGCTGCACCGGGCGCGTCATCGCCGGTACGGGCGGCTGCGCTTTGCGTTTCGAGACAAAATAGCCGGAGCGCGGCTGGGGCGTGATCAGCTGGAGATTTTCGAGGATCTGGTAGGCCTGCTGTATGGTGCTGATACTCACGCCGTGCTCCTGGCTCAGCGTGCGTACCGACGGCAGACGTTCGCCGCTGCGATACAGCCCTTGTTCGATACGTTCTGCCAGTAGGTTGGCCAGATGTTGATAGCGCGTCATGCTGTATCCTTTGTTTTCACCATACAGATTATTAAACCAGTACAGACTGGTGGGTAAAACGCCATGCAGATACCGTTTTAGCGGATCTGTATGGTAAACAAAAGCAGTTTTTGAATCTGTATTGTATTGCCCGTTTTCCATGATGATAACCCCACTGGCACAGCGAGGAGAGCATCATGGAATTCTACGAGAATCGTTCAAAACGTCCGTTTATCGCGTTTGTCTGGGTAGCGAAAACGCTGCGTAACTGGTATCGCATCAACCGTACCCGCCGCATTCTGAGCCAGATGAGCGACGAGCAGCTCAAGGACGTTGGGTTATCGCGATATGATGTGTAAGCATGGGGTTGCCCGGTGGCGCTACGCTTACCGGGCCTACAGGAGACCGTAGGCCGGGTAAGGCGCAGCCGCCACCCGGCGGTTTTCAACTCAACAGCGCAAGCGTCTGCCGTTTCGGCCTTTCCAGCAGCTCAACCGCCTCCTGATATGACCGCACGTTGTTATAGCCCATCACCAGCCCGTAGCGTTTGCCCGACCCGCGATACCACTCCGACAGCGCATTAACCTGTAGTTGCTGTTCCTGCCAGCAGCGGGCGATCTCCCGGTCAGCGCTTCCCTTTGCGAGGAACGCGACAATATGCATTCCACCGTCGTTTTGCTCGGTGAAGAACAGGTCACCATAGACCTCACGCAGGGCGGCAATCATCCAGTCGCGGCGGATCTGATACAGGGCGCGCATCTTTTTCAGATGACGAAAAAAATGCCCTTCGTTGAGAAATGCGGTGAGGATTTTTTGCGTCAGCACCGGCTGGCCGCTGGTGGTAATGTCCGCGCAGTCGGTAAAGGCCCCGATGGTGCTGGCGGGCATCACCACGTAGCCCATGCGCAGTGAAGGCATAATGGTTTTGCTGAAGGTGCCCATAAAGATCACCCTGTCATGCTGGTCGAGGCTTTTCATCGACGGCAGCACTTTGCGGGTGTAGTGAAATTCCCCGTCGTAATCGTCTTCGATAATCCACGCCTCGTTTTGTGACGCCCAGTCGAGCAGCTGCTGCTTGCGCGGCAGGGAGAGCGTCACCGCCAGCGGGCTCTGATGCGACGGGGTCACGATGGCAAAACGCGCGTCGCGATGATGACGGAGCAGGTAGTCCGTATTGATGCCGCAGCGATCAACCGGCACGGTGTGCAGGCGGGGCACGATCCGCTTGAGCAGCTGCTGGCCCATAAAATAGCCCGGATCCTCAAACACCACCTTGTCGCTGCGGCTGGCAAGCGTGTCAAGGATCAGGCGCAGGCTGCCGCTGTAGCCGCTGGTGATCAGTACCTGTTCGGCGGTGCATGATAACCCGCGCGAGATATTGAGATAGCGGGCAATCGCCTCGCGCAGCGGATACCAGCCCAGCACCGGCGGGTTGAGCATTTCATCCTGACGCATGGCGCGCGTCGCCTGGCCCGCCAGCAGCAGCCATTTTTTATAGGGGAAGCTGTCGAGCGCCGGAATGCCGGGGCGCAGAAAACCGGCCCGTTCGCGCTGGCTAATCAACGACGCCGGCAGCGTGCCGGTCGCTTGTTCTGCGGGGGCGTGTTGCGCGGGCAGCAGAAGATCCGGGTTCACCCGCGTCCCGCGCGCGCCCTGGCTTACCAGATACCCTTCCCCTGTCAGAATGGCATAGGCTGTTTCAACGGTTTTTCGCGCGACCTTAAGCTCTTCAGCCAGCACGCGGATGGCAGGCACTTTATCGCCCGGCTTCAGCACGCCGCGCGTGATGTTGTCGCGATAGCGGGAATAAATCTCATGATAGCCCGGCTTCATGTCCTACCTCATTTCACGCTTTTTGTGTCTTTTTACTATGTCATTAACGGCGTAGATTTGCCTTATCGCATGAAAAAAACGGCACAAAAAGAGGAAAGACAATGAGCACCCGCGTAAACCACCACAAAGCCACACCTGCACTTGCCAACGCGCTTTCTGCCCTGAGCATGGAGGTGGCGAAAACCTCTATTGATCCGGCGCTTAAGCACCTTATCGACATTCGCGTATCGCAGCTGAACGGCTGCACCTTCTGTCTGGATATGCACTCGAAAGAGGCTAAAATCGCCGGTGAGCGCGAGCTGCGCCTGTACCATCTGGCGGCCTGGCGCGAGTCCCCGCTGTTTAGCGCCCGTGAAAAAGCGGCGCTGGCCTTCACCGAAGCGCTGACCCAGATTGGCGTACATGGCGTGAGCGATGCGCTGTACCGCAGCGTGGCGGAGCACTTCTCGGATGTCGAGATTTCAGAGCTGAACTTCGCCATCGTAGCGATCAACGCCTGGAACCGCCTGGGCATTACCTCCCGCATGGAGCCGGGCGCGCTGGATGCGGCTTACGGTCTGAACAAGGCTAACCTGGAATAATTCCGCTCTCGCGGATCATCGCCACCAGCGCCCGTAATCCAGGCGAGTGGGGGATTGGGGCGTTTATGGAGTCGAAGTCGATGGTGGGTTAAACCCTGCCCGGTGGCGCTACGCTTACCGGGCCTACATGAACCCGTAGGCCGGATAAGCGCAGCGCCATCCGGCAAACACTTCGCTCCATACCGAAGCATTGTGGTTTTTCCTCCTGCATTCTCTCCACACCCTCACAACGGAGAGACACCCATGATCGCAGTCCTTTTTGAAGCCAAAGCGGAGCCTCATCATCAGGCGCGCTATCTGCAGCTTGCCGCTGAACTCAAGCCTTTGCTGGCGGACATCGACGGCTTTATTGATATAGAACGTTTTCAGAGCCTGAGCATCGACGGCAAAATCCTGTCCCTTTCCTGGTGGCGGGATGAAGAGGCCGTCTGCCGCTGGAAGCAGAATGTCTTCCATCAGGCCGCGCAGGCCGAAGGCCGGGAGTCGATTTTTTCTTTCTACCGTATTCGCGTGGCGCAGCTGGTGCGGGAGTACAGCTCTGAAACGAGAGGGCACGCGAATGTATGACGTTCACGTGATTTTTAGCGACAGGCCCGGCGAGCTGGCGCGCTTTGGACAGCTGTTAGGCCGCAACGGCGTGGGGCTGGAGGGGGGCGGCGTTTTCGGTACGGATGCCCATTTCCTGGTGGAGGACGGGGAAAAAGCCCGCCGTGTGCTGCTCGACGCCGGGTTTACCGTGCAGGCGCTGCGAAAGCCGGTGATCAGAAAGCTTAAGCAGGAGCGTCCTGGCGAGCTGGGCGAGATAGCGGCGGCGCTGGCCGCAAAGGGCTTGTCTATCCTGACTCAGTACAGCGACCACGCGAATCACCTTATTCTGCTGACGGATGATGATAAGCTGGCCGCTGAGATCACCACACCCTGGGCGACGAATGTTAAAGACGAGCTTACCCTCTGATAACAGCGCGATGCTGGAAAAGGCCATTGCCGCTGTAGCGGCTGCAATGGCCGATCCGTCGCGCGTGAAAATGCTCTGTGCACTAATGGACGGGCGAGCGTGGACGGCCACCGAACTGAGTGCGGCGGCAGACGTTGCGCCGTCGACCGCCAGCGGGCATCTCGCCCGGCTGGTTGAAGGGCAGTTAATTACCTGCCTGTCGCAAGGGCGGCATCGTTATTATCGTCTTGCCGGGCACGACGTGGCGGCGCTGGTGGAACAGATGATGGGGCTTTCGTGGAGCCGCATTACCCCGCCGGAAACTACCGCGCCGAAAGCCATGCGGGAGGCGCGGACCTGCTATGACCATCTGGCGGGCGCGGTGGCGGTGCAGATCTACGATTTCATGCAGGCAGCAGGCTGGCTGGAGGTAGACGGTTCAGCGCTCACGCCGTATGGTCGGGAGCAGTTTCTGAAGCTCGGCGTTTCGTTAAGCGCTCATTCGCGCCGAAAAGCGTGCTGCGCCTGCCTGGACTGGAGCGAGCGGCGGTTTCATCTCGGAGGCGAAGCCGGCGCAGCGCTGCTTCTTTATCTGGAAAGCAAAGGGTGGATCCAGCGGGTGGCGGGGTACAGGGAGGTGGTTGTGACGGCTTCAGGACAGGGCGCCATCTCCAGACATTTTAGCCGCTAAACTCCGCTGCGGGCTGTGCCCTCACTCTGCCCTTCTCCCACAGGGCTGAGGGA
>NZ_JADCLG010000035.1:0-86342 GCF_014982425.1 Enterobacter cloacae complex sp. I1M | reverse complement strand
CTCAGCCCACAGGGAGAGGGGGAAGTCACTGCCTGTATCAGAACCTCGTATTCACGCTCATGTACCAGGTGCGACCCGGCTCATTATACGTATACGCACCCGCACCGTACATATACGCACCCGTCGTGGTATTACCCGTGGTCTGGGCGTTACCGGCGCGCCACTGGCGCTTGTCGAAGACGTTGTCCACGCCGCCGGTCAGGCTGACGTTTTTCGTCACGTCCCAGGTCGCGCTCAGGCCAACGATGCTGTACGGGCTGACTTCGTCTTTCTCAGACCCGGTCACCGGCTGACCTTTGTAGTTGTACTTCTTCGGCTGCTGCTTGCCGTACCAGGTGAAGGTCGACTGCAATGAGACATCCTGACGTACCTGCCAGCTCAGGGTTGAGTTCAGCGTATACTCCGGGATGATCGACAGACGATCGCCGGTCTCCTTGTTCTTGCTTTGCAGCATGTAGGTGATGTTGTTGGTCCAGTTGATGGTATCGCTGACCGGCACGTTCAGGGAGCCTTCCAGACCTTCCACTACCGCCTTCGGTACGTTTTCCCACTGGTAGATATCGGTGGTGACTTTGCCGGTGGACGTCTGGCCAATCGGCGCGTAGCCCGCTTCAATCTTGTTGCGATAGTCGTTGCGGAACCAGGTCACGCCCGCCAGCCAGCCGTCGCGTTTCCACTCCAGGCCAATCTCTTTGTTGATGCTGGTTTCCGCTTTCAGATCGTCGTTACCCATCATGTAGCAGCCCACGCCGTCGGAGCTGGCGTAGCAGCCCTGGCCTTTACTGTACAGCAGGTAGTTCGGGTTGGTCTGATACAGGCTTGGCGCTTTATAGGCGCGCGCGATGCCCATCTTCAGGGTGAAGTCATCCCCCAGACCTTGCGACAGGTTCAGGGACGGGCTCCAGTTATTGCCGACAATAGTGTGGTGATCGAAGCGCAGAGCAGGGGTCAGCATGGTGCTGTCGGTCAGCTCCATGTTGTTTTCGGCGAACAGGGAGAAGATCTCCGCTGACGTGTAGGGGCTACGGTCTTCGCTCATGCCCGGGATGGTGCCGCCCTGCTGGGTTTGCGTGAAGGAGGTCGAGTCCTTCATGCGCTGCTGGTTCCACTCGGTGCCGAGCGTCAGGTTCTGGTTCACAATGAAATCAATCGGCAGGTTGATTTCGCTGTGCAGCATCACGTCGGACAGATCGGTGTCGGTGAATTTATTGCTGTTGAACAGACCTTCAGTACCGCCCGCCAGTCCTTCACCCAGACGGGAGTTGCGGGTGTGCTCGTACTGCGCCCAGTTGCTGGTGGTAATGCCGTTATCCCAGCCGCCGTTCCAGGTCACGGCGAAGTTCTGACGATAAATACGGTTTGTCTCTTTACCGTAGTTCTTCTTCACCAGCGCGTTGTCGTTGTTGGTGTTCTGCGTGTCGCCCGCATACAGGTTGTTCTGGCGGCTGTAGCCCGCTTCAAACTCCAGCGACTGCATTGGTGCGAAGTCCCAGCGCACCACGCCGTTGATGTCTTTGTTTTCCACACCTTCACGGCCTGCGGGCAGGGTGTTGGCGTAGGCACCGGTACGTTCAGACTGGTGACCCTGGTTGATGTCCCACGCATCGGCCTGGGTTTTGTCCAGGTTACCAAACATGCGGAAGCTGAAGTCGCCGCCCAGCGGGCCGCTCAGGCTGAAGTTGGTGCGTTTAGTCGAACCTTCGTCCTTATGTTCTGGCGCATTCAGGTAGGTGTTCCAGGAGCCGTGCCACTGGTCGTCGAATTTTTTGGTGATGATGTTCACCACGCCGCCCGCCGCGCCGTTACCGTAGCGGGCAGCAGCCGGGCCACGGATCACTTCGATGCGCTCGATCATCTCCGGCGGGACCCAGCCGGTATCGCCGCGGGTATCACGCTCGCCGCGCCAGCCCAGACGGATGGAGTTGCGGCTGGTGACCGGCTTGCCGTCGATCAGGATCAGGGTGTTTTCCGGGCCCATGCCGCGAATGTCAATCTGACGGTTATTCCCGCGCTGGCCGCTGGTGGAGTTGCCGGTCAGGTTAACGCCCGGCATGGTGCGGATGATTTCCGCCACGTCGCGCGCGGGCGGGTTTTTACGGATCTCATCGGCGGTGATGGTTGACACGCCCGGCGCCTGCAAATTCTGCTCGGCGGCGGTGATCACCATGGTGTCTTCGTGCTGCGCGGAGGCGGTGTTGTCGTCTGCCATGACGGGCAGCGCGACACCATAAATCCCTAAATTGACCAGCAAGGCCAGAGAGTGAATCTTCTTATTCATTGTACGTCCCGCTTTTATGGTTATTTAATGAGCGCGCTTCCCACAGCGCGGGCATTACGCTATTGCAAATGCAAATAGTTATCAATAATATTATCAATAAAATTTGCTCTGAAACAAAAAAGACTGTTAAACATGGGGTTATAAGGGTGACGGCGTTAACAACCGGAAGTGAAGCGTGGTGGCAGGCGAAAAACGGGCCGGAACGGGAACGTCATCAGGAAAACTATCGCGTGACATTCTGGTGGCGGGACCCGGCGGGAACGCAGAAAACGTCGACGATTAAACGCGTCTGGCTCTACGTCACCGGCGTGACCGATCACCATCAAAATGCCCGTCCGCAGTCCCTTGAACGTATCCCGGATACCGACGTCTGGCAGTGGCAGGGCGAGTTCAGCCCCGAATGGCGCGGCAGCTACTGTTTTATCCCCTCCGACAATGAAGATGATTTTGCCAGCGCAGTGTTTGAAGGCGAGCAGCCGGACCGCATGGCGCTGCGCGAAGGCTGGCGCAAACTGCTGCCGCACGCGGTTTCCGATCCGCTGAATGCGCAGAGCTGGCGCGGCGGGCGCGGGCACGCCGTCTCGGCGCTGGAGATGCCGGAGGCGCCCGTACAGCCCGGCTGGAATCATCCCGATACGCCCTATAAAAAGCCTGTCTGCATTGAGTGGCACAGCGCGCGTCTGAAGAACCATCGCCGCGTGTGGATTTTTACCACCGGGGATGAAAGCCCGGAGCGCCCGCTGGCGGTGCTGCTTGACGGGCAGTTCTGGGCCGAAAGCATGCCCGTCTGGCCTGCGCTGGCGTCGCTCACCCATGAAGGCAAACTGCCGCCTGCGGTTTATGTCTTAATCGACGTCATTGACACCGCACACCGCAGCCGCGAGCTGCCGTGCAACCCTGATTTCTGGCTGGCGGTGCAGGACGAACTCCTCCCGCAGGTGAAAAGCATGGCCCCGTTCAGCGACCGCGCCGACCATACCGTGGTGGCGGGCCAAAGCTTCGGCGGGCTCTCTTCCCTCTATGCGGGCCTCAACTGGCCGCAGCGTTTTGGCTGCATCCTCAGCCAGTCCGGATCCTACTGGTGGCCGCACCGCGGCGCGCAGCAGGACGGGCTGCTCATTGAACAACTCAAAGCGGGTGAAAAAACCGCTCGCGGGCTGCGCATCGTCCTTGAGGCCGGGCGCAACGAGCCGCTTATCTTACGCGCAAACCAGGCGATCCTCGCCGAACTACACACTCAGCAACCGGTTTTCTGGCGTCAGGTTGACGGCGGACACGATGCGCTTTGCTGGCGCGGTGGGCTGACACAGGGGCTGATGACCCTCTGGCAGCCGCTTATTCAATAACGGAGTCTGTATGGAATTCAGCAATCCTTTCGATAATCCGCAGGGACAGTTCGCCATTTTGCAAAATGACCAGGGGCAGTACAGCCTGTGGCCGCAAGAGTGCGAGTTGCCCGCGGGCTGGCGCGTGGTGTGCGAACCGCAATCTCAGGAGGCGTGCCAGCAGTGGCTGGCGGAACAGTGGCAGACGCTTGAGCCGTCTTACTTTGCGGGGGAGCGCGCATGAACCGTCTCCCTCTTGTCGCCGCCCAGCCGGGGATCTGGATGGCAGAGCAGCTTTCCTCCCTGCCAAACGCCTGGAGCGTGGCGCACTACACCGAACTGAAAGGCGCTATCGACGCGCCGTTGCTGGCAAAAGCCATCGCTGAAGGCATGATGCAGGCCGACACCCTGCGGATGCGTTTCGCTGAGGATAACGGCGAGGTGTGGCAGTGGGTCGATGAGGCCATGATCCTGCCGGAGCCGTCCATTGTGCGCGTTAACTCCCACGACGCCGCCGTGGCGCTGATGGAGGCCGATCTCAACCAGAACCTGCGCGTCGACAGCGGTCAGCCGCTGGCGTTTCACCAGCTGATTCAGGTGGGAGAAAACCACTGGTACTGGTATCAGCGGTATCATCATCTGGTGGTAGATGGCTTCAGTTTCCCGGCCATTACCCGTCAAATCGCCGCCATTTACGCTGCGTGGCAGAAAGGTGAACCTGCACCCGCCTCCCCGTTTACTCCGTTCGCCGAGGTGGTAGAGGAGTATCAGCGCTATCGCGACAGCGAGGCGTATCAGCGCGACGGTGCTTTCTGGACCGAACAGCGCAAACAGCTTCCTTCTCCGGTCTCGCTCTCTTCGGCGCCCCTGCCGGGACGTGCCGCCACCACCGACATCCTGCGCCTGAAAATGGCGATGGACGGCCGTGCGTTTAGCCAGCTTGCACAGGCGGCCGGGCAAACGCAGCGAACCGATCTGGCGCTTGCGCTGGTGGCGCTGTGGCTGGGCCGCCTGACCGGACGGCTGGACTACGCCGCCGGGTTTATCTTTATGCGCCGCATGGGCTCCGCCGCGCTGACCGCGACCGGACCGGTGCTCAACGTCCTGCCGCTGGCGGTGAATATTTGCCCGCACGAGAGCTTGCCAGCGCTGGCGCTGCGGCTGGCGAACCAGCTGAAAAAGATGCGCCTCCATCAGCGCTACGACGCCGAGCAGATCGTGCGCGACAGCGGGCAGGCCGCAGGGGACGAACCCTTGTTTGGTCCGGTGCTGAACGTCAAGGTGTTCGATTATCAGCTGGATATCGACGGCGTGGAGGCCATTACCCACACGCTGGCGACCGGCCCGGTGAACGATCTGGAGCTGGCGCTGTTCCCGGACGAGCAGGGCGGACTAAGCATTGAGATCCTCGCCAACAGGCAGCGTTACGACGAGGCGACGCTGAAGGGGCACGCGGCGCGGCTGAACGCAATTCTGACGCAGTTTGCCGCCAACCCGGACCTGCGCTGTGGCGACGTGGAAACCGTATCAGAGCAGGAATACGCCCGGCTGGCGCGAATCAACGATACCGGGCTGGCGCTGCCGTCCACCACGCTGGCGGACCTTGTCGCGGAGCAGGCGAGCAAAACGCCGGACGCCCCGGCGCTGGCGGATGCCCATACTGAGCTGAACTACCGCCAGATGCGCGAGCAGGTGGTCGCGCTGGCAAATCTGCTGCGCGCGCGCGGCGTGAAGCCGGGCGACAGCGTGGCGGTGGCGCTCCCGCGCTCGGTGTTCCTGACCCTGGCGCTGCACGGGATTGTTGAAGCCGGTGCCGCCTGGCTGCCGCTGGATACCGGTTACCCGGACGACCGTCTGCGGATGATGCTGGAGGACGCGAAGCCGTCGCTGCTCATTACCACCGACCAGCAGCTTCCGCGCTTTAACGATCTGCCGATCGCCACCTTTAGTTACAACACACTATTACCGGCCACCGATGCTGAACCTCTGCGCCTGGCGAAGCCGGAGCAGACCGCGTACATCATCTTTACCTCCGGTTCGACGGGACGACCAAAAGGCGTGATGGTCGGCCATACCGCCATCGTTAACCGCCTGAAGTGGATGCAGGATCATTATCCACTGGCGGCGCATGACGTGGTGGCGCAGAAAACGCCGTGCAGCTTTGACGTGTCGGTGTGGGAGTTCTGGTGGCCGTTTATTGCCGGGGCGAAGCTGGTGATGGCCGAGCCGGACGCGCACCGCGATCCGCAGGCGATGCAGAGCTTCTTCGCACAATATGGCGTAACCACCACCCACTTCGTGCCGTCGATGCTGGCGGCGTTCGTCGCCTCGCTGACGCCGGAAAACGTCGACTGTTGCAGGACGCTGAAGCAGGTGTTCTGTAGCGGCGAGGCGTTGCCGACTGCGCTGTGCCGCGAGTGGGAACAGCTCACCCATGCGCCGCTGCACAACCTCTATGGCCCGACCGAAGCGGCGGTGGACGTCAGCTGGTATCCGGCGTACGGCCCCGAGCTGGCGGCGGTGGAAGGGAACTGCGTGCCGATCGGCTTCCCGGTGTGGAATACGGGGCTGCGCATTCTGGACGCGATGATGCGCCCGGTGCCGTTCGGCGTGGCGGGGGATCTGTATCTCACCGGCATCCAGCTGGCGCAGGGGTATCTGGGACGCCCCGACCTTACCGCCAGCCGCTTTATCGCCGATCCTTTTGCCCCCGGCGAGCGGATGTACCGCACCGGGGACGTTGCCCGCTGGCTGGACAACGGCGCGGTAGAATATCTGGGCCGCAGCGATGACCAGTTAAAAATTCGCGGTCAGCGCATTGAGCTGGGCGAAATCGACCGGGCCATGCTTGCGCTGCCGGATGTGGCCCAGGCCGTGGCGCACGCCTGCGTGTTCAACCAGGCAACTGCCACGGGTGGCGATGCCCGCCAGCTGGTGGGGTACGTTGTCTCCGAATCCGGCTTACCGCTGGATCGCGACGCGCTGCTAGCATCACTCAAAGCCCAGCTGCCGCCACATATGGTGCCGGTGGTGCTGCTGCAAATCAGCGCGCTGCCGTTAAGCGCCAACGGCAAGCTGGATCGCAAGGCGTTGCCGCTGCCGGAGCTGACCAGCAAAACCTCTGGTCGCGCGCCTGAGACACAAACCGAAGTCGCCGTGGCGCAGGCGTTTTCTGCCCTGCTGGGCTGCGCGGTGAACGATATCGAAGCCGATTTCTTTGCCCTCGGCGGCCACTCGCTGCTGGCGATGCGCCTCGCGGCTCAGCTCAGCCGTGCGTTCAGCCGTAAGGTCACGCCGGGCCAGATTATGGTCGCCTCGACGGTGAGTAAGCTTAGCGCCCTGTTGGACTCGCAGATGAGCGACGAGCAGGCGCAGCGTCTGGGGTATGAAACTGTTCTCCCGCTGCGTGAAAGCAACGGCCCCACGCTGTTCTGCTTCCATCCGGCATCCGGCTTTGCCTGGCAGTTTAGCGTCCTGGCGCGCTACCTCAGCCCGCGCTGGTCAATCGTCGGCATTCAGTCTCCCCGACCTGACGGACCGATGCAGCAGTGTGCGGATCTCGATGCGGTGATCGAACATCATCTGAACACGTTGCGTAAGCAGCAGCCGCAGGGGCCGTATTATCTGTTCGGCTATTCCCTCGGCGGCACGCTGGCGCAGGGCATTGCGGCGCGTCTGCGCGAGCAGGGTGAAAACGTAGCGTTCCTCGGCCTGCTGGATACCTGGCCGCCGGAAACCCAGAACTGGGCGGAGAAAGAGGCTAATGGCCTCGATCCGGAGGTGCTGGCGGAAATTGAGCGCGAGCGTCAGGCGTTTATCGCCGCCCAGCAGGGGCAAGGTTCCAGCGAGCTGTTTAACGCCATTGAAGGCAACTATGCGGACGCGGTGCGGCTGCTCACCACGGCACACAGCGCGCGGTTTGACGGTAAAGCGACGCTGTTTGTCGCCGAGCGAACGCGAACCCTGGATCCGCAGGCCGCGTGGGCGCCGTGGGTGAGTGCGCTGGAGGTGTACAGCCAGGACTGCGCCCACGTGGATATTATTTCACCGCAGGCGTTTGAAAAGATTGGGCCGGTACTGAAGGAAATTTTAGGATAGTGCAAATGCCCCTCACCCTAACCCTCTCCCACGGGGAGAGGGGATGGTTTGCTCCCTCTCCCCGTGGGAGAGGGCCGGGGTGAGGGCATCAGACCGCACGCTTGCCCAACGGCACCACCAGCGGCGTACCCGCCACCGGATCGTCAATAATCATGCAGCGCATGCCGTAGATCCGCGCGATCAGATCCGGCGTCACAATCTCCTTCGGCGCGCCCTGCGCCACAATCTCGCCGTCGCGCAGCGCAATCAGATGCGTTGCGTAGCGGCACGCCTGATTTAAGTCGTGCAGCACTGCCGCCAGGGTGTACCCCTGCGTGCGGTTCAGTTCGCTCAGCAGCTCCAGCAGATCAATCTGATGGCTGATATCGAGCCAGGTTGTCGGCTCGTCCAGCAGCATAATCGAGGTTTCCTGCGCCAGTACCATTGCAATCCAGGCGCGCTGGCGCTGTCCGCCGGAGAGGGTATCGACGCTTTGCTGGGCCAGATTGGTGATGCCCGTAGCCTGCATCGCGCGCTTCACCGCCTCGTCGTCCTCCTTGCGCCAGCGGGTAAACAGCGGCTGGTGCGGGTAGCGCCCGCGGGAGACCAGCTCCTGCACGGTAATATCCCCCGGCGTGGTGGCGTTTTGCGCCAGCAGACCAATTCGGCGCGCCACCTCTTTGCTGGCGAAGCGCTGGATCTGCTCCCCGTCGAGGAACACGCTACCCTCAACCGGCGACATCAGGCGGCTCAGCGTGCGCAGCAGGGTCGATTTGCCGCAACCGTTCGGGCCGATAATGGCGGTGAAGTGGCCGTCCGGAATGGACACGGATAAATCCCGGGCAATGATTTTTTTGCCGTAGCCGAGGGTCAAGTTTTCGCCGCGCAAGCGGAATGTTGAATCTGTCATTTCTTGCGTGACTCCTGAACGAGCAAGACGATGAGGTAAATCCCGCCGAGGCTGACGGTCACCACGCCCACCGGCAGTTGATAAGGCATAAACAGCTGCTGAGCGCAGAGATCGGCGGCCAGCAGTAACAATGCGCCGCACAGCGCCGCCTGGGTTAATCCCCAGCGCGCGGTACCGCTAAGACGCCGCGCGATATGCGGGGCTACGAGGGCAATAAACGAGATCGGCCCGGCGATGGCGGTAGACGCTGCGGTCAGCAAGACCGCCACCAGCATCAGCATCAGGCGCGAGCGCTCTACGCTCACGCCCAGCGCGCAGGCGCTGTCGTCGCCCATCTCCAGTAGCCGCATGCGCCTGACCAGCAGCAACGCGCCAATAAACATCAGCAAAATCAGCGGCGCGGCGGGCCAGGTTTTTCCCCACGTCAGACCGTTGAGGGAGCCGGCGTACCACAGCCCGGCGGAGAGCGCGGTTTCCAGCGATGCCTGTAGCAGAAGCCAGGTGTTGAACGCCATCAGCATCGCACGGATGCCGATCCCGATGATGATCAGACGGAAGGTGTCGATGCCGTTGCGCCAGGCCAGGGCCCAGATAAGCAGGGAGGTGAGAATGCCGCCCGCCATCGCCGTAAAGGTAATGGCCGTAAGATGCTGCCCGAACAGCACCATCGCCACCAGCACGCCGCTCCACGCGCCGGTATTCAGGCCCATCACGTCCGGGCTCCCGAGGGGGTTACGCATCAGCGACTGGAATATCGCGCCGCTGACGCCAAGCGCCGCGCCCACCAGGATCGCCATCGCCACGCGCGGCAGTCGCCATTCGGTGACCACCATGGTGATGTTACGCGGCGCGCTGCCGCTGAGAGCGTGAAAGACCTGCGCGAAATCAAGCGTTACGGCACCGCTTTGCAGGCTCCAGACCGCCAGCAGCAGACTGGCGACGACCAGCAGGGCGACGCTGGTAAGTAAACGACGGGACGGGGCCATCATGCGCCACCCCCGCGTCTGCGTCGAACCAGGAAGATCAGTACCGGCGCGCCGATAAAGGCGCTGACCACCGAGACGCGAAGTTCACCCGGCACCAGCAGGCGGCCCATTACGTCGGCAAAGAGCAGCAGGGCAGGGGTCGCCAGCAGCGTGACCGGCAACGACCAGCGGTGATCCGCCCCCACCAGCCAGCGCGCCATGTGCGGCATCATCAGGCCGATAAAGGCAATCGGCCCGACCACGGCGGTCGCGCTGCCGCAGAGCACGGTAATGGCGAGTAGCCCCGTCAGCTGCGTGCGCGCCACATGGTTGCCGAGGGCGGTCGCGGTATCGCTGCCGAGGCTCAGGCTGTTCAGCGCCCGGCTTAAACAGAGCGCCACGGCGGCAGCGACGATCGTCGGGATCACCACCACCTTTAAGGTTTCAAGGGTACGAATATCCAGCGAACCCGCCTGCCAGAAGCGCAGCTGGTCATACACGTCCGGGTTGAGCAGGGCGATGCCGTTGGACAAGCCTTCCAGTACCGCCGCGAGCGCTACGCCCGCCAGCGTTAAGCGTACCGGGCTGAGCTGGCCGCCGCCCTGGCTGCCGGTAAACGCCACCACCAGCGAGGCCGCCAGCGCGCCGCAAAAAGCCATCATCAGTTGTTCAGAGGGGGACGTAAATCCAAACAGCGCTGCGCCGAGCACGATGGCAAAGCTGGCGCCGGAGTTAACGCCGAGAATGCCGGGGTCCGCCAGCGGGTTGCGGGTGAGGGTTTGCATCAGAGCACCGGCAAGGCCGAGCGCACCGCCAGCCAGCAATCCGGCAAGGGTTCGGGGCAGGCGAGCGTCGAGCACGATGGTGCAGTCGGCACTCTGACAGGTACCGGATAGCGCATCGACAATAACGGACGCGGGCAGCGGTTTTGCGCCGACCAGCAGGCTGAGTGCAATCGCAAGGATTAGCAGTAGCAATAAAACGGGCACGGCAAGGGCGCGCACCGCAGAAGAGGAAAACGACATAGCAACATCCATGATTTGATAATGATAGTGATTATCGTTATCTATCTTATTTGGCTATGTTAGCATGTGCGCCCATGGAATGGGTAGAAATAGACTCAAGGCTTTGTCATGAATCAAAAATCCTGGCTGCTTAACCTCAGCCTGCTCAAAACACACCCGGCGTATCGCGCCGTTTTTATCGCTCGCTTTATCTCCATTTTGTCCCTCGGTCTGCTTGGTGTGGCCGTACCGGTGCAAATCCAGACCATGACTCACTCCAGCTGGCTGGTGGGGTTATCCGTCACCTTAACCGGCGGGGCGATGTTTATCGGCCTGATGGTGGGCGGCGTGCTGGCGGACCGCTACGAGCGTAAAAAGCTGATCCTGCTGGCGCGCGGCACCTGCGGGGTGGGCTTTATCGGGCTGTGTCTGAACGCCATGCTGCCGGAGCCGTCGCTGGTGGCCATTTACGTGCTGGGATTGTGGGACGGCTTTTTTGCTTCGTTAGGCGTGACGGCGCTGCTGGCGGCCACGCCCGCGCTGGTCGGGCGCGAGAACCTGATGCAGGCGGGGGCGATTACCATGCTCACCGTACGTCTCGGCTCGGTGATTTCGCCGATGGTGGGCGGTCTGTTGCTGGCGACCGGCAACGTGGCGTGGAACTACGGCCTTGCCGCGGCGGGAACGTTTATTACCACCCTGACGCTACTGCGTCTGCCGCTCCTGCCACCCCCGCCGCAGCCGCGCGAGCATCCGCTGAAGTCCCTGATGGCCGCGATTCGTTTCCTGTTCAGCAACCCATTGATTGGCGGGATTGCGCTGCTCGGCGGCCTGCTGACGATGGCGAGCGCCGTGCGCGTGCTGTATCCGGCGCTGGCGGGTGAGTGGCAGATGAGCGCCTCAGAGATTGGCGTGCTGTACGCCGCCATTCCGCTCGGTGCGGCCTTCGGGGCGCTGACCAGCGGCAACCTGGCGCAGAGCGCGAGGCCGGGGTTGATCATGCTGGTGGCGACGCTGGCCTCGTTTATCGCCATTGGTTTCTTTAGCCTGATGCCGGTGTGGGCGCTGGGGGTGATGTGTCTGGTGATTTTCGGCTGGCTGAGCGCGGTCAGCTCTCTTTTACAGTACACCCTGATCCAGACCCAGACGCCGGAAGGGATGCTCGGGCGCATTAACGGCCTGTGGACGGCGCAGAACGTCACGGGCGATGCGATTGGCGCGGCGATCCTCGGCGGGCTGGGGGCGATAATGACCCCGGTGGCGTCGGCGAGCAGCAGCGGGTTTGTGTTAGCCGTTGTTGGCGTGATTTTACTGGCGGTTCTGGTGGAGTTGCGTCGGTTCAGGCAGACCCTGTAGGTCGGGTAAGGCGTAGCCGCCACCCGACAAAACGCCCGGTGGCGCTGCGCTTACCGGGCCTACGGGGAACGTGCCACTTATTTAAAAATTGAATTCAAACGCTGCAACACCAACATCGCGCTGTAATAATCCAGGCGGAACGTCTCGGTTCCTAATGCCCAGACGCGCTTGTTCTTCACCGACGGCAGATGCGCCAGCAGCGGGTTGGCGTAAATCGCGTCCACGTCTTTCTGATCGCCGGCAAACACGAACAGCCCTTCGCCGTTCAGCCCCGTCGCCAGGTTTTCACCCCCTAACTGGATAATGTCGTGGCGTTTGCCCTGACTTTTTGAGGTGTGCAACCCGGCAGGCACGTCGGCCAGCGTAAAGCCCAACTGGTGCAAAAGCTTGCCCTGCGCGGAGTCTGTCGTCCACAGGTTCGCCGTGTGCGCCGCGGCGGTGTAGACGATGGCGTTCACCGGCTGTGGCGGCAGCTTCATCTGCTGTTTCACCTGGGCGAGCTGTTTGTCGAAGGCAGCGATGCGCTCTGCGGCCTGTGTCTCCTGCCCGGTGATCGTCCCCAGTTGGGTCAGCAGTTCCTGCCAGCTTTTGTCGTCGTAGTTAATGATAAGCGTCGGCGCGATGGCGGAAAGCTGATCGTAGAGCGCCAGCGCGGAATCCCCGCCGGTGGCGCTGATCAAAATCAGGTCCGGCATCTGGGCCGCGACGGCTTCGGCGCTCGGCTCGCCGATGTACAGCCGGGCAACCTTACGCTGTTTGGCGATATCGCCCCACTGACGCAGGAAGCCCTGCGCATCCGCCACGCGGTTGTTTGGCGTGGTCGCGCCGCTGGCAATGACCGGCGCGTCAATGGCCAGCAGGGAGCCGGTTAAGGTCACGCTGGTGGAGACAATGCGCGTCGGTTTGCTCTCAAGCGTGTGAACGCCGCGGCTGTCGGTGACCTGGCGCGGCCAGTCGGCGGCGACGGCTGAGGTTAGTCCTAAAACAAAAAGTCCTGTTAAAAGAAGGGCATTGCGGCAAACGGCAGCGATTTTCACAGAGCGGCATCCTGATTTTATTGAAGATAATGCTTCTCATTTTCAGGGCTGTAGGGAAGGGATGCAAGCGTTTGTCGCACAAGTTATTTGCCCGACGGTTGACAGCGGGGCGATGTGGGATTAGGTTAGCCGACGAAAATATAAATGATAATCATTATTGCTTCTTTTATCATTTTAAGGAGGATGATATGGACACGTCCCTGGCTGAGGAAGTTCAGCACACCGCGACAACGCTGCAATCAGACAGCTTTTTCTTTATGTCGCCTTACCGCAGTTTTACCACGTCCGGCTGTTTTGCCCGTTTTTCTGAACCCGCCGTCGGCGGTGACGATCCGGCGGGTCCCTTTCAGCAGAAATTAGCTCAGGCTTTCCGGAATGCGAAAAACAGCGGCATTGCCCATCCGGTGATGGTAGGGGCGATCCCCTTCGATACCCGCAAACCGTCATCGCTGTTTATTCCGCAACGCTGGCAAACCTTCTCCCGCCCGGCGCGTCAGCAGTCCGCACGTTATGCCTCCGGCGCGCAGACGCTGAACGTGCAACAGCGCACCGAGATCCCGTCGCAGCCGGTTTTCGAGGAGATGGTTGCTCGCGCCGCGTCGCTCACCGCCACGCCGCAGGTGAATAAGGTGGTGCTGTCGCGCCTGATTGATATCGCTACCGACAAACAGATCGATAGCAGCGCGCTGATGGAGCGTCTTATCGCCCAGAACCCGGCGAGCTTTAACTTCCACGTACCGCTGGAAGACGGCGGCGTGCTGCTGGGCGCCAGCCCGGAACTGCTGCTGCGCAAAGAGGGCGCGCACTTTAGCTCGCTGCCGCTGGCAGGCTCTGCGCGCCGTCAGCCGGACGATGTGCTGGATCGCGAAGCGGGCACTAAGCTGCTGGCCTCCGAAAAAGACCGCCACGAGCACGATCTGGTCACGCAGGCAATGAAAACCATTCTGGAACCGCGTAGCCATCATCTGAGCATGCCAGCTTCCCCGCAGCTCATCACCACCCCGACGCTGTGGCATCTGGCCACGCCGGTAGAAGGTGAGGCACGTGAAAACGAGAACGCCCTGACGCTGGCCTGCCTGCTGCACCCGACGCCCGCGCTGAGCGGCTTCCCGCATCAGGCGGCAAAAGAGCTGATTGCCGAGCTGGAGCCGTTCGACCGCGAGCTGTTCGGCGGCATCGTCGGCTGGTGCGACAGCGAAGGTAACGGCGAGTGGGTGGTAACTATCCGCTGCGCGCGGCTGCATCAAAATACCGTTCGCCTGTTTGCCGGTGCGGGCATTGTGCCTGCCTCCTCCCCGGTCGGCGAGTGGCGCGAGACGGGCGTGAAGCTCTCCACCATGCTCAACGTGTTTGGTTTGCACTAAGGAATACTCATGACCATCCCTTTTACCCGCTGGCCTGAGGAGTTTGCCCGCCGCTACCGTGAAAAAGGCTACTGGCAGGATCTGCCGCTGACCCACATCCTGACGGACCATGCGGACAGCGATACGGTCGCGATAATTGACGGCGAACGCCGCATCACCTACCGCGCGTTTAATCAGGCGGTGACGAATCTGGCGTCCTCCCTTCAGGCGCAGGGACTGCATCGCGGTGAGACCGCGCTGGTGCAGCTTGGCAACGTGGCCGAGTTCTACATCACCTTCTTCGCGCTACTACAAATCGGCGTCGCGCCGGTCAACGCGCTCTTTAGCCATCAGCGCAGTGAACTCAACGCCTACGCGGAGCAGATCAAACCCGCCGTGCTGATTGCCGATCGCGACCACGCGCTGTTCTCAGGCGATGATTTTCTCAACACCTTTGTGGATGCGCATCGCTCGGTACGCGTTGTGCTGCTGCGTGGCGATAAGGGCGAACATGCGCTGGAGGCGGCGATTGCGCGCCCGGCGGACAATTTCATCCCGAACCCGACGCCCGCCGACGAAGTGGCGTTCTTCCAGCTCTCCGGCGGCAGCACCGGCACGCCGAAGCTGATCCCGCGCACGCATAACGATTACGACTACAGCATCCGTCGCAGCAACGAAATCTGCGGTATCACTGCGCACACCCGCTATCTGAACGCCCTTCCCGCGGCGCATAACTACGCCATGAGCTCGCCAGGATCGTTAGGCGTTTTCACGGCGGGTGGCTGCGTGGTGCTGGCGAACGATCCGAGCGCCACGCTCTGCTTCCCGCTGATTGAGCAGCATCAGATAAACGTCACCTCGCTGGTGCCACCCGCGGTCAGTCTGTGGTTGCAGGCGATTGCCGACGGCGCGGGGAACGCCCAGCTGAAATCCCTCAGGCTGCTCCAGGTGGGCGGCGCGCGCCTCTCCGCCACGCTTGCGGCGCGCATTCCGGCGGAAATTGGCTGCCAGCTTCAGCAGGTGTTTGGCATGGCGGAAGGGCTGGTGAACTATACCGCCCTCGACGATGCGCCGGAGCGCATCATCAATACCCAGGGCCGCCCGATGTGCCCGGACGATGAAGTGTGGGTGGCGGACGAGGACGGCAACCCGCTGCCGCGCGGGGAGGTCGGGCGTCTGATGACGCGCGGCCCTTACACCTTCCGCGGCTATTTCAACAGCCCGGACCACAACGCCAGCGCCTTCGATGCTAACGGCTTCTACTGCTCGGGCGATCTGATCGCCATCGATGAGCAGGGTTACATCACCGTGCAGGGGCGCGAGAAAGATCAGATCAACCGCGGTGGCGAGAAAATCGCCGCCGAAGAGATCGAAAACCTGCTGCTGCGCCACGACGCGGTGATCCACGCCGCGCTGGTGAGCATGGTGGACAGCCTGCTGGGCGAAAAAAGCTGCGCGTACCTGGTGGTGAAACAGCCGCTGCGCGCGGTGGAGGTGCGCCGCTTCCTGCGCGAGCAGGGCGTTGCCGAATTTAAGCTGCCGGACCGCGTGGAGAGCGTGGATGCGCTTCCGCTCACGCCGGTCGGCAAAGTTGATAAGAAACAGTTGCGCCTGTGGCTTGCTGAACGCGCCCGGGGCTGAGGAACAGAGAATGGCTATTCCAAAATTAACCGCATATGCGCTGCCAACCGCCGCCGAACTGCCGACCAGTAAAGTAAGCTGGGCGTTTGAGCCGGAGCGCGCCGCGCTGCTGATCCACGATATGCAGGAGTACTTCCTGAATTTCTGGGGCGAAAATAGCGACATGATGCAGCAGGTAGTGGCGAACATCGCTAAACTGCGCGCGTACTGCAAAGAGCACAATATTCCGGTGTACTACACTGCGCAGCCGAAAGATCAGAGCGATGAAGACCGCGCCCTGCTGAACGATATGTGGGGGCCGGGTCTGACTCGCTCGCCGGAGCAGCAGCGCATCGTCGCTGAGCTGACCCCGGACGAAGCGGACACCGTGCTGGTGAAGTGGCGCTACAGCGCGTTCCACCGCTCCCCGCTGGAGCAGATGCTGAAAGAGACCGGCCGCAACCAGCTTTTGATCACCGGCGTGTACGCCCACATCGGCTGCATGACCACCGCCACCGACGCCTTTATGCGCGACATCAAACCGTTCTTTATCGCCGACGCGCTGGCGGATTTCACCCGCGACGAGCACCTGATGTCGCTGAAATACGTGGCAGGACGTTCGGGCCGCGTGGTGATGACCGACGAGCTGCTGCCGTCTGTTCCGGCAACGAAAGCCGCGCTGCGTGAGCTGATCCTGCCGCTGCTGGACGAGTCCGACGAGCCGATGGATGATGAAAACCTGATCGACTACGGTCTGGATTCAGTACGGATGATGGCGCTGGCCGCCCGCTGGCGCAAAGTGCACGGCGACATTGATTTCGTGATGCTGGCAAAAAATCCGACCCTCGATGCCTGGTGGGCGCTGCTCTCCCGCGAGGTGAAGTGATGGCTTTTGATTTTACCGGTAAAACCGTCTGGGTGACGGGCGCGGGTAAGGGCATTGGCTATGCGACCGCGCTGGCATTTGTGGAGGCCGGGGCGCAGGTGACCGGGTTCGATCTGGCTTTCCCTCACGGCGAATATCCGTTTGCCACCGAAACGCTGGACGTGGCGGATGCGGCGCAGGCGAGTGATGTCTGCAGGCGTTTGCTCAGCAGCCTTGAGCGGCTCGACGTGCTGGTTAACGCGGCGGGCATTCTGCGTATGGGCGCGACGGATCAGCTTTCGCAGGAGGACTGGCAGCAGACCTTTGCGGTCAACGTCGGCGGCGCGTTCAACCTGTTCCAGCAGACGATGGGCCAGTTCCGTCGTCAGCAGGGTGGGGCGATTGTGACGGTGGCCTCTGACGCGGCGCACACGCCGCGCATCGGCATGAGCGCCTACGGCGCGTCGAAAGCGGCGCTGAAAAGCCTGGCGCTGACCGTCGGGCTGGAGCTGGCGGGCAGCGGCGTACGCTGTAACCTGGTGTCGCCGGGTTCTACGGATACCGACATGCAGCGCACGTTGTGGACCAGCGATGATGCGGAACAGCGGCGCATTCGCGGCTTCGGCGAGCAGTTCAAACTCGGCATTCCGCTCGGTAAAATTGCCCGTCCGCAGGAGATTGCCGCGACCGTGCTGTTCCTGGCATCCGATGCCGCCAGCCATATCACCTTGCAGGATATCGTGGTGGACGGCGGCTCCACGCTGGGGGCGTAATGATCTGGAAACGTCATTTATCCCTCGACGAACTGAATGCCACTAGCCAGAACACGATGGTGGAACACCTTGGCATCGTCTATACCCGCCTCGGGGACGATACGCTGGAAGCGGAGATGCCGGTGGATGCGCGCACCCACCAGCCGTTTGGCCTGCTGCACGGCGGTGCGTCGGCGGCGCTGGCGGAAACGCTGGGGTCGATGGCCGGTTTTCTGATGACCCGCGACGGGCAGAATGTGGTGGGCACGGAACTGAACGCTACGCACCACCGCGCGGTCTCTCACGGTAAGGTGCGCGGCGTATGTCAGCCGCTGCATCTGGGCCGCTCCAGTCAGAGCTGGGAGATTGTGGTGTTCGACGAGCAGGGGCGGCGGTGCTGTACGTGTCGGTTGAGTACGATGGTGCTGGGTTAGATTGTGCGGCGGGAGTGCCGGGTGGCGGCTTCGCCTTACCCGGCCTACGAAACATGCAGACCCGGTAAGCGAAGCGCCACCGGGCGGTTGTTACAACATCGATACCACCCGCTTCAACAGCCGAATTCGCGGCGCAATGGACGCTTTATCCAGCCATTCCGCCGGGCTGTGGAACCCGGCGCCAACCGACCCGAAGCCGTCAAGCGTGGGGATGCCGAGCGCGGCGGTGTGGTTGGCGTCGCTGCCGCCGCCGACTGCCTGCCAGGTAATGTCGATGCCTTCCGCTTTACCCGCCGCTTCAACCTGCTGCATCAGCGCCTGCGTCGCGTCGCTCGCGGCCATCGCCGGTTTGTGATTAACCCGCGTCAGCGTGGTGGTCACGCCGTCTAAAAAACCTTGTTCACATAACAACTCCAGCGCCTGGTTCACCCGGTCATACTCGTCGTTTTCCCAGAAGCGAACGTCCAGTTCTGCCACAGCGCTGTCCGCGACCACGTTCGCCGCGCTGCCGCCCTGAATCACGCCGACGTTAAGTGTAGTGCCGCGATCCCAGTCCGTCAGCGCATTGATGGCGATAACGCTCTTTGCCAGCGCGGTGATCGCCGAGCGGCCTTTTTCCGGGTCATTGCCCGCGTGTGCCGCCACGCCGCTAAAGGTGAGGTGATAGCCCGCCATCCCTTTACGCGCTTTCACCAGCGAACCGTCGGCGCGGGCGGCTTCGCACACCAGCACGCAGCGGGAACGCTTAGCCAGCTCGCCAATCCACTCATGGGAATGGACAGATCCGGTCTCTTCGTCCGGGTTCATCGCAACGGCAATCGCGAGACGATCGTTGTCTGCGGCGTCAAGCGCGCGCATTGCCCACAAAATATTCAGAAGTCCGCTCTTCATATCCGAGACGCCGGGGCCGTACAGGCGGGTTTCATCCTCGCTCAGCGGACGCGCGGCCACGGTGCCGGCGGGAAATACGGTATCCAGATGCCCGACCAGCAGCACGTCGAACCGTTCCGCCTGCGGCTTGTTACTGACGAAGACGGCGGGGCCCACCTTGTCGCCCAGGTTCACTTGCTCCGTATGCCAGCCTTCGCGCTGCCACAGTTGCTGCATGATGCCTGCAACAGCGGCGACGCCGTCAATCGTCTGGGTGCCGCAGTCTACGTTCACCAGGGTTTTCAGCTCTTCGATATAATGGTCAAGATTCATGTTCACGTCCTGTTCAGAGAATAATGCGCATCAGCAGCATGGCTAAGAAAGCGTTGACCACCGAGAGGGCGATCATCAGCGGAATACGTTTGGCGCGGGTGCCAATCACCCCCAGAATGCGGCCCAGGTACTGCACCTGCGAGCCCATCAGGTAGATGGCGGGCGCCAGGATCGCCAGGTGCTCGCCGGTGAGGATGCCTTTATCAAACAGGCCGATGGCAACGCCGATCCCGCCGCCCATCGACATCCAGCCGCCAATCAGCACGGCGGCCGCTTCGCCCGGCAGGCCAAACAGGCCCATCAGCGGAGAGAAGATCGTGCCCAGCCCTTTCAGCGCGCCGGTAATTTCCAGCGCCTTGATGATGATAAAGGCCATCACCACGTTGGGCAGCGTGCTGCTGGTGGCAATGCTCCAGCCTTTGCGCGCGCCTTCGATAAACACATCGGTAATGACGGGATTGGACTGTGAGGCACTCATGCGGCGTCTCCTTTATGGGTAAACGTCAGGATCAGGCGCAGCAGATTGGCGCCGACAATTTTCATGATAAACATCACCGCGATACAGGCCCCGATGGAGGTGGGCACCGCCGCCGTGCCGTCAACGGCGAGCAGCGTGAAGAGGATCGCCCCGGAAGAGAAAAAGTTGGTGATCATCGCCCCGGCGGAGAACTGGAACATGGCGAAAACGTCTTTCTCTTTTTCGCTGATTTGCCCTTCATCAGAGAGATTACGGGTAAGCGACGCGCCCACGTCGGTACTTTGCAGGCTGCCAATCAGCGCCAGCCCGGTGGTGCCAGGGATCCCCAATAGCGGGCGCAGCAGAGGAGTTAAGAGTTTTCGCGCGGCACGCAGGGCGCCATAGTGCTCCAGCACGTTGATCATCCCCAGGGCGAACATCACCGCGGGAATTAAACCGAGCGCGAAGAGAAACCCGTCCATCGCGCCGCTGCCGCCGGTGCCGCGAAAGGTGCTGCTGGCTGTGGTTAACGTACCGTCATCCAGACTGGCTTTGCTGACCACTTTGCCAAATGCGCCGTTGAGGGTGGTGAAATCAAAGACGCCGTACCACTCTTGTCCGCCTAACAGACCCGAGAAGAAAACGGCTGCAAACG
The DNA here is from genome assembly GCF_014982425.1 of Enterobacter cloacae complex sp. I1M. Taxonomy (NCBI): domain Bacteria; kingdom Pseudomonadati; phylum Pseudomonadota; class Gammaproteobacteria; order Enterobacterales; family Enterobacteriaceae; genus Enterobacter; species Enterobacter cloacae complex sp. I1M. The sequence goes on along the minus strand of NZ_JADCLG010000035.1, from coordinate 66,061 downwards.
CCAGCGCGAAGTACGCGCCCGGCCCGACCTGACTATCCTGAGGTACTGAACTGTTCATATCCTTTTCCTTGTATGCACGCGATTGCGCAGGATCATTCTGGCGAGGTTATGGCCAAAAAAAATGATACAAATCATTCCGTAAGGCGGTGTCTGGCCGAAAAAGGTAAAAGTGTGAACGGTGACGCTACGAAAGTGATCGGCTTAACAATGTGGTGTAAATGTCTGGTTTGACCACGCATTATTGCGTTTCAAAGTTGTTAAATTTTATCCGTTGTTCTAGAAACAAAATGTAACATCTCACTGTTTCACAACAACGGATAACCATTATGAACAACTCAGGGAAATACCTTATATGGGCAGGGCTCTCCGTTGTGGGAGCCTTTGCCCTGGGCTACATCGCCCTCAACCGGGGGGAGCAGATAAATGCGCTCTGGATCGTGGTCGCCTCCGTCTGCATTTATCTGATCGCATACCGTTTTTATGGCCGTTATATCGCGAAGACGGTACTGGGCGTAGACGGCACGCGCATGACGCCGGCCGTGCGTCATAACGATGGTCTGGACTACGTGCCGACCGATAAAAAAGTGCTGTTCGGTCACCATTTCGCGGCGATTGCCGGGGCAGGCCCGCTGGTGGGGCCGGTACTGGCGGCGCAGATGGGCTATCTGCCGGGGATGATCTGGATCCTCGCGGGGGTGGTGCTGGCGGGCGCGGTGCAGGACTTCATGGTGCTGTTCGTCTCCACCCGTCGCGACGGTCGTTCGCTGGGTGAGCTGGTGAAAGAGGAGATGGGGGCAACTGCCGGGGTGATTGCGCTGGTGGCGACCTTTATGATCATGGTCATCATCCTCGCGGTACTGGCGATGATTGTGGTGAAAGCCTTGACCCACAGCCCGTGGGGAACCTATACCGTCGCCTTCACCATTCCGCTGGCGCTGTTCATGGGGATCTACATTCGCTATCTGCGTCCGGGACGCATTGGTGAAGTTTCAGTCATTGGCCTGGTGTTCCTGGTGTTTGCTATTATCTCCGGTGGCTGGGTGGCGGAAAGCCCGACCTGGGCACCGTTCTTCGACTTCACCGGCGTGCAGCTGACCTGGATGCTGGTGGGCTACGGCTTCGTGGCGGCGGTGCTGCCGGTATGGCTCCTGCTGGCCCCGCGTGACTACCTCTCTACGTTCCTGAAAATTGGTACCATCGTCGGGCTGGCGATCGGCATTCTGATTATGCGCCCGACCCTGACCATGCCTGCCCTGACCAAATTCATTGACGGCACCGGCCCGGTCTGGACCGGCAATCTGTTCCCGTTCCTGTTTATCACCATCGCCTGTGGGGCAGTGTCTGGCTTCCATGCGCTTATCGCCTCCGGGACCACGCCGAAGATGCTGGCGAATGAAAATCAGGCCTGCCTGATTGGCTATGGCGGCATGCTGATGGAATCCTTCGTGGCGATTATGGCGCTTGTCTCGGCCTGTATTATCGACCCGGGCGTGTACTTCGCGATGAACAGCCCGATGGCGGTACTGGCCCCGGCCGGCACTGTTGACGTGGTCGCCTCTGCTGCGCAGGTGGTGAGCGGCTGGGGCTTTGCGATTACCCCTGAAACGTTGACGCATATCGCTAACGAGGTCGGCGAGCAGTCGATTATCTCCCGTGCGGGCGGGGCGCCGACGCTGGCGGTGGGTATGGCCTACATCCTGCACGGTGCGCTGGGCGGGCTGATGGATGTCTCGTTCTGGTATCACTTCGCCATTCTGTTCGAGGCGCTGTTTATCCTGACGGCGGTGGATGCCGGTACGCGCGCGGCGCGCTTTATGTTGCAGGATCTGCTGGGGGTGATCTCCCCGAATCTGAAACGTACCGATTCACTCCCGGCTAACCTGCTGGCGACGGCACTGTGCGTGCTGGCGTGGGGCTACTTCCTGCATCAGGGCGTGGTCGATCCGCTGGGCGGGATTAACACCCTGTGGCCGCTGTTCGGTATCGCCAACCAGATGCTGGCGGGCATGGCGCTGATGCTTTGTGCCGTAGTCCTGTTCAAGATGAAGCGCCAGCGTTACGCATGGGTGGCGCTGGTGCCAACGGCGTGGCTGCTGATCTGTACCCTGACAGCAGGCTGGCAGAAAGCCTTCAGCCCGGACAACAAGGTGGGCTTCCTGGCCATTGCCAACAAGTTCCAGGCGATGATCGACAGCGGCAAGATCCCGGCGCAGTACACCGAATCTCAGCTGTCGCAGCTGGTGTTTAACAACCGTCTGGACGCCGGGCTGACCATCTTCTTTATGGTGGTGGTTGTGGTGCTGGCGTTGTATTCTCTGAAAACCGCGCTGGCGGCGTTGAAAGTCGACACGCCAACGGCGAAAGAGACGCCGTATGAGCCAATGCCTGAGAACCTGGACGAGATTGTCACCCAGGCGAAAGGGGCGCATTAACCCGTGTGCCGGGTGGCGGCTTCGCCTTACCCGGCCTACATTTCTTATCCTCCCTCTCCCTCCGGGAGAGGGCCGGGGTGAGGGAAACAAACGAGAAACTGACTATGTTCGACACCCTTTCCAAAGCAGGTAAATACCTGGGCCAGGCCGCAAAAATGATGATTGGCGTGCCGGATTACGACAACTACGTCGAGCATATGCGCGTCAACCACCCGGATCAGACGCCAATGACCTACGAAGAATTTTTCCGCGACCGCCAGGACGCCCGCTACGGCGCCAAGGGCGGGGCGAAGTGCTGTTAACCCTCTTTTGGTAAATAGAGGCTGATCTGCTCCTGTTTACAGCCGTAAATTGCCGCCAGCTTTTCGCGGGTGCGCTTTTGCGGTCGGGAGTCCAGTGCCTCCAGCTGTGACACGGCGGACTGACTGATGCCAAGCTTCTCCGCCACCTCCTGCTGGGACATACCGCTTAAAATGCGCCAGGCGGCCTGTAGGCTGACGTTCTCGTTATGCATGATGTCGCACACTTCACCCGGTAAACCTACGTTATCGTAGATGTCTGATTCGTAAGGGATGTCTTCCCAGTCGTTTTCATCATCGTCATCGTACTCAAGCATGGCTAAACGCATGCGAAAATATTCACCGTAGGGTATGACAACATACTGTTTTTTTCCTTCTTCATCCTTGATGAACTGAATAGTCATATTCCGTATGCTCCTCATGAAGGTAGGTAGTGGTTGTCCGGCGTTTTACTGCCACTACGTAGCAGATATCACCCGGCGGATCCCCGAAGGTGTAAATGACCCTGTAATCACCTAATCGCAACCTGTAGTGGTTTTCGGGAGAAGATAATTTCTTGATATCCGCGACAGGTGATGTTTTATCGTCCATCTTCTCCAGCCTGAATTTAATGCGGTTCTGATATCGAGGATCGATTTTAGAAAACTGCTTCTCTGCTGTTTTAGACCAGACAATCTTCATCCGTACCTCCACTGTACGCCCACACAAAACATAAGGAAATAATAAGACTATTAGATAAATTCCGAATTTCTTATGGGGTACTGTAGAGCGGAGAAAAACCGCGAGAAAGCGGCAAAACGCGAATCGTCGAGGCGACTCGAACAGGCCTCTGCCGGGCGACAGAGGCATACAGTAAATTTGCGATCAGGCGTTCAGACCGCCGTCCACATCCAGACCGGTGCCGGAAATTTGCCCCGCAGCCGGGCTGGCGAGGAAGGTGACCGCCGCTGCGATATCCTCCGGCTGGCCGTAATGACCAAGCGCGATCATCCGGCGCTGGGCTTCCGCCTGCTCGCCGTCTTCCGGGTTCATATCGCTGTTGGTCGGGCCGGGATGAACCAGGTTGACGGTAATGCCGCGCGGGCCTAAATCGCGGGCCAGACCCCGGGTAAGGGAGTTTAGGGCCGATTTGGTCATCGAGTAGACGGCGATCCCCGGCTGCGCCACGCGGTTCGCCAGACAGCTGCCGATGTTGATGATGCGTCCGCCGTCAGACATATGCACCAGCGCTTCCTGAATGGCGATCACCACGCCGCGGATATTGACGTTGATCAGAGCGTCGATGTCCGCCAGGGTCATGGACTCCAGCGGGCCGCCGCGTGCAATCCCGGCGTTATTGACCAGAATATCCAGCCCGCCGAGGGAGCGCGCCGCCTGCGTGACCGCATCCTGAATCGCCTGCGCGCTGGCGCTGTCGGCCTGAATCGCCTCGCCGTGTCGCCCCAGCGCGTTGATTTCATCGACGACCTGCTGGGCTTTATCGACGGATTTTTCGTAGGTGATAACCACATCGGCACCGGCGCGTGCCAGCGACAGCGCAATCGCCCGACCCAGCCCACGACTGGCGCCGGTGACCAGCGCCTTTTTACCTGTTAAATCGATCTGCATGATGACCTCGTTGTAAGAGTGGAGAGAATCATCATTAGGTATAGCCCGTCGGCGCGATTAACGGCTGAAGGATTCCACCTTCTCAAACGCGGCGCGCAGAACGTCAGGGCTTAACGTAATCGGTAAAAAGTGAATAGACTCCACCGGGCGCAGGGTGTGAGCAATGACCTTGTCCAGCTCGTCGCGGTTATGGATATCGACCTCCAGCGCGCGAAGCGTGGTCGGCAGGTTAAAACGCTGGTATGCCGCCACCAGCTGCGCCAGCACGTCCTCCTGACCGAGCAGGGCGCTCTGCACCAGAATGCCGTAGGCCACCTTGGTGCCGTGGAGGTATTTTTCCGTCTGCGGCAGCACGGTTAAGCCGTTGTGCACCGCATGTGCCGCCGCCACGCGGGTATAGCGTTCGCCCAGACCGCCGACCATACCGCCACCGGCGATAACGGCGTCCACCACGTCCCGAAACGCCTGCGTCTGGTCGCCGCGCTGCTGGTCGGCCAGCGCCTCTTCGCTGCGCTCCAGCAACACGTCGCGGATCGCCAGCGCACCGTTCAGGCCAAGACGCACGGTCAGCGGCAGGTTTTCCGGTTCAGGGGCGAGTACCGCCGCTTCGTACCACTTCGCCAGCGTATCGCCGATGCCTGCCAACAGGTATTCCGCCGGGGCGTTAAGGATGATTTGCGGCTCCACCAGCACCAGATAGTTGGCGTCGTCAAAAATCTCAAACTGTAGCGCCTGCCCGGCATCGTTGTACCACACGGAGAGCGGGGTCCACGCCGCGCAGGTGGCGGCGATGGTGGGAATGCCCACGAACGGCACGCCCAGACGACGCGCCACGGCCTTGACGGTATCCATTACCGCACCGCCGCCCACGCCAATCACCACGCTGGCTTCACCACCCGACGCGTTCACCAGATGAGTGACGTCACGCTCGCTGCAATGGCCCTTAAACAGCAGATGTTTTGCCCCCGTCGCGTTAAAACTCTCCGGCAGATAAGGGCGTGCGCCCTCGATAGCCCGCTCGCCGTAGATCCACACCGCGCGGGAAAGCTGTTCCGGAGTAAAGAAATCATCCAGGTGCGCAAGGCTTCCCGGATGAGAGAAGTAGTTCGCCGGGCCGGGCACGACGCGGATATCGGTGTTGCTCATGAAGTTGTCCTTTTTTAGCAAGCGCTAACCCGATGTTATGTCTGGACATCCGGATGGCTAATAATATTTCGCTTTATCTTATGCCTTTTCCGTCGTTGTCAGTCAACCGGAGCTGTGAAAAATTCGCTAAATCAGAAGAGTAATGAAGGATTTACGCGGATGGTTTCCAGTCGCCTTGAGATGCGCGGTATCAGCCTGGCCTTTTCCGGCTTTCAGGCCCTGTCGCGCGTGGATTTCACCCTGAATGGCGGGTCGGTGCATGCGCTGACCGGCGCCAACGGCGCGGGAAAATCGACGTTGATGGCGGTGCTGTGCGGCACGCACGATCGTTATGAAGGCGAAATCTGCATTAACAACCAGCCGGTAAGCATCCGCGAGCCGCTGGACGCCAAACGGCTGGGTATCCACCTTGTGCAGCAGGAGGTGGACGTGGCGCTGATCCCCGGGCTGAGCATTGCGGAGAACATTATGCTCGACCAGCTGGCGCAGCCGGGACACCGCTACAGCTGGCGCGCGATTCGTCAGCAGGCGCGGCAGGCGCTGGCGCAGCTGGATGTTTCGCTGGACGTTCGCCGTTCCATCGACAGCTGCAGGCTGGCTGAAAAGCAGCAGATTTTGCTGGCGCGGGCGCTCTCGCACCACTGCCGTTTTCTCATTCTCGATGAGCCCACCGCGCCGCTGGACGCGCACGAAAGCGAGCGTCTGTTTGCGGTAGTAAGACGTCTGCAACAGCAGGGCATTGGCGTGGTGTTTATTTCTCACCGCATTCACGAGCTGAAGGCCATCTGCGACACCCTGACGGTGCTGCGCGACGGCAGGCTGATTGAGTCCGGCCCGATGGCGGATCTGAGCGGAGAGGAGATCGTCGAGAAGATGCTCGGCCACGAGCTGAGCGATATCTATCCGCCCCCGCGACCGCCGCACGGTGAAGAGATGCTGCTGCGGGTGGAAGGCCTGCACGACGACGCGCTGCTGAAAGATATCTCCCTGCATCTGCGCAAAGGTGAAATCCTCGGCATTGCCGGGCTGGCGGGGGCGGGGAAAACGGAACTCTGCAAGGCGCTGTTTGGCGCCAGCAAAAGCCGCGTGGCGCGCGGCGAGCTGAACCATCAGGCCTGGAAACCGCGCGATCCGGCAGACTCGGTGCTACGCGGTCTGGCGCTGGTGCCGGAGGAGCGGCGCAAAGAGGGCATTTTTATCGACGAGCCGGTGAGCATGAACCTTGCCGTGTGCGCCGATAACAGCTTCTCGCGCTGGAGCCTGTTTGGTCATCGTCAGGCGTGGCGCTGGGCGGAAGAGGTGATTGCCCGCGTCGGCGTGCGCACGCGCGGGCCGGGGCAGGTGCTGCGTCGGCTTTCCGGCGGTAACCAGCAGAAGGTCGCCATCGGGAAATGGCTGCGCAATGACGCCAGCGTGCTGATATTCGACGAGCCGACCAAAGGCGTGGACGTGAAGGCCAAAACCGATCTGTTTCAACTGATAGACGGCCTGGCGCGCGAGGGCAAAGGGGTGATTTACGCCTCGGGTGAATTTGCCGAGCTGGTCGGTCTGTGCGACCGCATCTGCGTGCTGTGGGACGGGCGCATCGTGGCGGAAATCGCCGGGGCAGAGGCCCGGGAAGAAACACTACTTTATTATTCAACCGGAGGCACGGCGTCGTGAGCAAGGCCCTTTCAGTGACCACGGCGGCGTCTGGCCGTCAGCAGATTTTCGATTTTCTTTATAAGTGGGGCATGCTGCTGACCGTCGTCGCGCTGGTGGCGGTGTTTGGCCTGGCGTCGGACAGCTTCCTCGACCCGAACAACATAATCAACATTCTGCGCTCGATTGCCATCGTGACGGTGATTGCCGTTGGCGTCTCTATTTCGCTGACCGTCGGCGGGTTCGATCTCTCCGTGGGATCTACCGCGTCGCTGGCGAACGCGCTGGTGATTTCGCTTTTCGTCTGGCACGGCTTTGGCACCACCGAGTCGATTCTGCTGACCCTCGCGCTCTGTACGCTGGTCGGCCTGTTTAACGCCTTTCTGATCGTCATCCTGCGCATTCCGGACATGCTCGCGACCCTTGCCAGCCTGTTTGTCATCCAGGGTGTGGCGATGACCTACAGCTACGGCGGGTCGATTACCGAGAACATGGTGCTGCCGAGCGGCGACATGGCGGAAGGGACCATTCCGGCGGCGTTTGGCCTGCTGGGGCAGGTGCCGACCATTGTGATCGTCATGCTGGTGGTGACGATTCTGGCACAGCTGGGCCTGTCGCTGACCACCCATGGACGCCGGATGTACGCCATTGGCGGCAACCCCGAAGCCGCGCGCCTCTCCGGCATTCGCACCACCCGCTACAAAGTGGCAGCCTACGTGATTGCCTCTCTGCTGGCGGGGCTGGGCGGCATTCTGCTGGCCTCGCGTATTGGTTCATCGCAGGTGAATGCGGGCGGCGGCTACCTGATGGACGCGGTGGCGGCGGCGTGGATCGGCTTCTCGCTGGCCGGATCCGGCAAGCCGAACGCGCTGGGTACGCTGGTGGGGGCGGTGATCCTCGGCGTGCTGTCGAACGGGCTGGTGATGCTCTCCGTGCCGTATTACGCCATGGACATTATAAAAGGGCTGGTGCTCGCGGTAGCGCTGGCGATTACCTACATACAAAAACGCTGACAACACAACGGGATAATAAATGAAAAAGATTGCGCTCTCTTTGGTAGCTCTTGGGTTACTCACTTCTCTGCCGGGCCTGGCGGCTACCCCCGCGCCGGTTCCGACCGCCATTGCCAGCCATGACGGCCCCATTCGCATTGCGGTGATCCGCAACCTGGGCTCGGACGACAACACCACGCAGTTTGTTGCCGGGGCGATTCAGGAAGGGAAAAAGCTCGGCTTTAAGGTCAGCACCTTTTTAAGTAACGGGGACGACGCCAAATTCCAGGATTTCGTTAACCAGGCCATCAGCCAGAAATACGACGGGATTATTCTCTCTCAGGGGCGCGATCCGTACTCCACCGCGCTGGTGAAGAAGGCGGTGGATGCCGGGATCAAAGTTTCGGTGTTTGATACCGCTGTGAACGGCGAGATCCCGGGCGTAACCGTTACCCAGCAGGACGATGCCTCCCTGACCAACCTCTCTTTCGGCCAGCTGGCGAAAGATTTCAACGGCAAGGCCAATATCGTCAAGCTATGGGTCGCGGGCTTCCCGCCGATGGAGCGCCGTCAGGCGGCCTACAAAGAACTGCAAAAGCAGTACCCGGAGATTAAAGAGCTGGAGTCCATCGGCGCGGTCTCCTCTGACGTGCAGGGCGACACTGCCAACAAGGTGGGCGCGATCCTCGCGAAATACCCGAAAGGTAAAATCGATGCCATCTGGGGTACCTGGGATGCCTTCAGCCAGGGCGCGTATAAGGCGCTGAAAGAGAACGGCCGAACCGAGATCAAACTCTACAGCATCGACATCTCCAACCAGGATTTACAGCTGATGCGCGAGCCGGGTAGCCCATGGGCAGTGAGCGTGGCGGTGGATCCGAAGCTGATTGGCGCGACCAACGTACGCCTGATTGCCAATAAGATTGCCGGAGAAGCGACGCCTGCCACTTACGATTTCAAGGCGGCGGCCATTCCGCAGGCGCTGCTGACCGCCCAGCCGGGCGCGGTGAACGTGGCGTCTCTGGGGAAAATCATTCCGGGCTGGGGCCAGACGGAAGATTTTATCGCGCCGTGGTTTGCGACCCTTGCCGCTAAAAACAAGTAAACCAAGCCGGGTGGCGGCTGCGCCTTACCCGGCCTACATTTCGCACCCGTAGGCCCGGTAAGCGCAGCGCCACCGGGCGTAAGGAGCATAAGGTGTCTCAATTACCCCCTCCCGAATACAGCCGCAATATGCGGCTGATTGGCCATAGCGATCAGGGCGGTCGCCCGGACGGCGTGCAGCTGATGGTACACCGCGGTTTCGCCTATATCGGCCATATGGTGTCGCAGGGCTTTTCGATAGTGGATGTGCGCGACCCGAAAAAACCAAAAGCCGCAGGATACGTGCCTGCGCCGCCGGGTACCTGGAATGTGCATCTCCAGGCGCATGACGACCTGCTGCTGGTGATCAACGCCCGGGATCTGTTTGCCGATGCGCGTTTTGCCGACGAGAAGGTCTACTACACCCGCCAGGTGGGGGAGACCGTCAGCGATGTGCAGGATAAAGGCTGGAGCGCCGGGCTTCGCGTCTTTGATATCTCCACACCGGACAGGCCACGCGAGATAGGCTTTTTATCGCTGAGCGGCATCGGCATTCACCGCATCTGGTATGTCGGTGGCCGCTGGGCGTATGTCTCAGCGCTGATAGACGGCTTTACCGACTACATCTTTCTGACCATCGATCTGGCGGACCCGCGCAAGCCTGAAGTGGCGGGACGCTGGTGGCTGCCGGGGATGAATCAGGCCGAAGGCGAACAGCCGAACTGGCCGGAAGGCAAACGCTACGCCCTGCACCATGCGATTATTGCAGGCGATACCGCGTACGGCAGCTGGCGCGACGGTGGCCTGACGCTGCTGGACGTGAAGGACCGCACCCGGCCTAAGCTCATTAGCCACCGTAACTGGAGCCCGCCGTTTGGGGGCGGGACGCACACCGCGCTTCCGCTGCCGGATCGCGACCTGCTGGTGGTGCTGGACGAGGCGGTGCTGGATAACCAGCAGGACGGCGAGAAGCTGATCTGGCTGTTTGATATCCGCGAGCCGTCGAACCCGGTGAGCATTTCTACCTTCCCGCAGCCGGATGAAACCGACTACGTGGCGAAAGGGGCGCATTTCGGCCCGCACAACCTGCACGAGAACCGGCCGGGGAGCTTTGTCAGCTCAACGCTGATCTTCGCGACGTACCAGAACGCGGGCGTGCGCGCGTATGACATTTCCAATCCGTATCGCCCGGTGGAAACGGGGGCGCTGGTGCCCGCGGCGCCGGAAAAGATGATGGATACGCGGCCCAATCGCCCGCAGGTGATCCAGTCGTGCGACGTGTTTGTGGATGCGCAGGGGATTATTTACAGCACGGATTATAACGGTGGGATGTCGGTGATTGAGTATTTAGGATGAGTTTTTGCCGGGTGGCGGCTTCGCCTTACCGGGCCTACATTTTGCACCCGTAGGCCCGGTAAGCGCAGCGCCACCGGGCAAACGTTCTCAACTGTACTGCCGCACTCGCGCTACCAGCTCTTCCGCGCTGTCGATGCGGTCAGCAATCACAATCAGCGCCTTGCCGAGGGATATCGCGTGGCGCAGGCATTCGTGACGCATCGCTTCATCCTGAATGGTGTCGATATCCGCCACATGGGAAAGCCCGACGCTGCGGCGAATCAGCTCGGTGCCGCAGAATCCGATGGCATCGTGCCAGACCTTTTTCAGGAACGCAGAGGCATAGCCCGGCGCGCTGAGCGCGGCGTCGCGCGTTTTCTCATTCGCCAGCGCCTGGAAGCGCTCCGCGAAGGTGTTCCACAGTTCCTGAATATCGGTCAGGCGCTGCTCGCGCGCGGCGGCGGCATCGCGAATGCCCAGATGCCCCGGCAGGCCGCAGAAGTTCAGCAGCAGGTTGCCGATGGCAGTGCCAACGTCAAAGCCAATCGGGCCAAAGTAGCCGAACTCGGCGTCGATGGCTTTCAGGCTGCCGTCGGCCACAAAAATTGAGCCGCTGTGAATGTCCCCGTGCAGCAGGGCTTCGGCATGCGAAAAGAAGCGGTGCTTCAGGGAGGCCACAGCGATTTTAAGCTGGGCGTCGTCGCGCAGGGCGGCAACATCGTTCTCCAGATCGGCCGGGTAGCTGTTGCGCGCGTGGATCTGGTACGGATCGTTAAAGAACAGATCTTCAGTGATCTCGCACATCTCCGGGTTGATGAATTTTGCCACCTGCGCTTTTTTCTCGTGCGGATGCAGATAAAAATCGCTGGTGTGGAACAGGGTGTGAGCCAGATATTCACCCAGCTGCCGCGCCGCCTGCGGGTAGTAAATGTTGTTAATCAGCTCGCCGCGCCAGATGCGATGGCTGGAGAGATCTTCCATCACCATCACCGCCAGTTTCGGGTCAAAGTGGTGGATTTTCACCGTGTGCTCAGGGCTGTGCTTGTAATGCTCGACCAGGGTTTGCGCCTCCAGGCGAGCGCGATCCAGCGTCAGCGGCCAGGACTCGCCGACGCAGCGCACATAGGGCAGCGCCTGCTTAACGACGATGCGGCTCACGCCCGCGCGGTCGAAAACTTTAAAGACCAGGTTGAGGTTACCGTCGCCGATTTCCTGCGCCTCCACCAGCGATGACGGATCGTCAAGTCCGCCAAACTGCCTGGCATACTCCACGGCGTCCTGAGCGGTAAAGGTACGGTATTGCGACATGGCCTGCTCCTCAGTTTTGCTAATTAAGACATGTAGACGTCTATACATCTGGATTTCATCCTGACACAATGTGCTACAACAACGCAACAGGGAATTAACGACATGCAGACATTACAGACGACCAGCCTGCGGGTGGCGAATAATCAGCTCTATATTCTCGACCAGCAGGCGCTTCCGCAGGAGAAACGCTGGCTGGATGCCTCGACGGTGGAGGCGCTGGTTGGGCATATCCACGCTCTGCGCGTGCGTGGCGCGCCGTTAATTGGTCTCTCTGCAAGCCTGCTGCTGGCGCTGTTAGCGGAAAGCGGTAAAGGCCGCGACGAGCTGGCGGCGGCGCTGGAGACCCTGCGTGCCTCCCGCCCGACGGCGGTGAACCTGATGAACAATCTCGACCGCATGAAGATTGCGCTGTGGCAGGAAGCGTTCGTTCCGGCGCTGGTGGCTGAAGCGCTGCGCCTGATTAATGAAGACAAACGGCTTTGCGACGCGATTGCGAAAGCGGGTAGCGCGCTGGTGAAGCCCGGCAGCCGCCTGCTGACCCACTGCAATACCGGCGGGCTGGCAACGGCGGGCGTCGGGACGGCGCTGGGTGTGATTGCCCGCGCGCATCAGGCAGGGAATGTCAGCAACGTCTGGGTGGATGAAACCCGTCCGCTGTTGCAGGGCGGCAGGCTGACCGCATGGGAGCTGGGCGAGCTGGGCGTGCCTTATCAGCTGATTACTGACTCCATGGCCGCCAGCCTGATGGCAAAAGGGCAGGTGGATGCCGTGTGGGTGGGGGCAGACCGCATTGCCGCCAACGGCGACGTGGCGAACAAAATCGGCACCTATTCCCTGGCGGTGCTGGCGAAGTTCCACGGTATTCCGTTCTACGTCGCCGCCCCGCAAACGACCCTCGACCGGGACTGCCCGAACGGTGACGCGATCCCGATTGAGCAGCGCGCGGCCAGCGAAGTGACGGGCGTGGCGGGAAGCTTTGGCGCGGTGCAGTGGGCGCCGCAAGAGGCGCAGGTCTATAACCCGGCGTTTGACGTTACCCCCGCCTCGCTGATTAGCGGCTGGGTGCTGGATACGGGCGTGGTCACCCCTGAAGAGGTAGCGAAAGGGAAATTCGCCTGAGTGGGACTATCCTTGTAAGGGGTTCCCTTTAGAGGACGTTATCGTGACGCTCGATCCTGAAACAGACTTAAAACTGGAACGCGTGGTGGATGCACCGCGCGACCTGCTGTGGCTCTGCTGGACCACACCGGAGCACATCAAAAACTTCTTCATTCCTGCTCCCCATAAGGTGACTGAATGCGACCTCGATCTGCGCGTGGGTGGGCGGTTCAATACCGTGTTTGAGGTGGACGGGCAGCGGATGGATAACCGGGGCGTATTTCTTGAAATCGATCCGGGGAACAAGCTGGTCTTTACCGATGGCTATACTGAGGGCTGGAAGCCGGCTGAAAAGCCGTTTATGACAGCGATCCTGCTGCTGGAAGATGTGGGGGAGGGCAAGACCCGCTACACGGCGATTGCGCGTCACCCAACGAAGGAAATCCGCGAGCAGCATGAACAGATGGGCTTCCACGAAGGGTGGGGCGTGGTGTTGGATCAGCTGGTGGGGTATGTGAAAGGGCTGAAACGGTAGTGCCCTTAGACCCCCTCTCCCTTGAGGGAGAGGGCTGGGGTGAGGGGGGAGAATTCATTGATTATGTTGAAGACAGATTTCTCTTTTTGGTATTCCTCATCTGACGAAATACTCGCTCTCCCTTTTCATCAAAGTATCTTTCCGGCCATATCACATCGGGTGGAATGTCTGGCGCCTGAGCGATAAGCAGTTCACCTTTAGGCCATGGTCGGGTAAGCGCATTTGCCAGTGTGGATGAGGAAAGGCCAGCCTTTCTGGACAACGCAGCCAGGCTTGTTCCATGTTTCTTTAGTGCAGCGATAATATCGGCCGGGTGCCAGTTCTGATGTTGCATTGTGTCCTCCTTACATGTGTTCGTTACGTGCTCAATTATCCTATTTTGGGATAAGAAGGCAGCGGGAGGATATTCGATTTCAGGATATTTGTATGGAATCGGAACAATGGCTTCAGTTTACTCGGATGAATACCAGCGTGTTATCAATGCGTTGAAGAAAGCGCGTAAAGAGAAGGGGATGACTCAGGCGCAGCTTGCGGAGGCACTGGGAAAACCACAATCGTTTATTGCTAAAGTGGAAAACGGTGAGCGTAGGTTGGACGTGGTGGAGTTTGTGCATCTGGCGAGGCTGGTTGGCGCAGATGTGCAGAGGATTATCGCCAGTATTTAATTAATGCCTGAGTATGGAACTGACCACCTGAGCCGTATGTTCCCCTCACCCTAACCCTCTCCCCAGAGGGGCGAGGGGATAGCACGGTGCTCGCATTACTTTGTGGGGTAGGGAGAAAAGATCAGGCCAGGCGTGGATACGCATCCGCGATTGCATCGCCCGTAAACTGGGCAACCCAGCCTTCCGGATTGTCGAAAATACGAATGGCGGTAAAGTTCGGCTCTGAACCCATGTCAAACCAGTGCGGCGTGCCTGCGGGTACGGAAATCAGGTCGTTTTTCTCGCACAGCACCTGATACACCTCATCGCCGATGTGCAGGCAGAATAGTCCCGCCCCTTCCACGAAAAAGCGCACTTCGTCTTCGCCGTGAGTGTGCTCGTTGAGAAACTTCGCGCGCAGCGCCTCTTTCTGCGGATTGTCGGCGCGAAGGCTAATCACGTCCCAGCTCTGATAACCTTTCTCTGCCACCAGCTTGTCGATTGCATGCTGATACGCCTCAATCACGGCTTCAGGCGCGGGATCCTGCCCTAAATCACGGTCTGCCGCCCAGCGCTCAAAGCGCACGCCCTTAGCGTTCAGCTGTTGGGCAATCTCGGCGGCGTCGGTGCTGTGCCACAGGTGATGACTGGCGTCTTTATCGGAATAAATGGTCAATGCGCTCATGAAGGGATCTGCTCCGGGTTAATCTCGTCAAACTGGTGGATCTGATGGTGATGGCTTGCGCCGTCATCTTCACCGCGTATCAGTTGCAGGGTGCGAAAACCCGCCTGTTCAGCCGCGTCCAGCTCCTGATGAATATCCGACAGGAACAGGATCTGCGACGGGGCGATGCCCGTTTGCGCCGCAATATTTTGATAAGACTGCACCTCACGCTTGGCGCCGATGCGGGTATCAAAATAGCCGCTGAACAGATGAGTAATATCACCTTCGTCGCTGTAGCCAAATAACAGTTTCTGCGCGGCGACGGAGCCAGAGGAATAAACATAGAGATCAATCCCTTGTGCCTTCCATTTTTCCAGCGCGGGCAGTACATCAGGGTAGAGATGGCCGGTAAAGTCACCGTTGATGTAACCGTCCTGCCAGATGATGCCTTGCAGGGCTTTGAGCGCCGTCGATTTGCGGTCTTCATCCATAAAGGTAAACAGCACGTTGATGAGATCGCTGACGCTGGCATGCGGAGTGCTGATTTCATCGCGCAGGTTGTCCAGAATCGATTTGACCGGCTCGGCGTACTGCTGCGCGGTCACAAAGGCCGCCAGCCGCTCACGCGCGTAGGGGAACAAAACATCATGGACAAAACGGATATCGCTGGTGGTCCCTTCAATATCCGTCACAATCGCGCGAATCATACTCTCTCCCATTGTCGTAAACGCATTTCGCATTCAAATAAGAATTCTAAACCTTCCAGATGACGGCGGGCTTCGGCCACGTCGCGTCCCCAGCAGGTTAAGCCATGACCGCGCAGAAGAAAACCATAATTAAGCGGGCGTTCCTGCGCGTAATGGGCGATTCGAGAGGCGAGGGCGTCGATGTCCTGGTCATTATCAAACACCGGGATGGCCACCGTATCCCGATGCGTGGTCTGTCCGGTAAGGGATTTTTGCATCTCGAAGCCGGAGATCTTCAGCTCGGTCTCGTTGACCAGCCGCGACAGCACCGTGGCATTGACGGTGTGAACGTGCAGGACGGCGTTAGCCTCCGGGAACAGGCGATAGATGAGGGTATGCAGCCCGGTCTCTGCCGACGGTTTACGGCCAGAAGGCGCACGGTTGGTGGCGATTTCAACCTGTAGAAAATCGGCGGTGGTCAGGCTGCCTTTGTCTTTTCCGGATTCGCTCAGCCAGCACAGATGTTCATCCTGACGCACGGACATATTGCCGCCGGTAGCGGGCGCCCAGCCTTTAGCGCCAATCCAGCGGCAGGCCTCGACCAGGTGTGTGAGTTGCAGGTTGTCTGTCATTTCCTTTTACCCTCTCGGTCAGGAATATTTATATCATTTAGACGTCTAAGCGTCTTGATTGCCAGAGACTAACATCGTGTTATAGTGTCAGCAACATAAGTATTACAGGCAGGCATACTACAATGAGCAATAACCCGTTGATCCCGCAGAGTAAACTTCCGAATCTCGGCACGACGATTTTTACGCAGATGAGCGCCCTGGCGCAGCAGCACAACGCCATTAACCTCTCACAAGGTTTCCCGGATTTTGACGGGCCGAAATATTTGCAGGAGCGTCTGGCGTACCACGTTGCGCAGGGAGCCAACCAGTATGCGCCGATGACCGGCGTGCAGGCGTTGCGTGAAGCCATTGCGGATAAAACGGCGGAGTTATACGGCCATAAGCCTGACGCGAACAGCGATATCACGGTAACCGCAGGGGCGACCGAAGCGCTGTATGCGGCGATAACCGCCCTGGTGCGTACGGGCGATGAGGTGATTTGTTTTGACCCGAGCTACGATAGCTACGCCCCGGCGATTGAACTGGCCGGTGGCGTGGTGAAACGCGTGGCGCTCCAGCCGCCGCATTTTCGTCCGGACTGGCAGGCGTTTGCCGCGCTGCTGAGCGATAAAACCCGGCTGGTGATCCTGAATACGCCACACAACCCATCGGCGACGGTGTGGCAGAAAAGCGATTTTGCCGCCCTGTGGCAGGCCATCGCCGAACGTGAAATCTATGTTCTGAGCGACGAGGTGTATGAGCACATCTGCTTTGCCGAAGAGGGTCATGCCAGCGTGCTGGCGCATCCGCAGCTTCGCGAGCGCGCAATCGCGGTATCATCATTTGGGAAAACCTACCATATGACCGGCTGGAAGGTAGGGTACTGCGTGGCGCCCGCCGCCATCAGTGCTGAGCTGCGTAAAGTGCACCAGTATTTGACGTTTGCCGTAAACACACCCGCCCAGCTGGCGCTGGCGGATATGCTGCGCGCTGAACCTGAACATTACCGGGACCTGCCAGCTTTTTACCGTGCGCGGCGGGATCGGTTTGTGACTGCCTTGAGCGAGAGTCGGCTGGAGATCCTGCCATGCGAAGGCACCTACTTCCTGCTGGCGGACTACAGCGCGATTTCCGATCTGGATGATGTCAGTTTTTGCCAGTGGCTGACGAAAGAGGTGGGCGTGGCGGCCATTCCGCTGTCGGTGTTCTGCGCCGATCCCTTCCCGCATAAACTGATTCGTCTTTGCTTTGCGAAGCAGGAGTCGACGCTGCTGGCAGCGGCTGCGCGCTTAAATTCGCTCTGACTATTCAACCGTCCAGGCTTCTGAAAAACGACGGTCCGCGAAGAGTTCCAGCAGACCGTTGATTTGCTTCAGTCGCAGCACTTCATCGCTGTCCATACCCAACTCCAGGCCAATTTTCTGCTCACTCCAGCCCATAAGCACCAGTTCTCGCACGATTTCTGACATGGCATTGATCTGGTGGCGTCCACGCGCGCGGTTGTGACGAATGGTTGTAGCCATGCGATCGAACTTTTCCTGGCGTGCTTTACGCAGGCAGGTAACAGGGAGGTAACCTTTAAGTTGACGCTTCAGAATAGCCCGATGACTGCCAAGCTCATGGCGATGGAATCCATCGACAATTTCATAGCTCTCAGGCGCATTTTCCGTCACAACGATAGGTTGTGTGAATCCATCCAGCTCCAGTGATTTGCTGAGCAACCGCTTCTCCGCCGGAGCGACATTATTTGGGTTGTAGTCATTGGCGGTGATGTCAGTTTGTTTTATCCACAATACGCAGTCGACGGGTTGATTATTAAAAGGGCTGATTTCGTGTAATGCCTGGCGAAAGGCATTAATAGCGCCGATTTTCTCTTCTTCAGAAAGGGCCTGCAGGTACGTCTGCATTTCTCTGATTATTTGCTGCTGCATAAAATCCCCCATTCCTTGCGTTTGGCTTTCACTCTTTCGCTGTAGCGTTGATAGTGTTTAGGTTTGTTTGGACTAAATGAGAGAGCCCGGCACCAGTAGTCATTGTTGAGTAAAACCTTGCAAATGCGTCGCCAGGAAGGGATATCTTTTGCGCCAATGTCACCCTCCTGCGTATCGGGAATATCCTCCAGGCCTCGCTTTTGATACCAGTGGAGATAAATTGCGATTTTATTTCGGTAATGTTCCGCCGTATTTTGCGGCATGCTGTCGAGTAGCAGCATGGCGTATTCGCGCCAGCCGAGATGGTCAGGTTTCAGGATCTTCCGGTGGCCATAAAAATGGTTATCGTGCCCGGCATAAATACCTCCACTTCGCACGCCGCAGGCGCGTTCACACATAGCCGCCCAGCGTTCGGGTTCAATGACATGATAGAGCCATAAGCCCTGACGCTGTTCCGGACCAAACGGTTCGCAGATGCGCATATAACGCGGCGGCACCCCAGCCTTGTACATCAGGTCGTATAACGGGTTATAGCAACATTTTGATTTCGCGAACCACGTCCAGATGTCGGCGGTTTTCCAGTCGTACAGTGGGTAGATATACCAGGCGTGCCCACCCGGGGCGACGGTCGTCCAGGGTTTATCGTCAGAAAAGCGCTGCTTACGCGCCGACGCGATAGCCAGAAAGCGGTTGTAAGATTCATCGGCGCGGATCCCCACCATGACTGCGGCAGGACGTCTTTGCGCATACCATTCGGCAAACTCGCGCACGAAGGCTTCAAACGTCATTCCCTGCTGATAAAAATCGAAATAGTGATAATCGGTAATGGCATCTTCTGGTGGCTGGCGAACCCAGTTTGTTCCGGGTTCCCAGCACTGCCATTCAGGTTGAAACTGTGACAGGGCGTTCTGGGTCGTGAGCGGAAGCGCTACCCACCAGAACTGGTGGATAACATCCCGATAGAGCGTTTTCATAGCGTCAACATGCTGAATGGTCGACGAGAATTGCGCTTCCCAGTCCAGAAAGATGACGTCTATTTTTCGCTTTAATTGCCGTGCTTTCTGGGCAACAAGATGCAGCATCACGGTAGAATCTTTTCCACCGGAAAAGGAAACGCATACCCTGGGGAAATTGTTAAGCGTCCAGTGTATGCGTTCCGCAGAAGCGTCTAAAACATTTTCCTGTAAAGGGATTTTATAGTTCGACATGATTAATCGCGTCCTGCGTGTTAAATGTCTTGGGAAAATCAAAACGATATTATGGAATTATTTATCCTTAATTTCACGGAGTCATTTTTTTCGGTTCGCTTTAATTATATTCACCATGCAAATGTATTTTACGCAGACGGCGGAGAAACGCAGAGCTTATGCATTTTTTCAATGAATGTTGAAAAAACAGAGCTATTCAGTGATGAACGGCCGTAGAGCATATAGATCTTTAATTCAGGCAGCGCAAACGGTGGCTCAAGCCTTTTTAATTTCAAAGATTCTTTAAATGTTTCATAGATCGACACGGGGATATAGCCTAACAAATCAGATGAACTGACCATAGAGATGAGAGAGCTAAGGGAGTCGGTGCGAAAAGCAATATTTCTTTCCGGAAAAGCGTCATTGGCCCGACTCTGGAACTCTTTTACACCCGGATGAGCACTCTGGTAAAAAGTGAATTTCTCCTGGTATAGCGCGTCCACTGTAGCTGTGTCAGCGAGCCTTGGGTGGTCTGCTCTACAGATTAAGGCTATCGGCACCGTAGTGAAGTGGGTGCAGACCACAGAGCGATTGTGGATAGGTGCGATAGAGAAGATGAGATCGGCTTTACGATAGGCCAACAAATCTTCCGCTGATTCGGAGGAAATAAGCATATCTCTTTGTTCTATCTCATAATTCTCCTCAGATATTAAAAGCTTCAACGGTTCCAGCATCGAACCAGGAGACACCATTTGAGTGCAATAGATAACGAACTTTTTCTTGATGTCCGAGTGATGCATCATGTTGATCGTCTGCTCAAGCTGATTGAGATTTTTTTCCAGATGATGATGCAAGTTGGTACCTACCGTGGTGGGCGTAATTCCCTTCCCTGAACGGATAAACAGGGGGTCATCAAGCTGACCGCGCAGGCGTTGCAGCGACTGGCTGACGGCGGATGGTGTGATATAAAGCGTCTCGGCAGCCCTACTGATACTGAGATGTTGGTAAATGCATTCGAAGATAACTAACAGATTGAGATCGAATTTTTTTAGGTCGTAGAGGTTTGCCATGTTTCGTCCTGAGTGAGTTGAGTTTGCTGTCGTTATCACACCATGGAGTACGACAGAGTGTAGTTACCCTTTACAATCCGTGTGAATAACTCGCTTAATTTAAAATTTAAGTGATCTTAATATATCACGGCTTTGGATTATTGAAACATATCTTCAAGAGTTATTAAGATAATTTTATCTTTAAAGTGTGATTGAATTATTTGAATGACAAATGGCGTTTATATATAGCGTGAAACCCATAATGAAATTAAATTTATAATGTTTCAATGACCTGTTCGAATCTGCCTATCACAGCCATAGGCAGGACTATCCCTCTTATGCATTGCTCATTGCGCGCAGGGGTGCTGTAATCAAACCGCTGTTACGGCCTTGATACAAGGTATGTAGAGCGCAACGCAACGCCAGCTTCGGCTGGCACTGAATGTACCTGCGGGGAATTCAGGTATCAGGGCCGCCCGTTGAGGCGGCCTTTTTACTTTCAGGCTTTCCTGTAAAAGGTTCACCTTGCTGTCTTGTTGCTGTTGTAAGGTTTGGCTGATTGATTTGATAAAGCATACGCATTAGCCCCGATGAACAAAGTTGGTTACCTTACACCTCAACGAAAACACGGAGGAAGTACAGATGTCCTTGATTAACACCAAAATTAAACCTTTCAAAAACCAGGCGTTCAAAAACGGTGAGTTCATCGAAGTTACTGAGAAAGATACCGAAGGCCGCTGGAGCGTGTTCTTCTTCTATCCGGCTGACTTCACCTTCGTTTGCCCGACCGAACTGGGCGACGTTGCAGACCACTACGAAGAACTGCAAAAGCTGGGCGTAGACGTTTACTCTGTTTCTACCGATACCCACTTCACCCACAAAGCGTGGCACAGCAGCTCTGAAACTATCGCGAAAATCAAATACGCGATGATCGGCGACCCGACTGGCGCCCTGACCCGTAACTTCGACAACATGCGTGAAGATGAAGGCCTGGCTGACCGTGCGACCTTCGTTGTTGACCCGCAGGGCATTATCCAGGCTATCGAAGTTACCGCTGAAGGTATCGGCCGTGATGCATCTGACCTGCTGCGCAAAGTGAAGGCGGCTCAGTACGTTGCTTCTCACCCAGGCGAAGTGTGCCCGGCGAAATGGAAAGAAGGCGAAGCAACGCTGGCGCCATCTCTGGACCTGGTCGGCAAGATCTAAGTCTGTAAAGCCTGGCGGCGCTACGCTTGCACAGGCCTACAGTATCGTAGGCCGGGTAAACGAAGTGCCACCCGGCAATCAATGGGCGCTCCCCGCGCCCATTTCATTCCAGCACCATGATGCAAGTTGCATTCAGGCAGCCCGTATAAGGCGGCTTGCATGATGACGTTTTAAGAGAGGGAAGAATAATGCTCGACACTAACATGAAAACCCAGCTCAAGGCCTACCTTGAGAAACTGACCAAACCTGTTGAGCTGATTGCCACGCTGGACGACAGCGCGAAATCGGCAGAAATCAAAGCGCTGCTGACAGAGATTGCTGAGCTGTCGCCGAAAGTGACCTTCAAAGAAGACAACACGCTGGCAGTCCGTAAGCCTTCTTTCCTGATCGCCAACCCAGGGTCTGACCAGGGGCCGCGTTTCGCGGGTTCTCCGCTGGGGCACGAATTTACGTCCCTGGTGCTGGCGCTGCTGTGGACCGGTGGTCATCCGTCAAAAGAAGCGCAGGCGCTGCTGGAGCAGATCCGCGATATCGACGGTGATTTTGAGTTTGAAACCTATTACTCGCTCTCCTGCCACAACTGCCCGGACGTGGTGCAGGCGCTGAACCTGATGTCAGTGCTCAACCCACGCATTAAGCACACGGCGATTGACGGCGGTACGTTCCAGAACGAAATCACCGAGCGCAACGTGATGGGCGTTCCGGCGGTTTACCTGAATGGTCAGGAGTTCGGCCAGGGGCGTATGACGCTGACCGAAATCGTCGCCAAAGTGGATACCGGCGCAGAAAAACGTGCGGCAGAAGAGTTGAACCAACGTGATGCGTACGACGTGCTGATTGTTGGCTCCGGCCCGGCGGGCGCGGCGGCAGCGGTTTACTCCGCACGTAAAGGGATCCGTACCGGTCTGATGGGCGAGCGTTTCGGTGGTCAGGTTCTGGATACCGTAGACATTGAAAACTACATTTCCGTGCCGAAAACCGAAGGCCAGAAGCTGGCCGGGGCGTTGAAAGCGCACGTCAGCGACTACGACGTGGATGTCATTGACAGCCAAAGCGCCAGCAAACTGGTTCCGGCAGCGGTCGAGGGTGGTTTGCACCAGATTGAAACGGCGTCCGGCGCGGTGCTGAAGGCGCGCAGCGTGATCATTGCCACTGGCGCGAAATGGCGCAACATGAACGTGCCGGGCGAAGATCAGTATCGCACCAAAGGCGTGACCTATTGCCCGCACTGTGACGGCCCGCTGTTCAAAGGTAAACGCGTAGCGGTGATCGGCGGCGGTAACTCCGGCGTGGAAGCGGCTATCGACCTTGCGGGGATTGTTGAACACGTTACCCTGCTGGAGTTCGCCCCTGAGATGAAAGCGGACCAGGTGTTACAGGATAAAGTACGTAGCCTGAATAACGTCGACATTGTGCTCAATGCCCAGACGACAGAAGTGAAAGGCGACGGCAGCAAAGTGACCGGTCTGGAATACCGTGACCGCGTGAGTGGCGATATTCACAGCGTACCGCTGGCGGGGATCTTCGTTCAGATTGGCCTGCTGCCAAACACCACCTGGCTGGAAGGCGCAATTGAGCGCAACCGCATGGGCGAGATCATCATCGATGCGAAATGCGAAACCAGCGTGAAGGGCGTATTTGCGGCGGGCGACTGCACCACCGTGCCGTACAAACAGATCATCATCGCCACTGGCGAAGGGGCGAAAGCGTCGCTGAGCTCGTTTGATTACCTGATCCGCACCAAAACTGCATAATAAAAGAAAGCAAGACGACACCTGCAATACAAGAGGCCACCAAAAGGTGGCCTCTTTTTTTATCTGACGACCATCACCGGAATGTGGGTGTGGCGGATCACGCTGGAGGCGTTCGACCCCAGCAGGTGCGTGGTAATAGACGGGTTGCGCGAACCAATCACCACCACGTCTGCGTTCAGCTCCGCGGCCAGTTCATTAACGGCGTCACGCACGCTACCGAACCGGACGTGGGTTTTTATGCGGGAAGGATCGATGCTGAAGTGCCCGACCATGGTTTGCAGGCGCGTCTCGGCTTCATGCTGTAAATGCTCTTCAAAACGACGCACATCAGCAGCGAAACGATGCAGGCTCAGGCTGGCAGAGCCCGGTAAAACATGCAGAAGATGAATAACTCCGTCCTGCTGCGCGAGAAATTCCGCGTGACGTACAGCCTTATCACTCAGTTCCATTTCGAAAACATCAACCGGCATAATGATTGTTTGATACATAACCGTTTCTCCTTGTTTATAAACGCTGAAATCATTCAACCACAAAATATAAAAGGTTTCTGTAATCCCGACAGCACTTTTTTATCTCGCCAGGATAAATCTCAAAACAGCCGGATTCCGGGGCAGATCCCGAGAGGTAGCTACCCTTTTATAAGCTTACCCACACCCTTTCGGAGGTTGCATGAAAGCTCTCACCTATCACGGTCCACATCATGTTCGGGTCGATAATGTCCCCGATCCGGGCATCGAACAGCCTGACGATATCATCCTGCGCGTAACGGCCACGGCGATCTGTGGTTCTGATTTGCATCTTTATCGCGGAAAAATTCCCAAGGTCCAGCACGGCGATATCTTTGGTCATGAATTTATGGGCGAGGTGGTGGAGTGCGGGAGCGAAGTGAAGAACGTGCAGAAAGGTGACCGGGTGGTGATCCCGTTTGTGATTGCCTGCGGTGACTGTTTCTTTTGCCAGATGCAACAGTACGCGGCCTGCGAAAACACGAACCGCGGGCAGGGCGCGGCGCTGAACAAAAAGCAAATTCCCGCCCCTGCCGCGCTGTTTGGCTACAGCCATCTTTACGGCGGCGTGCCGGGCGGACAGGCGGAGTATGTGCGCGTGCCGAAAGGCAACGTGGGGCCGTTTAAAGTGCCTCAGCTGCTGTCAGACGACAAAGCGCTTTTCCTGTCAGATATTCTGCCTACCGCCTGGCAGGCGGCGAAAAATGCGCAGATCCAGAAAGGCTCCAGCGTCGCCGTATTCGGGGCCGGGCCGGTGGGGTTACTGACCATTGCCTGCGCGCGGCTTCTCGGCGCAGAGCAGATTTTTGTGGTTGACCATCATCCCTATCGACTGCGGTTTGCCCAGGAGCGCTACGGCGCGATCCCGATTAACTTTGATGACGATAACGACGCGGCGGAGAAAATCATTGAGCAAACGGCCGGGCAGCGCGGGGTGGATGCGGTGATTGATGCCGTCGGGTTTGAGGCCAAAGGCAGCACGACGGAAACGATCCTCAGTAACCTGAAAATTGAAGGCAGCAGCGGCAAAGCCCTGCGCCAGTGCATTGCTGCGGTGCGACGCGGCGGCGTGGTCAGCGTGCCGGGCGTGTACGCCGGTTTCATCCATGGCTTCCTGTTTGGCGATGCCTTCGATAAAGGGCTGAGCTTTAAGATGGGGCAGACGCACGTCCACGCCTGGCTGGGAGAGCTGCTGCCGCTTATCGAAAAAGGGTTGCTTACACCGGAAGATATTGTGACCCACTATCTTCCGCTGGCTGATGCGGAGCGCGCCTATAAGATCTTCGAAAAACGGGAGGAGGAGTGCCGCAAGGTGATCCTGGTGCCTGGCGCAGATACCCCGGAGGCAGCGCAGCAGAAAGTGAAGGGACTGGTGAATGCCTTCCCCGGCGGCGTTGTGTGAGGTTTCGTCCCCACGGCACTACAACAGAGTAAGCGTGGATTAAGCGGTTTTTGTCCGATATAAGACAATCGGTGAATTTGCGGAAAGAGGATGCAGGTGCATCCTCTGTGCAAAGCGGGGTCGCTTGTTCAGAAGGGATTAACGCAGGTAATCGCCAGCGGCTTCGGGCTGGTAGAGCAGCTCAAGCACTTCCAGATGGGCTGAGGCGCCGCCCGGGAGTTCCCAGTGGATAGTATCGCCCGTGCGCAGTCCAAGCAGCGCCGCGCCCACGGGTGCCAGCACCGAAAGCTGCATGCTGCTGTCGGTCATCTGCGCCGGATAGACCAGCGTACGGGTGAGTTCCTCCCCGGTGGTCAGGTTGCGGAACTTCACCTGGCTGTTCATGGTGACCACATCATGCGGCATGGTCTCAGGCGTACACATTTGCGCCCGGTCTAGCTCTTCGTTCAGCGCATCGGCAACCGGCAGCGAGGCGAATTCTGGTTTCTCCAACAGTCGGTCAATACGTTCTGCGTCGAGTTCATTGATGATAATCGTAGGTCTGGACATTTTTACTCCATGTCGTTAATGCTGCGTGTAACGCAGAAACCAATCCAAAAGAAAACCCTCGCCGTCTGGCAGCGAGGGTTTAACTTATCTGATGATACTGTCTGAAACCCTAAGTTTGAAGTGATGAAGGTCACATTCGTGCGCCATATGAATTTTTGGCAATAAACCCGGCATCCCGATTCACGCTTAACGGAAATTTCGTTACGCTGGTAAAACTTAAACCGGGCAATGCGCGTTGCAGCCCCAGCGTAGAGAGAGCGATATGTACTTTTACCAACCGTCTCAGGGGCACGGCCTGCCGCACGACCCGCTGAACGCCATTATCGGTCCACGTCCGATTGGCTGGATTTCATCCTGTGATAAGGCCGGTCAACTGAACCTTGCCCCGTACAGCTTCTTTAACTGCTTTAACTATCGCCCACCGATCATTGGTTTTTCCAGCAACGGCTGGAAGGATAGCGTGCGGAATATTACCGAAACGGAAGAGTTTGTCTGGAACCTCGCAACGCGCGATCTGGCTGAGGCGATGAATGAAACCTCCGCCACACTCCCTCATGGCGAGGATGAATTTACCTTTGCCGGCCTGACGCCCGTAGCCAGCCAGCTTGTGAGCTCGCCGCGCGTGGCGGAAAGCCCGGTGAATTTCGAGTGTCGATTGTCACAGTGCATTCAGTTGACCGGCGCGGATGGGACACCGATTGATACCTGGCTGGTGCTCGGCGAAGTGGTGGGCGTCCATATCGCTGAGAGTTTGCTGGAAGAGGGGATTTACCAGACCGCGAAAGCGCAGCCCATTCTGCGTGCGGGTGGACCGTCAGCCTACTACGGCATCAGCGACAGCCATCGCTTCGATCTGGTACGCCCGGATGCGCGCAGGAACAATCAGTAACCGGCTTTATCGATAACGAACTGTTTGCCGCAGTTACCGGGATGCGGCTGTAGCGCAAAGGAACTGGCTGAGAGCGGGTTGTTAATGGTGCTGGATTTTAGCGAGATCTGCATCTCGGTCAGATAAGCCGGATTGCCATGGCAGGTAAGCTTGAACGCTTTTACGTTCTGTTTCCCCCAGCTTTTGGCCACGGCTGCATCAAAGTCGCTACGACGGACGGTTTTGCCATAGTTTTCCGCCAGAAATTTCCCAACCGCACTATTTTTCACTTCCTGGTTCATGCGCACCATGGTGCCGAAGTAAGCGTCGGGATCAAAACCAAAGCAGACGCCGTGTTTCGCGTATTCATAACGTTCAAGGCAGGAGTTGCCGCCCGCGCCGGGCATCACGCTGTTCAGCTTCGCCGCGCCCGTTAGCGATAGTCCGGTCTCTGCGGCGTCACATTTGCGGCTGGCTTTTGCTTCCGGCAAATTCGGAACCGGACGAGTGGCACAGCCGAAGCGCATCCAGCGGCGTTCATCCACTCCGCGAGCGGCAATAGATTTCGGCAGCGCTGGCCATAAGCCGTGGACGGTCAGAAAATCGGTTTTGTTGCTGCTCTCTTTTTGCAGGCGACACTCTTCCGGTTCGTCACGGTTGCGTTCGACCATACTCTGGCAAAATCCCGTTTGCCAGGAAAGGGCCAGAACGTAGCGATCGAAATCGCCGTACTGGGTTGGCTTAAGCGGATCTGCCTGAATTGAGAAGACACAGAGTGCAAGCGCTACTGCGCCAGACGGTATAACGATATCCTTCCTGAACATTTGCTTTCCTGATTGGTTGGGCGCGATTAATTTCTGGGGGTTATTAAAGCACAAAAAGCGCCCGCAGGCGCTTTTTGGAAAGCAGGAATTTCGCTTAGGCAGCGCCGGGAACCAGCACTTCGGTGGCGATAATAACGATAATCAGGCCAACCAGCACCGGCACTGACGTGCGTTTTACCACTTCAAACGGAGAGATTTTTGCCATCCCCGCCACCGCAACCACCACGCCCGATACCGGAGAAATGGTACGACCCAGGTTGGAGGCCTGGAGCATCGGAATGGACAGGTAAGCCGGGTTGATGCCGGAGGAGTGTGCCAGCTTAGGGATCATCTCAACAAACGCATAGAACGGCGCGTTACCGGAGCCGGTAGTCATCGCCGCCAGCATGGTCAGTACCACCAGCACCAGCATCAGGATAATGCTGGCCGAGCCGAAAGAGGTGGCGATAGAGATCAGGCTCTGGATAAAGCCGATTGTGCTCAGCCCCTGAGCAAACACCCCTGCGGCAACCAGCAGCATCACCACGCCCGCGAAGGCATCCGCCATGCCGCGGAAGGCGACTTCAAGACCCGTGAACACCTTCTGGGTATTAAAGCCACGAACAAATTCCAGGATGGCCGCCAGCAGCATACAGATCACCAGGATAGTGATGATGTGCAGCTGAGGGCCCCATTTGCCGTCAAAAATAAGCACGCCAATAATCGGCGTGAAGGGCAGGATGGAATAAAACGCCGGGGCGGTAGTGGTGATTTCACTGACGTCCATCATCTCATGGCTGACGTTCTCTTTCTTATCGAGGTAGCGTTGCCAGAAGAAATGCGCCACGCCCATGCCGAGAATAGCGGTGATGGAGATTGGCAGTGTAGTTTTGAAGGCGAAGTCAATCAGCGACATTTCCGCGGCTTTCGCGGCCAGCACCACGTCACCGGAAGTAGGGGAGAGAATAATCGCCGCCGGAGAGGCGCAAATAGCCGCCGCTGCGCCACGGCTGATCCCGACGTTAACCATTACCGGGAATAACGTCGCCATTAACAGCACGCCAAGGCCTGTTGCTGAGGAAACGGCTAATGACATCAGACAGGCCAGGAAATAAGCCGCGACCATCAGCAGATAGGGGGAGTTAATATATTGCAGCGGCTTAGAAGCCAGCTTCACCACCATATCATTCGCACCGATATGGGTCATATAGGCAGCAAATCCGCAGAGCATCATGATCATCATGCCCAGGTCGCCGCCGCGGCTCATCAGCAGAATTTTTATATATTCCACAATATCGGTAGCGGTATATCCGGTGCTGGCTTCGCTGGCGGGTAAAACCTGATGACCCATTAGCGCGCTAATGATCAGCAGCGTCAGGCCGCCGACAAATAGCACGCCGGTGGCTGAGTAACCTTTAATGATGTAGCGTGCTACACCGACAATGACCACGACTCCAATGAGGAGTTCGAGAAAAGTAAGCATGATTTCCCCTGTATCCTTGCTGCCCGAGAGACAAATAATCAATAAAAAAGAAGCCTGAAATGTGCCGAATAAATGGCCAGTCCTTGCTGATTAAAATCAAGAAAGAGACTACTAAAGGCAATGATGACGATATTTTTGCTAACCCTGCGTCATTTATATTAAGACGTTATTGACCTGATGAATAGATATTATATGTCATTAAATTGATGGTGAAGTGTTAAGGTTTTGAGTATTACTTGCCGACAATCGATTTAAAAACGTAAATCTCTTTAAAACTACTTCTCTTTCATTCTTTTGCCTGCTTATACTCGGTTCACTTTTACCCTATCCGACGATCTGAATATGCACGCCAGCTGGACGTATCGCATGCGCTTTATCAAAAAACATCTGCTGATGTTTTTGCTGGCGTTTGGCTGGCTGTTAATCCAGAGTCAGGTGGCCGTCGCCTCCCATCAATGTTCAATGGATTTGCGCGGTGAGGTGGCCACCATCCAGCATATGGATATGATGGCGGAACCGGGGCTGCATTATGCTGCCGGTGCTTCACCGCTGTGTGAAAAACATTGTGTGCCGGATCAGGTACAAAAAGATCCTGCCCAGCCGCATCTGGTGGCGCTGCCTGCCGCCATGACCCTGACCTTAACGACGCCAGAGTGCTCATCTGCAAGCCATTCTGCGAGGTCTGTTACCCCTCCTGCTGTGGGGCCGACGGCAACGATCCGCTATTGCCGGTTTCGGGAGTAAAAACCTGTTAATTCGTTGATTTTATTTACTTAACGTTTAACAGGAGTTTTATCATGCGTACCCTATTCCTTTCCGCGCTGGTTGGCGCGTCCATCTCTTTCGCTTCTTATACCGTTCAGGCAAACCAGACCTGGCAGGGCCGCGGCGTGGTTCAGTCGATCTCTGACAATGCCGTCATGCTCCGTCACGAGGCCATACCGGAACTAAAATGGCCAGCGATGACCATGCCGTTTACTTTATCTGCCGGCGCCACGCTGAATGGCGCCAAACCGGGGGATGAGGTGACCTTCACGCTTGAGCGTGCGGGTGACGGTTTCCAGATTATCTCGCTGACGTCAGCGCGCTAAGCGAGGTCACCATGAAACAACACACACTGAGCCTGTGGCTCGGTGGGGTGTTGTTCGGCCTGTTAACCTCCGCCGCGCAGGCGGAGCCGTGGACGCTCGAACACACCATGACCGAAGCCCAGCGCTACTCGGCAGAACTCTCCGCCAGCCGTAACGAAGCGCAGGCGCTGGATGCGATGGCGGATTCCGCCACGCAATTACCTGATCCAAAACTGAAATTCGGTATTGAAAACGTGCCGGTACAGGGCAGCAACGATCGGCGGCTTACGCGCGAAGGGATGACCATGCAGAAGGTTGGCATCATGCAAAGCTACGTCAGCTCAGAGAAGCGGGAACGTAAAGCACAGACTTTTCAGGCGCAGGCGCGAAGCGTGCTGGCAAAATCCGAGGCCGTACGTGCCGCGCTTCAGCGTGATACCGCCCAGGCCTGGCTGGATCTGGCGCTGGCACAGCAGGCGCTGAAAACGGCCAGAACGCTGGTCCGTGAAACGGAACGCCAGCGGGGCGTGCAGAAGGCGAGCGTCGGGGCGGGAGGCGCAACGCCGGACAGCGTACTGGCCCTGCAAATGATCCTCAGCGCCATGCGCGACAAAGAGACGCTGGCGCAGCGGGATGTGCAGCTGGCGCAAAGCCGTCTGCTGGAGCTAACAGGGCACGCTATTACGGCGGTTCGCGGTCCGCTGCCGCGCTATCAGCGCCTTCCTGCCGATGAAAAAACGTTGCAGGAGGGGATTGCCAGACACCCGGAAGTGGAGGCCGCGCGACGTGAAGCAGAGACCGCGAAAGCGCGTTCAGCGCAATCTGCCGTGGCAGCGCTACCCGATGTGGATGTGGAGGTCTATTACGCCCACCGCGCCGAAGGCTATGACGATATGGCTGGCGTGATGTTCAGCGTGGATCTGCCTCTGTTCCAGTCAAAACGTCAGGACAAGGATTACGCCGCCGATGTTTCCCGCTCAATGCAGGCGGTGGATCAACTGACGCTGCTCAAACGCGAACACATTGCCCAGGTGCAAACGCTGGTGGCGCAGTATCAGGCTGCGCAAACGGTGTGGCAGCGTCAGCGGGACGAGGTACTACCGTTGCAGCGACAACGGCTGGCGGTGCTGACGGCGCAATATCGTTCTGGACAGTCGGCGCTTCCGGCCCTGCTGGAGGCGCGTCGTGGCGTACTGGATACGGAACTGGCGGTGAACCAGGCGGAGCGCGAAATGGCGCGAACCTGGGCTGCCGTGAACTGGCTGATCCCGCAGGAGCTGGCGCAATGAAAAAAACAACGTTAATGGCGATTGCCATCGCGATAGCTGCCTTTGGCGGCTATTTTGTCGGACAGAAGCAGACGCATCAGCCGGATGCGGCTTCACAACCATCAGAACGCAAGGTGCTTTACTGGTACGACCCCATGGTGCCCGGTCAGCGCTTCGATAAGCCGGGTAAATCCCCTTTTATGGATATGGATCTGGTCCCACGCTACGCCGATGAAGCGCAGGCGGCGTCAGGCGTGGCCATCAGCACTCAACAGCAGCAAAACCTGGGGATGAAAACCGCCAACGTTGAGAGGCGCCAGCTGGTTTCGCCGTTCTCGGCCTTTGCCACGGTTGCAACGGATGAACGTAACGTCTCGGTGTTGTCAGCCCCGGCCAATGGCGTGGTGTCAAAATTGTTTGTTAATGCGCCGCAGCAGCAGGTAAAAGCCGGAGAGGCGCTGGCGCAACTGTGGATCCCGCAGTGGACCGCCGCCCAGCAGGAGTATCTCGCGGTTCGTCAGCTTGGCGATGCCGCATTGACCCGCGCCGCTCGCGAGCGGCTGGCGTTGCAGTTTATGCCAGAAGAGGTCATTCGTTTGCTGGAGCGTAGCGGTAAGCCGCAGACCACGCTCATTCTGCGCACCGACCGGGCGGGCTATGTGGTGAAGCTGGACGTGCGGGAAGGGGCGCAAATCACCGCAACGGCGCCGCTGTTTGAGATCGCCAGCCTCGATCCGGTCTGGCTGGTGGTCGACTACCCGCAAACGCAGGCGCAGTCTCTGACGGTGGGCAGCAAGGTGGTAGCAACCTCAGAAAGCTGGCCGGGGGAGCAGTTCCACGGCACGGTCAGCGAATTGCTGCCGCAGATGGAGGCGGCAACGCGAACCCTGAAAGCCCGTATCGTGCTGGAAAATTCCGCACATAAGCTGAAGCCGGGCATGTACCTCTCCGTCAGGCGTGCGCAAGAGCTGAAAGGCCCGCCGGTGCTGGCGGTGCCGGAAGAAGCGGTGATTAACAGCGGAGAGTCTGCGCGTCTGCTGCTGGCTACCGGGGACGGTTATTTCCAGCCTGTGACGGTGAAAACCGGCCTGACGGCGCAGGGCTGGACGGCGATCCTGTCCGGGGTCAAAGAGGGCGATAAGGTGGTGACGTCCGGGCAATTCCTGATTGATTCCGAAGCCAGCCTGCGTAGCGTGATGCCGGAGGTGACGCCATGATTGCCGCTGTGATTCGCGCCTCGTTGCGTAACCGCCTGCTGGTGATCCTGGCCGCGTTGATGATGGCCAGCTGGGGCTGGTGGGCGGTGCAGCGCGCGCCGCTGGACGCGTTGCCCGATCTGTCTGATGTGCAGGTCATTATCAAAGCGAGTTACCCCGGGAAAGCGCCGCAGGTGATTGAAGATCAGGTGACCTGGCCGCTGACAACCTCCATGTTGTCTGTGCCGGGTGCCAAAACCGTGCGCGGTTTTTCAATGTTTGGTGACGCTTATGTGTATGTGCTGTTTGAGGATGGCACCGATCTTTACTGGGCGCGATCCCGGGTGCTGGAATATTTAAGCCAGGTACAGGCGCAGTTTCCGCCGGGCGTGAAGGTGTCGCTGGGGCCGGATGCGACGGGCGTGGGCTGGATCTACGAATATGCGCTGATCGACCGTAGTGGAAAACACAGCCTGGCAGATCTGCGGGCCCTTCAGGACTGGACGCTTAAGTTCGAGCTTAAGACGGTACCGAATGTATCTGAAGTGGCAAGCATTGGCGGAATGGTGCGTCAGTATCAGATCGTGGCGGACCCGGCGAAAATGCGCGCGCTGAATATTACCCACAGCCAGCTATCCGGCGCGGTGCAGGCCGCCAATAAAGAGAGCGGCGGCGCCCTGCTGGAGATGGGCGAAGCGGAGTATATGGTGCGGACAACGGGCTATTTGCGCTCGCTGGAGGATTTTCGCAATGTGGTGATCGCCACCCGCGATGGCGTACCTGTCCTGCTGAAAGATGTCGCCACCATTGGCATTGGCCCGGAGATCCGCCGGGGCGTGGCGGAGCTTAACGGTGAAGGGGAGGTTGCTGGCGGCGTAATCGTGATGCGCTACGGGCAGAACGCGCTGGAAACCCTTCGCGCGGTAAAAGCGAAACTGAGCGAGCTGCAAAAAACGCTGCCGCAGGGCGTCGAGATTGTTCCGGTCTACGATCGCTCCACGCTGATTGAGGAGTCGGTCAAAACGCTGACGCACAAGCTGCTCGAAGAGTTTGCCGTGGTGGTACTGGTGTGCGCGCTGTTCCTGTTCCACCTGCGTTCCGCGCTGGTGGCGATGGTTTCTCTGCCGCTGGGGATCCTCGGGGCTTTTGTGGTGATGCACTATCAGGGCATTAACGCGAATATGATGTCGCTCGGCGGGATCGCCATTGCCATCGGAGCGATGGTGGATGCGGCAATTGTCATGATTGAAAACATGCACAAGGTGCTGGAGCAGTGGCGGCATGATAATCCGGGCAAGGAGCCTGCGTCGGGAGAGTACTGGCGTCTGGCGGAAAAGGCGGCGGTTGAAGTGGGACCGGCGCTGTTTTGCAGCCTGTTAATCATCACGCTGTCATTTATACCGGTATTTTCGCTGGAAGCGCAGGAGGGGCGAATGTTCTCGCCGCTGGCGTTCACCAAAACCTGGTCGATGGCCGTGGCCGCCGGGCTTGGGATCACCCTTGTACCGGTGCTAATGGGCTTCTTTATTCGCGGGAAAATCCCGGATGAGAAGGCAAACCCAATAAACCGCCTCCTGATCCGCCTGTATGAGCCGTTGCTTGATAAGGTACTGACCTTCCCGAAAACGACCCTGGCACTGGCATGTCTGCTGCTGATCGCCACGCTCTGGCCGCTGAGCCGCCTGGGGAGTGAGTTTATGCCGCCGCTGGATGAAGGGGATTTACTCTATATGCCCTCCACGCTGCCGGGGATCTCTGCTCGCGAGGCATCGCGGCTGCTTCAGCAGACGGACCGCTTGATCAAAAGCGTACCGGAGGTGGCGAGCGTGTTTGGCAAAGCTGGTCGGGCGGAGTCGGCAACCGATCCCGCGCCATTAACCATGCTGGAAACAACTATCCACTTTAAGCCCCGCGAGCAGTGGCGGCCTGGAATGACGCCGCAAAAGCTGGTGGAGGAGCTCGATAAAACCGTGTCGCTGCCGGGCATTGCCAATGTGTGGGTGCCCCCTGTCCGTAACCGTCTGGACATGCTGGCAACCGGGATCAAAAGCCCGGTCGGCATTAAGGTGAACGGCAATAATATTGCCGACATTGAGCGCGTGGCCCGGCAGATTGAGCAGGTGGTGAAGGACGTTCCTGGCGTCTCCTCGGCGCTGGCGGAGCGACTGGAAGGCGGGCGCTACGTGGATATTCGTATCGACCGGCAAAAAGCCGCGCGCTACGGCGTTTCCGTCGATGAACTGCAAAGCCTGGTCTCCACGCTGGTCGGGGGCGATAACATTGGTGAGGTGATCCAGGGACGCGAGCGGTACCCCATCAACCTGCGTTATCCCCGCGATTTGCGTGATAACGTCGACACGTTGCGGGTGTTGCCGGTAGTAACCGCCAGCGGTAGCCAAGTGGCGCTGGGGGAACTGGCCGATATCGTCGTGACGGAAGGCCCACCGATGCTAAAAAGTGAAAACGCGCGCTTTTCCAGCTGGATCTACGTGGACTTACGCGGGCGCGATCTGAAGTCCGCCGTAGATGAAATGCAAAAACGGGTGGAGGAGAAGGTGCTATTGCCGCAGGGCGTATCTCTCTCCTGGTCCGGGCAGTTTGAATATCTGGAACGGGCGACCGCGACGCTTAAAATAGTCTTACCTGTCACGCTGATGATTATATTCATCCTTTTATGGTTAACCTTCAGGCGGATATCAAATGTCCTGATAATAATGGGGACATTGCCTTTCGCGCTTATTGGTGGGGTGTGGTTATTATGGCTGCTTGAATATAATTTGTCTGTGGCGGGGGCCGTTGGCTTTATCGCCCTTTCCGGGGTGGCAGCAGAATTCGGCGTAATTATGGTTCTATATTTGAATCATGCGCTTGATAAATATCACAGGCTTGAGCCAGAAGGGGGAAATACGGTGCTATTGCGGGCGATCCACGAAGGTGCCGTGCTGCGCGTGCGTCCGAAGGTGATGACGGTCGCCACTATTATGGCGGGACTGCTGCCCATCATGTGGGGCAATGGGAGTGGCTCGGAGGTGATGCAACGTATTGCTGCACCGATGATTGGTGGCATGGTTACTGCACCGTTATTGTCGATGTTAGTTATTCCCGCACTCTACAAATTGTTACATCAACGTTAAAAATGTCAACTGCATGTGCTTATTCAGGCATGCAGTTTATGTATCGTCAGACTATTCTCAGGAACGGGATGGTAATTAGGAATAACACCCATGCTGTTAAGCGTTCATTCAAGTAATCTGTGCTAAGGTCTGCACCGAATACTAAATATGGTAATGGCATTGTGATTGTACGAATTAAATTCCCCCTGATTTTATTGTTTATTATTGCGCAGTTATCATTTGCGTCTGCTGTTAATGCACAGAGCAATACAGCGGATAAAAGCTGGTTCACCACCTTCACGGATAACGTCGCGCAAACATGGAACGAACCTGAACATTACGATCTCTATATTCCGGCCATTACGTGGCATGCACGTTTTGCCTACGATAAAGAAAAAACAGACCGTTATAACGAGCGTCCGTGGGGGGCTGGTGTCGGTCAGTCTCGCTGGGATGAAAAAGGTAACTGGCATGGCCTGTACCTGATGGCGTTTAAGGACTCCTACAATAAATGGGAGCCTATTGGTGGCTACGGCTGGGAAAAAACCTGGCGTCCGTTATCAGACGACAACTTCCGTCTTGGGCTGGGCTATACGGCAGGGTTCACGGCGCGTGATAACTGGAAATACATTCCTGTTCCGGTACTGTTGCCGCTTGCCTCCATCGGCTATGGTCCTGCAACGTTTCAGATGACCTACATACCGGGTACGTATAACAACGGTAACGTTTACTTTGCCTGGATGCGGTTTCAGTTTTAACTGAATTTGTCTGGTAAATCGGCCAAAAAACGCACAGACATTGAAATGTAAAGGATAAAAATCGGACAGCGAAAATTAACGCGACTTTTGTCACTTTTTATCAAAGATCCGCTGGACAAAACGCCTCACAATTGTTGTACTGATACCCGACACAGCATTTGTGTCGTTTTTTAATGTAAAGGTAATTTTGATGTCTAAGATTAAAGGTAACGTTAAGTGGTTTAATGAGTCCAAAGGATTCGGTTTCATTACTCCTGAAGATGGCAGCAAAGACGTGTTCGTACACTTCTCTGCAATCCAGTCTAATGGTTTCAAAACTCTGGCTGAAGGTCAGCGCGTAGAGTTCGAAATCACTAACGGTGCCAAAGGCCCTTCTGCTGCTAACGTAATCGCTCTGTAATTCAGACGCGTCAGCAAGAATTTCAAAACCCGCTCAATGAGCGGGTTTTTTTCGTTATGAATCAACCAAAAAGATAGATCTTCAGAAAGCTGGCGACGATCGCGACGCTTAGCAATACCATACCCACGCCTGACAGATTCTCTCTCATGCTATCACCCTCGTTCAATATTGAGCCAAGAATGACAGACAAAAATTAAGCCAACATTAAGGTTGTCGCGCTTAATGTCCGCTGGCGGAGGAAAATAACCAGAATGCGATCGCAGTCATCGCAAACGAGCCAAGCATGTTAACGGCAATGTTCGTCAGCGCCCAGCCCATCCGGCCTTCCTGAAACAGAAACACCACCTCCGCAGAGAAGGTAGAAAACGTCGTTAAACCGCCGCAGAAACCGGTCGTAATCAATACCTTCCACATAGGGTCGATGTTGGTCATGCGATTAAACCACGCCAGCCCCATCCCGATGATAAATGCCCCGATCAGGTTTGCCGCCAGTGTCCCCATCGGAATGGCCTGATGCAGCGGGTTAAACCGCATGCTTAAGAGCCAGCGCGCAACGCTACCCGTGCCCCCACCAATAAAAACGGCTATAAGTAGTTGTAACACTGTCAATACCTGCTATTTGCTGTGTAAGTGCGTCGAGTGTAACGCTGTTTTTAACCGGGAGACAATTATGTATGTAGCAGTAGGGCAGTTTGCGGTGACGCCGGACTGGAATGAAAACGCGGACAAGTGCATCTCCCTGATGAACCAGGCGAAGCAAAAAGGGGCGGCGCTGCTGGTGCTTCCTGAAGCGTTACTGGCGCGCGATGATGGCGATCCGGACCTGTCGGTAAAGTCTGCGCAAATGCTGGAAGGGGCGTTTCTGAAACGACTGCTGGCCGAAAGCGTCGGTAACGCGCTCACCACCATTTTGACTATCCATGTTCCCTCCACGCCGGGGCGGGCGGTGAACACGCTGGTGGCGATACGTGAAGGCACAATTGTCGCAAGCTACGCCAAACTTCATCTGTATGATGCGTTCAGCGTCCAGGAGTCGCGACTGGTCGATCCGGGGAGTGTAATTCCGCCGCTGATTGAGGTGGAGGGTTTTAAGGTTGGCCTGATGACCTGCTACGATATCCGTTTTCCGGAGCTGGCGCTGAACCTGGCACTACAGGGGGCCGAGGTGCTGGTTCTGCCCGCCGCGTGGGTCAGAGGACCGCTTAAGGAGCATCACTGGGTAACGCTACTGGCCGCACGCGCGCTGGACACCACCTGCTATGTAGTGGCTGCGGGTGAATGTGGCAATAAAAATATCGGGCAGAGCAGGGTTGTCGATCCGCTGGGAGTGACCGTAGCCGCGGCGGCGGAAGCGCCTGCTTTACTGCTGACAGAGATAACGTCAGCACGAATAACGCTTGCGCGTCAGCAATTACCTGTTCTGCGCAACCGCAGGTTTGCGCCACCGCAATTAATATGATGTTTTTTTCAACAATGCTTGATTCACCTTGTTACAGATTGCTATTGTGTGCGCGCGCCTGATGACCGTTAATACGTTCAGGTTTCTTTGGCGCTGAATGCAGCCTGTTTCATGTAAAGAAGGTATTTATGGGTGAGATTAGTATTACCAAACTGCTGGTGGTTGCCGCACTGGTCGTCCTGCTGTTCGGTACCAAGAAGTTACGCACGCTGGGTGGAGACCTGGGTGCTGCCATTAAAGGCTTTAAGAAAGCAATGAACGATGACGACGCGGCAGCGAAGAAAAGTGCCGAAGATGACATCGCAGCACAGAAGCTTTCACACAAAGAGTAATGGCAATGCTGCAAGGCTTGCATAAAAAAACCGGCTCACGAGGCCGGTTTTTTGTTTTACTGTAAATAAGTTTTACAGCTTTATTTCACTTCTTCGCCCTTCGCCTGCATATCGGCGTGATAAGAGGAGCGAACAAACGGACCGCACGCAGCGTGGGTAAAGCCCATCGCCATCGCTTCGGCTTTCATTTCATCGAACTCATCCGGACTCACGTAACGCTGTACAGGCAGGTGGTGACGGCTTGGCTGTAGGTACTGGCCCAGCGTCAGCATGGTGACGCCGTGGCGACGCAGATCGCGCATCACTTCAATGATCTCAGCGTTGGTTTCACCCAGTCCCACCATCAGGCCAGACTTGGTAGGAATATGCGGATGGGCTTCTTTAAAGCGCTCCAGCAGCTTCAGCGACCAGTTGTAATCTGCACCTGGACGCACCTGACGGTAGATACGCGGTACGTTCTCCAGGTTGTGGTTGAACACGTCTGGTGGCGTCGCGGTCAGGATATCGAGCGCGCGGTCCATACGGCCACGGAAGTCCGGCACCAGCGTCTCAATCTTAATGTTCGGGCTTTTTTCGCGGATGGCGGTAATGCAGTCAGCGAAATGCTGAGCACCGCCATCGCGCAGATCGTCACGGTCAACGGAGGTGATAACAACATAACGCAGCGCCATATCGGCAATGGTCTGCGCCAGTTTTTGCGGTTCGTTAGCGTCAGGCGCAACAGGACGGCCATGGGCAACGTCACAGAACGGACAGCGGCGGGTGCAGATGGCACCCAGAATCATAAACGTCGCGGTACCGTGATTGAAACATTCAGCAAGGTTAGGGCAGGAGGCCTCTTCACAGACAGAGTGGAGGCCATTTTTGCGCATCGCCGCTTTGATCCCCTGAATACGCGAAGAGTCAGCCGGAAGTTTAATTTTCATCCATTCCGGTTTTCTTAACAGCGCCTCGCGCTCTGTAGCCACGTTTTTAACCGGGATAAGGGCCATTTTATCGGCATCGCGGTATTTAACACCGCGTTCCATCACAATGGGTTTACTCATAGCGTGCGTGTTCCAGTTGCGAATATCGAAGGAAAGCGTTTCAATTCAAGGGAATGTTGTAATTATCAACTATTTTTGAACGAACGACAGGCAGTATAACATTTAAAGGGGCGGTAAAGCAGCCTGCCAGGTCGCCAATTTGTAAAATAGTTGTTGTTTTGTGCCTTTTGCCCCGCATGCGGCAGGGCCTTACGCTGAAAGGCGGATCAAAAAGTCTGGCGGATCACATTGATGACGTTTTCCAGCACCGGATCGCGCAGGCTTAGCTTGTTGTAATGCAGTGAGATTTCAATAGATTCCGTCGTAAGTTGACTTAATGGAATGCTCTCCAGTGGCCAGCACTTTTGAAGCAAAGTGAAGAGACGCACAGGCATGATACAGAGCAAGTCGCTGCTGCCAATCAGGGCCGCGAGGGTAAACATATTGTAACTGCTAAAGCTGATCGGACGGTCCGGGAACAGTTCGTCAATACGTTGTCGCAGCGGATCCTGACCCTGTCCTTCGGACATAAATGTCGCATGTTCGTAATGGCGCAAATTTTCTGGCGTCAAAGGTGCGCTCAACGCAGGGTGAGCCTGACGACAAACGAGCGCCAGAGTGTCGGTATAAAGTACGTTATGCCCTAACGCTCTGGCCGTAAAGCTATTGCCGTCGATGATCAGGTCCGTCTGGAATTGCGCCAGCTGTGTTTCCGGATCGGTGACGGGCACGTTGCGGATAAGCAACTGTGGCGCATGCTGTTTCACCGCCTGATAGATGGCTGGCATGACCAGAACGCCCACTGAGGGAGAGGTGCCTATGGTGATAGTTCGTTGCTTATCATAACTGCCGGTGAGATCCAGCGCGCCCAGTATTGATTCCAGACCCTGGCTGATGTACTCGTGCAGATGGGTGGCGTACGCGGTTGGGGTTACGCCCTGGCCTTTACGAATAAATAACGGATCGGGAAATATCGCGCGCAATTTTTGAATTGACTGGCTAATAGCAGAGGGCGTGAGATTAAGAATTTTCGCAGCATTAACGATACCTTTATGGACATATACCGCCTCAAAAATAGTCAATAAATTGAGATCAATATTACGTAAAGTCCGAAAAATTTGCGGCTTATCTTCGCCGCTGGTTTCATTCAGGCGTTTGGCTGGTAAATTAGTAGGCTCCACGCTCTTACTCCGTATCCATTCACAATATGAATGATAGTTGAATTTATTTATTATGCTTGCAGAGATTCGTAAAGTGTTTAGTAAGTTTCCATTATTTATCGAAAACAAGCAGTTGGGTGATTGTCACGCACGTTACACGAAACCCGGCGATGGTTCTATTAAGGTTCTAATTAATATGTGACGCTAATATATGGGCGACTCGAAAATATAGAATATGCGGTTTATTGTAAAGCGTAAATGCGGTAATTAAGCAGTGGCTGGTCAAATAACTGAGCCACTGCCCGAGGTAAGTTAAGCAGCAATATATTCGTAGGAGGGATTGTTAAGCAGTGCTAAAAAGTTCTTCAGAAGCACGGGCCGGATATTGTCAGGCGTGGCGGTATCGACCCACTGGCGCATTTGCGTCATTTCCATACCGGCATACCCACATGGGTTGATGCGCTGGAAGGGGGCCAAATCCATATTGATATTCAGCGCCAGCCCGTGGAACGAGCAGCCTTTGCGGATACGCAGCCCCAGCGAACAGATCTTCATCTCTCCCACATAAACGCCCGGGGCATCGGCGCGAGGGTGAGCGTCAATATCGTACTCAGCCAGCGTATTTACCACGGTTTGCTCCAGTAAGGTCACGAGCTCACGCACGCCCAGCTTTCTGCGTTTCAGGTTAAGCAGAACATACATCACCTGCTGGCCCGGGCCGTGGTAGGTCACCTGTCCACCGCGATCGCTCTGGATCACCGGGATATCGCCCGTCATCAATAAATGTTCGGCTTTTCCTGCCTGGCCTTGAGTGAACACCGGCAGGTGTTCAACCAGCCAGATTTCATCAGGCGTGGTGTCATCGCGCCTGTCGGTAAAGTCATGCATAGCCTGAGAGACAGGCTCGTAAGGCTGTAGCCCAAGATGGCGGACAAGAATTTTATCCTGGTACAAAAGGATGTCTCCGAAGACAAGGGAGAATAGGTAACGGGGAGTATATCACAGCGGGGAAGTGGGTTACCCGGCAAACCGGGTAACCGCAGAAGGACTACAGCACCATACGAACAATTTCAATATTGCCGAGCTCTTCGTACAGCGTCTCAACCTGCTCAATGTGTGTCGCAGTGATGGTGATTGAGACCGAGTGGTAGTTACCTTTGCTGCTCGGTTTGACTGATGGAGAGTAGTCGCCCGGCGCATGGCGCTGTACCACTTCAACCACCTGATCAACCAGCTCAGGTTTCGCCAGACCCATTACTTTGTAAGTAAAAGGGGTAGGGAATTCAAGCAGTTCGTTAAGTTTGGTTTTCATGTCAGCTCCGGCGTGTGTATAAAAAATAATAACTCCCGCCACGGGGCGGGAGTTTTACTGATACGTAGTATATGGGGATCAAAATCACACTTTCAAGTGTTCAATTTTTAACCAAACCAGTGATGGAACATCAGCTTAATGTAATCAATGATTTTGCCGAAGAAATTGCCTTCAGGAATTTCCTCCAGCACCACCAGCGGGCGCTGATCGATGGTTTTGCCATCCAGCTGGAAGTTGATGGTACCCACGACCTGATTCTTTTGCAGCGGGGCGTGCAGCTCGGTGGTATTCAGCACGTAGCTGGCTTTCAGATCTTTCATACGACCGCGTGGGATCGTCAGATAGAGATCTTTGTCCACACCCAGGGAAGCACGGTCGTTATCGCCAAACCAGACAGGTTCAGAGGCAAATTCTTTACCGGCTTTCAGCGGATTCACGGTTTCGAAGAAGCGGAAGCCCCAGGTCAGCAGTTTTTTACTTTCCGTTTCGCGTCCTTTAAACGTGCGGCCCCCCATCACGGCAGAGATCAGACGCATCTGGCCTTCAGTGGCAGAAGCCACCAGGTTATAGCCAGCTTTGTCGGTGTGACCAGTTTTGATGCCGTCGACGTTCAGGCTATTGTCCCACAGCAGGCCGTTACGGTTGGTCTGACGAATGCCGTTGAAGGTGAACTCTTTCTCTTTGTAGATAGAGTACTCGTTTGGCACATCGCGGATCAGCGCCTGACCGATCAGCGCCATGTCACGCGCGGAGCTGTACTGACCTTCGGCGTCCAGGCCGTGAACGGTCTGGAAGTGGCTGTTTTTCAGGCCCAGCGCAGAGACGTAGCTGTTCATCAGGCCCACAAACGCGTCCTGGCTGCCCGCTGCAAAATCGGCCATTGCCACGCAGGCGTCGTTACCGGACTGCAAGTTGATGCCACGGATAAGCTGAGAGACCGGAACCTGCATGCCTGGCTTCAGGAACATCAGCGATGAACCTTTGAACACCGGGTTGCCGGTTGCCCACGCATCGTTACCGATAGTCACCAGATCGGTTTCTTTAAATTTACCCGCTTTCATGGCCTGGCCGATAACATAGCTGGTCATCATTTTGGTCAGGCTGGCCGGGTCGCGGCGGGCATCGGCGTTCTGTTCTGCCAGAACTTTGCCGGAGTTGTAATCAATCAGGATGTAGGATTCCGCGTCGATCTGCGGAACGCCAGGGATCATGGTCTTGATGTTCAGGTCATCCGCGTGAGCTGCGGAGAACGCAGCAGCGCAAAGGGCCGTGGTCAGCGCCATGCGCTGCACAAAACGAGCAGAAAAAGTGGTCTTCATGGTCAGAACTACGACATCCGTGATGGAATTAAAAAAAGTGCCTTACTATAGCAAATGCTATACGGGCAGGCATCCGACTTTCATCATGAGAGTGTTAACGTGGTTTACACAAACTGACATTTCGGATACCACCGATTAATTACTTCGCAACAGCGATAAACGACTGGAGCTGCGCCTCGCTCTGCAAACGCTGTTGCAGGGACGCTGCCTGCGATTTGCTGGCAAACGGACCCATCTGGATACGCCATACCGCACCGTTTTGCTCAACGCGACCTGGCACGCCAAACTGCTGGCTTAAACGCTGCTGATACTGCTCTGCACGGGCCCGATCGCTGACGGCGCCAACCTGAACCACGTAGCTGCCGCTCGCCGTCGCAGGCGCCGCAGTCTGCGTAGCAGCCGGTGCGGTCACCGGGGCGGGTTGTGTAGCGGGTGCAGCAACAACGGGCGCAGGCGCTGGGGCAGGTTCATTTGATTCAATCACGCCCGGCGCTAACGTGGTGGGTGCACCAAGGAAACCACTGCTTTTCACCGGGGCGCCTGTCGCATCTTCACTTTGTAGCGTATCGTTGCTGATGGCGTGCACTTCACCCTGCGGCTGCGCGGGCTCTGCTGGCATTGAAGCGCCCCCCATACCACCGCTTAGATCCGGGCGTGCGGGCAGGGCGTAGGTCTGTTTCGCGACCGTGGTACAGGCCGTGCCCGGGCCAGACAGCGAACCATCCTGCGCCACGATAATCGGGTCGATACGCACTTTTGTATTATTTGAGGTATTCAGACGGTCGGCTGCCGCGCGTGACAGGGAGATCACGCGATCGTTGCCGTAAGGGCCACGATCGTTGATACGTACCACGATCATCCGGCCATTCGCCAGGTTAGTGATGCGCGCATAGCTTGGAATAGGCAGTGTCGGGTGTGCCGCCGTGATCTGCATCGGATCGAAGGTTTCACCTGACGCGGTCAGATTGCTGCCTGGCTCAGCGTCATAGATGGCAGCAAAGCCGGCCTGGCTGAAACGGGAAGGATCCTGAACGATTTTATAGCTTTTACCGTCGCGCTGATAATCCTGATTCACGCTGGCGTTCAGCGGTTCATAAACGGGATCGGCACCGCTAATTTCAACAATCGGGCCATTACAGACCGCAGGCTGCGGCGGCGCGACGGTTGCCTGTTGCTGACCATCATCACTTGTACAGGCGGCAAGTAAACTTGCTGCGATGCAGATCCCCAGCCACTGCTTACGCATTGCGATCCCCTTATTTTTATACGCTTTTGGACAACATTTTCCTGTGGGTATGGATCGACATGACGATACCAAACCCGGCCATCAACACGATCAGTGCCGAGCCCCCGTAACTCACCAGCGGCAGCGGTACGCCAACA
Organism: Enterobacter cloacae complex sp. I1M; assembly: GCF_014982425.1. NCBI lineage: Bacteria > Pseudomonadati > Pseudomonadota > Gammaproteobacteria > Enterobacterales > Enterobacteriaceae > Enterobacter > Enterobacter cloacae complex sp. I1M. The sequence goes on along the minus strand of NZ_JADCLG010000035.1, from coordinate 21,446 downwards.
ACCGGCAGAATACCACTCACCATACCAATATTTACGAAGACATAAACGAACAAAATCAACATTAATCCACCCGCCATAACCCGGCCAAAGGTGGTCTGCGCGCGTGCGGCAATGTAGAGCCCACGCATGATCAACAGCACGTAGAGTGCAAGCAGCACCAGAATGCCAACCAGCCCTAACTCCTCAGCCAGAACGGCAAAGATAAAGTCGGTGTGGCGTTCCGGTAAAAATTCGAGCTGCGACTGAGTCCCGTGCAGCCAGCCTTTTCCGCGCAGGCCGCCGGAGCCAATCGCAATCTTCGACTGAATAATATGATAGCCTGCGCCCAGCGGATCGGTCTCGGGATCGAGCAGCATCATCACGCGCTGGCGCTGGTAATCATGCATCAGGAAGAACCAGAGAATAGGAATAAAGGCAGCCAGCAGGACCACCGCGATGCCGATCAGACGCCAGCTCAGGCCGGACAGGAACAGGACGAACAGGCCGGAGAGGGCGATGAGAATCGAGGTACCGAGGTCAGGCTGTGCGGCCACGAGCAGCGTCGGCAGGAAAATCAGCACCAGCGCAATGGCGGTATTCTTCAACGACGGCGGGCAGACGTCGCGGTTAATGAAGCGCGCCACCATCAGCGGAACGGCGATTTTGGCGATTTCTGACGGCTGGAAGCGGACAATCCCCAGATCCAGCCAGCGTTGCGCCCCCTTCGAGATAGCACCGAACGCATCTACTGCCACCAGCAAAATGATACAGAAAATATAGAGATAGGGCGCCCAGCCCTCATACACGCGCGGTGGTATTTGCGCCATCACCACCATAATGACCAGACCCATGGCGATCTGGCCAACTTTACGCTCCATCATGCCGATATCCTGGCCGCTGGCGCTCCAGATAACGAGGGCGCTGTACACCAGCAGAGCCAGCAGGATCAGCAGCATGGCAGGGTCGATGTGGATCTTGTCCCACAGCGATTTTTTATTCGGATTATCCGTCATGATTATTGGTCCTCCGCCGCAGCGGCTGCCGGGTTTTCAGCTGGCAGTTCGGTGTTGTTATCACCCAGCATGATGTGGTCGAGGATTTGACGCATGATGGTACCCACCGCCGGGCCTGCGCCGCCGTTCTCAAGAATCATCGCCACCGCAACCTGCGGGTTATCATAAGGGGCAAACGCCGTCATGAGCTTGTGGTCACGCAGACGTTCGGCAATTTTATGTGCGTTATAGGTTTCATTCGCTTTCAGACCGAAGACCTGAGCCGTACCTGATTTCGCGGCAACCTTATACGGTGCGCCAGCGAAATATTTGTGCGCCGTCCCGTTAGGGCGGTTGGCTACGCCATACATCCCGTCTTTGGCGATTTCCCAGTACCCGGAATGAATGTCACCCACCGGCGGCTCGTGCGGCTGTATCCATGGCACTTTTTTGCCGTCTTCTACGGTGCTTTGCAGCAGGTGCGGTACTTTCACAACGCCATCGTTGATGAGGATCATCATCGCCTTGTTCATTTGCAGCGGCGTTGCCGTCCAGTAGCCCTGGCCGATGCCCACCGGAATGGTATCACCCTGATACCAGGGTTTTTTAAAGCGCTTCAGCTTCCATTCGCGGGTTGGCATGTTGCCGGAACGTTCTTCCGCCAAATCTATACCGGTGTAATGTCCGTAGCCGAATTTGCTCATCCATTCAGACAGACGATCAATACCCATGTCGTAGGCGACCTGATAGAAGAAGGTATCCGCCGACTCCTCCAGTGATTTGGTCACGTTCAGATGGCCGTGACCCCATTTTTTCCAGTCACGGTAGCGTTTTTCAGAGCCAGGCAACTGCCACCAGCCAGGGTCAAACAGACTGGTATTACGAGTAATGACGCCCGCGCTCAGCGCAGAAACGGCGACATACGGTTTTACCGTTGAGGCTGGAGGATAAACCCCCTGCGTGGCGCGGTTCACCAGCGGGGTGTTTGGATCGTTGAGCAGGCCGGAGTAATCCTTGCTGGAGATGCCATCCACGAAGAGGTTCGGATCGTAGCTTGGCATAGAAACCATCGCCAGAATACCGCCGGTACGTGGGTCGGTCACGATCACGGCGGCCCGGCTACCCGCCAGCAGCGTTTCGATATACTGCTGTAGCTTCAGGTCGAGCGTCAGATAAACGTCATGTCCCGCCTGTGGGGGAACCTCTTTGAGCTGACGGATCACGCGGCCACGGTTGTTAACTTCAACCTCTTCATACCCGGTCTGACCGTGCAGGACATCTTCGTAATAACGTTCAATCCCAAGCTTGCCAATATCATGGGTTGCGGCGTAGTTAGCCAGCTTGCCGTCTTTATCAAGGCGTTCGACGTCTTTATCGTTAATTTTGGAGACGTAGCCTATGACGTGCGTCAGCGCGGAGCCGTAAGGATAGTAGCGACGTTTATAGCCTTTGACTTCCACACCGGGGAAACGGTACTGGTTAACGGCAAAACGGGCGACCTGCACTTCCGTCAGGTTGGTTTTTACCGGAATAGAGGTGAAGCGGTGAGAACGTGCGCGCTCTTTTTTGAACGCAGCGATGTCGTCATCAGTCAGGTCGACAACGCTTCTCAGCGCGTTCAGCGTATCCTGCACGTTATCCACTTTCTCCGGCATCATCTCTATCTGGTAGATGGTGCGGTTTAGCGCCAGCGGGGTGCCGTTACGATCGTAGATAATGCCGCGGCTGGGCGCAATGGGTACCAGCTTGATACGGTTTTCGTTTGAGCGGGTCTGGTAATCGGTATAGCGGACAATTTGCAGATTATAGAGGTTGGCGATCAGCACGCCGGTAAGCAGCAAAATCCCCGTAAAGGCGACCAGCGCCCGGCGCACAAACAGCGCGGACTCAGCCGTATAGTCGCGAAAAGAATTCTGTAGTTTCATCCGCTGCTTAAATTACCCTGGTCTGTCATTACTCGCGGTGATAAGGGTGGTTGGTAGTGATGCTCCATGCGCGATACAAACTTTCTGCCACGAGAACCCGCACAAGCGGGTGGGGCAACGTCAGCGCCGAGAGTGACCAACTTTGTTCTGCTGCCGCTTTGCAGGTGGGAGATAACCCCTCTGGTCCGCCAATCAACAGACTGACATCACGACCATCCTGCTTCCAGCGCTCCAGTTCGTGCGCCAGCTGCGGCGTATCCCAGGGTTTTCCCGGGATATCGAGGGTCACGATGCGGTTTTTGCCTGCGGCAGCCAGCATCAGCTCTCCCTCTTTATCGAGAATACGTTTGATATCTGCGTTCTTGCCGCGCTTTCCTGCTGGGATCTCCACCAGTTCGAACGGCATATCTTTTGGGAAACGACGCAGATACTCAGTAAAACCGGTTTGTACCCAGTCCGGCATTTTGGTGCCGACGGCGACCAGTTGCAACTTCACGCATTAACCCCAGAGTTTTTCCAGCTCATACAGGCGACGGCTCTCTTCCTGCATGACGTGGACAATCACATCGCCGAGATCGACAACCACCCAGTCAGCGGTCGCTTCACCTTCAACGCCCAGCGGAAGCAGCCCTGCCGCGCGCGATTCCTGAACAACATGGTCAGCAATCGAAACAACGTGACGAGTTGAGGTCCCGGTGCAGATGATCATGCAGTCGGTGATGCTGGATTTACCCTTAACGTCGATAGCGATGATGTCCTGACCTTTCAGGTCATCAATTTTGTCGATAACAAAATCCTGGAGTGCTTTACCCTGCAAGTTTTCCCCCTGGGTGAATGAGATTGTACAACTATGAATTCGTGGCCAGTCAGTATACCTGAACTGACGCCAGTCGCGGGACAAATGTCACCGCCCGGCTTTTGAAGGCGGGTATCATCCCACCCTCCGCCTGAGATTGCATCGCCATTTTTGTAAAACAATTTCTGTAAAGCAGCGATCGGCGGGAAAGTCTGGCAGCGGAGGATATCAGTATGGCTTAGCCTGTCAAGGCAGGATAAACATTAACAGACATTTTCGCCGGTGATGATCAGGCATCTGTACTTTTCTGATACAAACCGTGTGCATGGATATAGGCCAGCACGGGCGAGGGCAGGAGATCGTCACAGTCTAAACCCTGCTGGAGACGCTCGCGGATGAGGGTCGCGGAAATATCAAACCACGGCGTTTCAGCGAGGTAAATTTTCCCGGCGGGTAGACTGTGCAGGTCTTCTATATTGTCCGTCAGATGCGCGTCAAGCCACTGCTGATGCTGCGCATCGCGCATGGTCAACGGGTAGCCCGGACGGCGGCAGACCAGCAGATGACTGTTTTCCAGAATGGTTTCGTACTGGTACCAGCTGGGAAAGTTGAGCAAGGAATCCTGGCCGATGATAAACGCCAGCGGTTGCACGGGCCCCTGCTCAGCGCGCCACTCCCGCAGCGTTTGCGATGTCCAGGAAGGGGTATCCCTGCGCAATTCGCGCTCGTCCAGCGTGAAGAGAGGCTTATCTGCGATAGCCAGCGCGAGCATCGCTTTGCGCTGCTCGCTGGTTGCTTCTGGCTGAGGACGATGCGGAGGAACATTGTTGGGCATGATGATTACCCGCTGCAACCCAATCAAATTCGCGAGGATTTCTACCGGCTTAAGATGCCCATAGTGTACCGGGTCGAAGGTCCCGCCATACATTGCCTGTAAAGAATGCATATCACCCATCGATAAATACGTCTGCCAGCGCCTTATGGCAGAGCAGCAAAGAGAGACTCTCCAGCTCCGCCCAGACAGACTGGCCGTAGTCCTGTTTTAACGTCAGTTCGGCGCGCATCAGAAGTTGCACTGCCTGACGCAACTGCTCCTGGCTCAGGCGGTTTATCGCCTCCGTGGTCATCGCCCGACGGTTCTGCCAGACGCGATGTTTATCGAATAAGGCGCGCAGGGGCGTATGTGCCGACTGACGTTTAAGGTTGTTCAGCAGCAGTAATTCGCGCTGGAGCGTGCGGAGCAGAATGACCCGCTCACTCCCTTCCAGGCGCAGCTGTTGCAGTATGTGCAGGGCTCGCTTACTTTTCGCCGACAGCAGCGCATCAACCCAGTGGAAGGGAGTAAAGTGCGCGGCATCATTCACCGCCTGTTCCACGCGCGGTAGCGTCAGCTTGCCATCGGGCCACAGCAGGGCGAGCCTGTCCAGCGCCTGCGCCAGTGCCAGAAGGTTGCCTTCATAGCAATAGCAAAGGAGCTGGCTGGCGGCATCATCCAGTTGCAGATTGTGCAGCTTTGCGCGCGCGGCAACCCATTTTGGCAGATGCGCCTGTTCTGGCGTCTGGCAGGTGACCAGTACCGCATTGGTGGCAAGCTGGGTAAACCAGGTCGCGTTTTCCTGCGCTTTCGTGAACTTGTTACCGCGTACGATAAGCAGCAGATCGCCGTGTAATAAACTCACCAGCATGGTCAGCTGTTCATTGATGGCCGCGTTAGGACCATTCTCTGGCAGCACGATCTGGATTGTCTGACGAGAGGCAAACAGGCTCATGGCCTGACAAAGCGAGAAGATAGCGTTCCAGTCGGTACTGTTATCGATCTGGAACGTATGATGCTCATCGAAACCCTGCGCGGCTGCCGCATGGCGAACCGCATCAAGGCTTTCCTGAAGTAACAGGGGGTCATTGCCGAGTAGCAGATAGGCCGCGCGCAGCCCTTCGTTGAGCTGCGCGCGGAGTTGTTCAGGATACAACCTGATCATCAGTTACCCAGCGACGTTGGCATATCCGGCGTGCTGGCATCCGGTGTTTCGATAACGTCAGCGCCTTTTTTCGTCGACGCGGCAATGGCAGGCAGTCTGCGGATCAGTTGCTCCGCGGCCTTATCATACATTTCCTTGATGATAATCTGCTGTTCGGCGTCTTTTGCCAGGGCCGTCTGCGGGTTATCGAAGAACGAGCGGTAGACTTTGGTATTGATAGGGTAAATATCTTTACCTGGCATTAAAACGGCCGCATCAACGGTAAGCACCATTTGATATTCCGCGGTTCGTCCATCCTGGAAGATCGATGCCGTGTCTTGTGACAGCGTTGATTTCAGGACGCGGAGCGAAGGAACATCCTGACGCAGGGTTCCCTTCTCGATCAGCTCAACATCGTTCAAACGCAGCTGGTTACGAATGGCCCGGCTCAGCGGTCCATTCGGATCGGATGAGTCGAAGATCATTGTTTTCATCTGAGCCGGCACTGCCGTGGTATTGCGCAGGTGCCAGCCGCAGCCAGCGGTGACCAGCACCGCCAGAGATAAGAGTATTGTTGCCAGGTGTCGCACGTTTCCTCCCGCGCTTAGCCAACGACCAGATTCAGCAGTTTACCGGGTACGTAGATCACTTTACGTACGGTAACGCCCTCAAGGTATTTCGCGACCAGATGCTCCTGGCCTGCGCGCTCGCGAACCTGTTCTTCGGTTGCGTCGACCGCGACGGTAATTTTACCGCGCACTTTACCGTTAACCTGCACCACAACCAGCGTGGTGTTTTCCACCATAGCGGATTCATCCGCCACTGGCCACGGCGCGTTGTCGATATCCCCTTCGCCTTTCAGCTCCTGCCACAGGGTGAAGCTAACGTGCGGCGTGAACGGGTTCAGCATGCGAACGACCGCCAGCAGCGCTTCGCGCATTAACGCGCGATCCTGCTCGCCGTCCTGCGGGGCTTTCGCCAGCTTGTTCATCAGTTCCATAATAGCCGCAATTGCGGTATTGAAGGTCTGACGACGACCAATATCATCGGTGACTTTCGCAATGGTTTTATGAACATCACGACGCAGCGCCTGCTGATCTTCGCTCAGTGCAGCCACGTTCAGCGCTGGCGCATCACCTTGTGAGGTGTGCTCGTAAACCAGTTTCCAGACGCGTTTCAGGAAGCGGTTTGCCCCTTCAACGCCGGATTCCTGCCATTCCAGCGTCATATCTGCCGGGGAGGCGAACATCATGAACAGACGCACGGTGTCAGCGCCGTAACGCTCAACCATCACCTGCGGGTCGATACCGTTATTTTTAGACTTGGACATCTTGCTCATGCCGGTATAAACCAGTTCATGACCTTCGGCGTCTTTCGCCTTCACGATACGGCCTTTCTCGTCACGCTCCACAATCGCATCAACCGGAGAAACCCAGTTACGTTCACCGTTCGCGCCAACGTAGTAGAACGCATCTGCCAGCACCATACCCTGACACAGCAGCTGTTTTGCCGGTTCGTCGGAGTTGACCAGGCCTGCGTCACGCATCAGTTTGTGGAAGAAGCGGAAGTAGAGCAGGTGCATGATGGCGTGTTCAATGCCACCGATATAGATGTCTACCGGCAGCCAGTAGTTTGCAGCATCGGAATCCAGCATGCCTTCTTTGTACTGCGGGCAGGTGTAGCGCGCATAGTACCAGGAGGATTCCATAAAGGTGTCAAAGGTGTCGGTTTCACGCAGCGCTGGCTGACCGTTGACGGTGGTTTTTGCCCACTCAGGATCGGCTTTGATCGGGCTGGTGATGCCGTCCATGACCACGTCTTCCGGCAGGATCACCGGCAGTTGATCTTCCGGCGTTGGCATCACGGTGCCGTCTTCCAGGGTCACCATTGGGATTGGCGCACCCCAGTAACGCTGACGGGAAACGCCCCAGTCGCGCAGACGGTAGTTCACTTTACGCTCGCCCACGCCCAGGGAGGCCAGTTTGTCGGCGATGGCGTTGAAGCCCTCTTCGAAGCTCAGGCCGCTGAACTCACCGGAGTTAAACAGGGTGCCTTTTTCAGTCAGCGCTTGCTCAGAGAGATCGGGTTCAGAGCCGTCAGCAGCAAGAATAACAGGCTTGATGGTCAGGCCGTATTTGGTGGCAAATTCGTAGTCGCGCTGATCGTGACCCGGCACGGCCATCACGGCGCCTGTGCCGTATTCCATCAGTACGAAGTTGGCGGCCCAGACAGGTATCGCTTCGCCCGTCAGCGGGTGGATCGCTTTGAAGCCGGTATCAACGCCTTTTTTCTCCATCGTCGCCATGTCGGCTTCGGCCACTTTCGTGTTGCGGCATTCGTCGATAAAGGTCGCCAGCTCCGGATTGTTTTCCGCCGCTTTTTGCGCCAGCGGGTGACCTGCGGCCACGGCCAGGTAGGTCGCGCCCATGAAGGTGTCCGGACGGGTGGTGTAGACGGTCAGCGTCTGGTCGTAGTTTTCTACGTTAAAGGTAATTTCCACACCTTCGGAACGGCCGATCCAGTTGCGCTGCATGGTCTTAACGGTGTCAGGCCAGTGATCCAGATTATCCAGATCGTTCAGCAGTTCGTCAGCGTAGGCGGTGATTTTGATAAACCACTGCGGGATCTCTTTACGCTCTACTTTGGTGTCACAGCGCCAGCAGCAGCCATCGATAACCTGCTCGTTCGCGAGAACGGTCTGGTCGTTCGGGCACCAGTTAACGGCGGACGTTTTCTTGTAGACCAGGCCTTTTTTATACAGCTCGGTGAAGAACTTCTGCTCCCAGCGGTAGTATTCCGGGGTACAGGTTGCCAGCTCGCGGCTCCAGTCATAGCCAAAGCCCAGCATTTTCAGCTGGTTTTTCATGTACGCGATGTTGTCGTACGTCCACGGAGCCGGTGCCGTGTTGTTTTTCACCGCCGCGCCTTCAGCAGGCAGGCCGAACGCATCCCAGCCGATAGGCTGAAGTACGTTTTTGCCCAGCATACGCTGGTAGCGTGCAATCACGTCACCGATGGTGTAGTTACGCACGTGGCCCATGTGTAGTCGACCAGAAGGATAGGGAAGCATCGACAGGCAGTAATACTTCTCTTTGCTCTCGTCTTCGGTTACTTCAAAGGTGCGCTTCTCGTCCCAGTGTTGCTGGACTTTTGATTCTATCTCTTCCGGGCGGTATTGCTCTTGCATGGCAGCCAGTGGTCCTGTGTTCAATACAGCTACAAATGTAGCCAATGGATGTGGTAATTCAGATCCGCATAGCATAGCCCAAACGCCCGCGTCAAAACAGCCTTTCACGCAAATGCACTTTGCAGGAATTTACCGGGTCTGTGCTTCACCTGACAAAGCGGCGACGAAATAAGGTCTATTATTAGAGACAGTTACTTACCCGGGAGGCAAAATGATGAACAAGGTTGCTCAATTTTACCGTGAACTGGTAGCGACTCTGACGGAAAGGCTGCGTAACGGCGAGCGTGATATCGACGCGTTGGTCGAACAGGCACGCGCACGCGTGACGCAAACGGGTGAGTTATCGCGAACCGAAGTGGAAGAGGTGACGCGCGCCGTGCGCCGCGACCTGGAAGAGTTTGCGCGAAGCTATGAAGAGAGCCAGGACGAAATCGCCGACAGTGTTTTTATGCGGGTAATTAAAGAGAGCCTGTGGCAGGAGCTGGCGGATATTACCGATAAAACCCAACTGGAGTGGCGCGAGGTATTCCAGGATTTAAACCACCACGGTGTCTATCACAGCGGCGAAGTGGTGGGGCTGGGGAACCTGGTGTGTGAGAAGTGCCACCACCATATCGCCGTTTATACGCCGGAGGTGCTGTCGCTGTGTCCGAAATGCGGGCACGACCAGTTCCAGCGTCGGCCGTTTGAGCCGTAGGTAAAAGCAAAACGGCAACGTCGTTGCCGTTTTTAGTGTCTGCTCCCTCTCCCTGTGGGTGAGGGCATCAGGCCGCAGAATAATAAGCCAGCCTCTCCGCTAGCAAATCCACAAACGCTTTCCGATCGATATCCACCATCACTGTGGTATTCGGCTTGTTTCCCGTCAGCGAGTAATAGTCCACCACCGTCATTCCCTGGGTATATTTCCCCTGTGTTTCCACACCAACCCAACGCTCGACCGTAGTAAACATTTCCGGCTTCAGTAGCCAGGCGATGGTGCATGGGTCATGCAGCGGGGCGCCGTGGAATCCCCACTTCTCGGCTTTGTGATACTCCATAAAGAAATCGAGCAGCTCTGCCACGGTTGTTGCAACCGGGTTACCCACAGTACGAAATCGTTCGATGTCCTGCGCCATAATTTGTGCGCGGTGGGTAACGTCCAGCCCCGCCATCACAATCGGTAGGCCCGACTGGAAGACGATTTCTGCGGCTTCCGGGTCAACAAAGATGTTGAACTCCGCGGCTGGCGTCCAGTTCCCCAGCCCCATTGCCCCGCCCATGATGACGATACGGGCGATATTGCTGTGCAGTTCAGGATGGCTGTTCAGCAGCAGCGCTACGTTGGTCTGTGGGCCGGTCGCCACCAGCGTCACGGGCTCTGCGCTTTCACGCAGAACTTTCGCCATGAGCTCGACGGCAGTACAGTTTTGTGGTGCGAAACCCGGCTCCGGCAGCGCCGGGCCATCCAGCCCACTTTCACCGTGAACGTTATCCGCAATGATCAGCTCGCGCATTAGCGGCTTAATGGCGCCACCTGCGACCGGAATATCGGTGCGTTTTAGCAGCGTTAACATGCGCAACACGTTTCGCAGGGTTTTATCCGGCGTCTGGTTCCCTGCAGAGGCGGTGACAGCTTTTACTTCCAGTTCAGGGGAGGCAAGAGCAAGGACGAGTGCGATTGCGTCATCATGACCCGGATCGCAGTCGAGAATAATAGGCTGTGCCATGGCGTTCTCCATTCTTAGCATTATTTGTGACAAGGTTAACGCTGCGATGTGACGCCGAATAGAAAAAGAGATCTAAAGCGTGAAGCAGTGCGCAATCCACAGATTGCGCACTAAAAAGATTAATGCAGGATTTTGGCGAGGAAGTCTTTTGCACGTTCAGATTTAGGATTTGCGAAGAACTCTTCTTTCGGTGAGTCTTCAACAATTTTCCCTTCATCCATGAAGATCACACGGTTGGCCACTTTACGGGCGAAGCCCATTTCGTGCGTCACCACCATCATGGTCATCCCTTCGTGCGCCAGTTCCACCATAACGTCCAGCACTTCGTTGATCATCTCAGGATCGAGCGCGGACGTCGGCTCATCAAACAGCATCGCCACCGGATCCATGCACAGCGCACGCGCGATTGCCACGCGCTGCTGTTGGCCACCTGAAAGCTGCGCAGGGAACTTATCCGCATGTGCAGACAGCCCGACGCGTTCCAGCAACTTCAGTCCCTTTTCACGCGCCGCTTTTTTGTCGCGCTTCAGCACTTTCACCTGCGCCAGCGTCAGGTTCTCAATGATGGAGAGGTGAGGGAACAGCTCAAAATGCTGGAACACCATCCCAACGTGGGAGCGAAGCTGGGCAAGGTTGGTTTTGCGGTCATTCACTTTGGTGCCGTTAACGACAATCTCGCCCTGCTGGACAGGTTCCAGCCCATTAACGGTTTTGATAAGCGTCGACTTACCGGAGCCGGACGGGCCGCATACCACCACCACATCGCCTTTTTTCACTTCTGTTGAGCAGTCGGTCAGCACCTGAAAGTGCCCATACCATTTAGAAACATTTTTCAGGGAAATCATTATACGGTCCTTTTCTTCAGCCAGCTGACCAACAGCGATGCGCTTAAACTAATCACAAAATAGACCCCGCCTGCGAAGAGGATCATCTCAACCTGCGTTCCGTCACGTTCGCCAATGGTGGAGGCGGTACGGAAGAAGTCTGCCAGGCTCAGCACGTAGACCAGGGAGGTATCCTGGAACAGGACGATGCCCTGCGTCAGCAGCAGCGGAACCATGGCGCGAAACGCCTGCGGCAGAATAATGAGCTTCATGGACTGCCAGTGCGTCATACCGAGCGCCAGCGCAGCGCTGGACTGCCCGCGCGAGATACTCTGAATACCTGCGCGGATGATCTCGGAGTAGTAGGCGGCTTCAAACATAGAGAATGCCACCATGGCAGAGATCAGGCGGATATCGGTTTTCGGCGACAGTCCCAGCACGTTCTGTAAAAAGCCGGGAACAATCAGGTAAAACCACAACAGCACCATGACCAGTGGAATGGAGCGGAACACGTTAACGTAAGCCGTAGCAAACCAGGCGAGCGGTTTAAAGCTCGACAGGCGCATCACTGCCAGCAGGGTGCCCCAGACAATACCGACGATAATGGCGATTACGGTAATCTTTAAGGTGATCGCCAGGCCATCCAGCAGATAAGGCATGGAGGGAACAATGGAACTCCAGTCAAATTCGTACATTATTTGCCCCCCAGATTGCCCGGCAGGCGTACTTTGCGTTCAACCAGGTTCATCACCAGCATGATGAAAGCGTTAATCAGAACATAGGCGAGCGTGATTGCCGTGAAGGATTCCCATGCGTGAGCGGAGTAATCCAGCAGTTTGCCCGCCTGCGCCGCCATATCTACCAGACCAATGGTTGAGGCGATGGCCGAGTTTTTTACCAGGTTCATCATCTCGGAGGTCATCGGCGGAACGATGACGCGGTAAGCGTTAGGCAGCAGTACGTAACGGTAGGCTTGTGGCAGGGTCAGGCCCATCGCCAGTGCCGCATTCTTTTGTCCGCGTGGCAGTGACTGTATGGCGGCACGCACCTGCTCGCAGACGCGCGCAGCGGTGAACAGTCCCAGACACAGCATGGAGGAGACAAAGAATTGTACGTTAGGATCCAGCTCGGCCTTGAACCACATGCCGAGATCTTCCGGCAGCAGTTCCGGGATCACCAGATACCAGGTAAAGAACTGCACGATCAGCGGAACGTTACGGAACAGTTCCACATAGAGCGTGCCAATCGAAGAGAGAAAACGGTTAGGGACGGTACGCAGAATACCGAACAGCGAACCGACAAGAAACGCGATAATCCACGCCGTTATCGATAACGCAACGGTAACCTGAAAGCCGCTCCACAGCCAGCCGAGATAGGTGGTGTTGCCGAACGGGGCTTGTTGCAGAAAGATGCCCCAGTTCCAGTCAATTGACATAGTAAACTCCAGAAAAAAGAGGGTAGCAGCGCTACCCTCGAAGATTGGTGAGAAGCTCAATTTTTGCGCTGAGTGGGGAACGACCACTCAACGTATAGTCTGTCCATGCTTCCCGACAATCGAGAGGGCAGGAGATCCCGCCCCTGTCGTTCTAGTTAGTTAAGAGCTTTGTCGTTTGGTGATTTGAACAGCGCTTTCATGTCGTCAGACAGTTCAAAGTTCATGTTCAGGTTTTTTGGTGGAATTGGGTTCTTGAACCATTTGTCGAACCATTTTGCCGCTTCGCCAGAGGTTTGCGCTTGAGCGATGGTGTCATCGATCAGCTTTTTGAAGCCTTCATCGCCTTTACGCAGCATACAGCCGTAAGCTTCTTTCGACTGCGCAGTCCCGACGATTTCCCAGTTGTCTGGTTTCTTCGCCTTGGCGCGCTCGCCTGCCAGCAGAGCGTCATCCATCATAAACGCAACGGCACGACCGCTTTCCAGGGTACGGAAGGAGTCGCCGTGATCTTTCGCGCTGATGATGCGCATGTCCATTTTCTTCTCGTCGTTCAGCTTGTGCAGCAGCACTTCGGACGTGGTACCGGAGGTCACGACAACCGCTTTGCCTTTCAGGTCAGCAAAATCTTTGATATCGCCGCCTTTCTTCGTCAGCAGGCGGGTGCCTACAACGAAGATAGTGTCCGAGAAAGCGGCCTGTTTCTGACGCTCAAGGTTGTTGGTGGTTGAGCCACATTCAAAATCAAATGTGCCGTTTTGCAGCAGAGGAATACGGTTCTGTGAAGTGATGGGGATCAGCTTCACTTGCAGGTCAGGTTTGTTCAGCTTTTTCTTCACGGCTTCAACGATGGCGTTGGAGTAATCCTGTGAATAGCCCACGACTTTTTGCGTGTTGTCGTAGTAAGAGAACGGGACAGAAGATTCACGGTGGCCGACCACGATCACGCCGTTTTTGGCAATCTTGTCGAGAGTGCTTCCTGCTGCCGGAGCGTCTTCAGCGTGAACGATGCCCGCAGACATTCCCATAACCAGCATTGCTGTGGCCAGTTTACGTAATTGCATACCCAACTCCTTTCTTATCAGCGCCAGTGACGCTTTGATACCCATTGTGATGTTGTTATATCTCGCGCAATGCGAGTGCAGTGTTATGCAAGCTTGTTAACATTTAGTCTGGCTTAATGTAAAGATTTTGCTGCGTTATTGTTTATTTTTGCGAAGCGCGCCGCACCATTCAGAGGCAATAATCTCTCGTTGCACCGTTTCGGTGCTACCGGAGATCCATGCTGGTGCGACAAGGTTGCACGTTAAGCCAGACAGCGTTTGCGTAATTAAACAAAGCAACAGGCGTGCCAGAATTGAAGTTTAGGAGGAAATTGTCGGGTGGCGGCTGCGCCGGAGAGTAGGCCGGGTAAGGCGTAGCCGCCACCCGGCAACAGAAGGCCAGGTTATCTACGACGCTGACGCAGGCTCATCACTACGGCGGCAAAACCGAACAGCGTGGTCAGGATCCACAGCGGCCAGTTCCCGGTGCGCGCATAAGGCGTCAGGCCCGTAGCTGGCGTGACTTTCGTGGTCAGCACCTCACGGGTGAACTGCGGGATCATGGCCTGGATTTCACCCTGCGGGCCAATCACGGCGGTGATGCCGTTATTGGTGCTGCGCAACAGCGGACGTGCCAGCTCCAGAGAACGCATTCGTGCCATCTGGAAGTGCTGCCACGGGCCGATCGATTTACCGAACCACGCATCGTTTGAGATGGTCAGCAGATAGTCGGTGTCCGGGCGGAAGTTATCGCGCACCTGCTCGCCGAGGATAATCTCGTAGCAAATAGCGGCCGTCAGGGCAAAACCGTGCGCATGCAGCTGCGGCTGAACGTAAGGGCCCCGGCTGAATGAGGACATCGGCAGGTCAAAGAACGGTGCCAGTGGGCGCAGAATAGACTCCAGCGGAACAAATTCGCCAAACGGTACAAGGTGATTTTTGTTGTAACGATTGGTGGAGGTATAGCTGTATTTGCTGTCCTTACCGAGCGTAATGATCGTGTTGTACGTGTCATAGCGGTTCTGCTGATTGAGACGCGCATCCACAATTCCGGTAATCAGCGTACTGCCGCGCGCGCGCAGCAGATCGTCCATCATCTTCAGGAAGGGCTGCTGATTGATCTCCAGATCCGGGATCGCAGACTCAGGCCAGATGATGAGCTGCGATTTACCCATCACCTTTTCAGTGGCATTGGCGTAGATTTTCAGCGTGTTCAGCAGCTGATTCTCATCCCATTTCAATGACTGCGGGATATCGCCCTGTATCAACGATACCTGCGTGGCGCGCGCGGGCTCCAGCGTGAACCACTGGATATAACGCAGTGGGAAAGGCAGGGCAAACAGGATTAACGCGGCAACCAGCGGCTTCCAGTTACGTGTCACCAGAGCCAGCACCAGCAGGCCGCTGACCGCCATGAGCAGGAAGTTAATCGCCTCCACGCCCATGATGGGAGCCAGACCTTTCAGCGGGCCGTCCACCTGGCTATAGCCGAACTGCAACCACGGGAAGCCGGTCAGTACCCAGCCGCGCAGAAATTCGGTGATTTGCCAGACAACGGGAGCCGCTATCGCGACGCGCAGCCAGGTCGTTTTAGGCCACAGACGAGATAGAATACCGGCGAACAGGCCAGTGTAGAGCGAAAGATAGGCGGCGAGCAGCACAACCAGGAAGACGTTAACCGGCCCCGGCATTCCGCCAAATTGAGCGATACTGACGTAGACCCAGTTGATACCAGAGCCAAACAGCCCCAGCCCCCAGAAGTAGCCTATGGCCGCGGCCTGTACCGGACGACGGTTCAGGGTAAGACCCTGTAGCCCCATCAGGGAGAGAATAGCGGCTGGCCAAATATCGTAAGGAGAAAAAGCCAGCGTACCGCTGGCTCCGAGTAACAGCGCCAGCAGCAAACGGACGCGCTGGCGTTCAAAGAGTGGGGCAAATGCCATTTACATTAATCTTCCAGTTTTGGCACCGGTGAGTCGTCCGGCATTCTGACATGAACCTGAATAATACGTCGGCTGTCAGCCATTGCGACCTTGAACTGGTAACCATCGATGTCAACGGTTTCACCGCGGGCCGGAAGATGGCCGAAGGCCTGCATCACCAGACCACCAATGGTGTCCACTTCTTCATCACTGAAGCTGGTGCCAAAGGTGTCATTGAAGTCTTCAATGGAGGCCAGCGCGCGCACGGTCCAGGTGTGGCGGCTCAGCTGACGGAAGTCGATATCCTCTTCTTCGTCATACTCATCTTCGATTTCGCCCACGATCAGCTCAAGGATGTCTTCGATTGTGACCAGACCGGAAACGCCACCAAATTCATCAATAACAATCGCCATGTGATAGCGCTGGGAGCGAAACTCCTTCAGCATCCGATCCACACGCTTACTTTCCGGCACAACCACGGCCGGGCGTAACACTTTTTCCATACTGAAGGCTTCGGCATCGCTGCGCATAAACGGCAGCAGATCTTTCGCCATCAAAATCCCTTCGATGTGATCTTTGTCTTCGCTGATGACCGGGAAACGTGAGTGAGCCGATTCGATAATCACATCGAGGCACTCGTCCAGCGTCTGGTTGCGTTTCAGGGTAATCATCTGCGAGCGGGGGATCATGATGTCGCGGACGCGCTGGTCGGCGATGTCCATCACCCCTTCGAGCATTTCGCGCGTATCTTCGTCGATAAGGTCGTTCTGCCCGGAATCACGAATCAGCTCCAGCAGTTCATCACGGTTTTTCGGTTCGCCGTGGAAAAGCTGGTTCAGGATGAGGGAGAAAAATCCCTTTTTAGTGGTTGTCGTGTCGCTACTGTGTGAATTGTCGTCGCTCATGGCGTTTGTTAAGGGTTCTCTTGTTAGTTCAACGTTAACCGCCGCGCTATGTCCCTGCGCGGCGGCATGGTAGTCAGTGACTGACTATTCTTTCTCGGCAATGTACGGATCCTCATAGCCCAGAGCAAGCATTATCTCTGTCTCGAGGGATTCCATCTCTTCCGCTTCGTCATCTTCAATATGGTCGTAACCCAGAAGATGCAGGCTACCGTGCACCACCATGTGTGCCCAGTGCGCTTCCAGCGGCTTTTGCTGTTCTTTGGCTTCCTGCTCAACCACCTGACGGCAGATGATCAGATCGCCCAGCAGCGGCATCTCAATGCCCGGTGGGGCTTCGAACGGGAAAGAGAGCACATTGGTCGGCTTATCTTTCCCGCGATAGGTCAGGTTGAGCTCATGGCTTTCTGCTTCATCCACCAGGCGAATCGTGACCTCTGATTCTTCCTGAAACTGGGGGATAACGGCATCCAGCCATTTCTGAAACTGTGCCTCTTCTGGCATGCAGGAATTATCTTCACAGGCCAGCTGTAAATCGAGGATCACCTGACTCATTTCTGTTCATGCTCCTGCGCTTCGCGCTTACGTTCTGCGGCCAGCTCGGCCCTGCGCTTCTGATCTGCCTCTTCCCAGGCCTCATAAGCGTTAACGATACGCGCGACCACCGGGTGGCGTACCACGTCTTCGCTGTGGAAGAAGTTAAAGCTGATTTCGTCTACCTCGGCCAGCACTTCGATGGCGTGACGCAGACCCGATTTGGTGTTACGCGGCAGGTCAATCTGGGTCACGTCACCGGTGATAACCGCTTTCGAGTTAAAGCCAATACGCGTCAGAAACATCTTCATCTGTTCGATGGTGGTGTTCTGGCTCTCATCCAGAATGATGAACGCGTCGTTAAGTGTACGCCCACGCATGTAGGCCAGCGGGGCCACTTCAATCACGTTACGTTCAATGAGCTTTTCAACTTTCTCGAAGCCGAGCATTTCGAACAGCGCGTCGTACAGCGGGCGCAGGTAGGGGTCCACTTTCTGACTTAAATCGCCCGGCAGGAAGCCGAGTTTCTCACCGGCTTCTACAGCAGGGCGGGTCAGCAGGATACGGCGGATCTCCTGACGCTCAAGTGCATCGACCGCAGCAGCAACGGCCAGATAGGTTTTACCCGTACCCGCCGGACCCACGCCAAAGGTGATGTCATGGTCGAGAATGTTGGCGATGTACTGTGCCTGGTTCGGGGTACGAGGCTTAATCACGCCGCGTTTGGTTTTAATGTTGATGGCTTTGCCATAGTCCGGCACGCTTTCCGCGCTCTGCTCAAGCACGCGCGCCTCTTTGATGGCCAGGTGGATCTGTTCAGGTTCAATATCCTGGATCTCACCGCGCATCGGGGCGGTATCAACATACAGGCTGCGGAGAATATCTGCCGCGGCGTTGACGCAGATTGGGCGTCCGGTGAGTTTGAAATGGTTATCGCGACGATTGATTTCGATACCCAGACGTCGCTCCAGTTGTTTGATGTTGTCATCAAACGGCCCGCACAGGCTCAGCAGGCGAGCGTTGTCTGCGGGCTCAAGGCTAATTTCACGCGTATCTATGTTCAAACTGTTCCTCTTTATTTGGTTAACTGACCTGTGGCCACACGGCGTAATAAAACGGTCATTACCGAAATTATTCACGCCATAGAATAAAGGCGCAAGCGTTGCGGTAGATATTGGGGGTGATGAGAGGAAATACAAGGCCTGCCGGACAGGCAGGCCAGAGGGATCAGGGCTGGTAAATACCTACGCCAGAATCGTTGACTTTACGGGTGCGAGAGATAACGGATTCCGGAGTCTGTGCAATACGCAGACCCATTTCGTCCTCAGTGCGTACCACCTTCCCGCGCAGCGAGTTCGTGAGCACTTCGACAATCTCGACGTCCACAAACTTACCAATCATGTCCGGGGTGCCTTCAAAATTCACCACGCGGTTATTTTCGGTTCGACCGGACAGTTCCATGATGCTCTTACGTGAAGTGCCTTCCACCAGAATACGCTGGACAGTGCCGAGCATACGACGGCTCCAGGCATTGGCCTGCTGGTTGATACGCTCCTGCAAAATATAGAGACGCTGCTTTTTCTCTTCTTCCGGCACATCGTCAACCATATCGGCCGCTGGGGTGCCCGGGCGTGCTGAGAAGATGAAGCTGTAGCTGACGTCGAAATTCACCTCGCCGATGAGCTTCATGGTACGCTCGAAGTCATCAGCGGTTTCGCCAGGGAAGCCGACGATAAAGTCGGAGCTAATCTGGATATCCGGGCGCGCTTCACGCAGCTTGCGGATGGTGGACTTATACTCCAGCACCGTATGTGGACGACCCATCAGGTTCAGCACGCGGTCAGAGCCGCACTGGATCGGCAGGTGCAGGAAGCTCACCAGCTCTGGCGTATCGCGATAGACGTCAATAATGTCGTCGGTAAATTCCATCGGATGGCTGGTGGTAAAGCGAATGCGGTCAATGCCGTCAATCGCCGCCACCAGACGCAGCAGTTCAGCAAAGCTGCCAGTGGTGCCGTCGTAGTTTTCCCCGCGCCAGGCGTTCACGTTCTGGCCCAGCAGGTTCACTTCGCGAACGCCCTGCGCGGCAAGCTGCGCGATTTCAAACAGGATATCGTCTGCCGGGCGGCTCACTTCTTCACCGCGGGTGTAAGGTACCACGCAGTAAGTACAGTATTTGTTGCAGCCTTCCATGATGGAGACGAAGGCGGTCGGGCCATCAGCGCGCGGCTCTGGCAGACGGTCAAATTTCTCGATCTCCGGGAAACTCACGTCAACCACCGGGCTACGGCTGCCGCGAACCTGATTAATCATCTCTGGCAGGCGGTGCAGGGTCTGAGGGCCAAAAACGATATCCACATAGGGGGCTCTCTGGCGGATCAGCTTACCTTCCTGCGATGCGACGCAGCCACCCACGCCAATGATCAGGTCCGGATTTTTCCGTTTGAGAAGCTTCCAGCGGCCTAACACATGAAAGACTTTTTCCTGTGCTTTTTCACGAATTGAACAGGTGTTCAGCAGCAGCACATCGGCTTCTTTCGCATTTTCAGTCAGCTGGTATCCGTGGGTGGTATCCAGCAGATCGGCCATCTTCGATGAATCGTATTCGTTCATCTGACAGCCCCAGGTTTTTATATGGAGTTTTTTAGTCATCGACTTGCTCAGCTCAGGATTGCAAGCCGCGTATTGTAATGCTTTGGTGCGGTTGTGACCAGTATGAAGGTTGTCAACCTCAGGGCCGCAAAAATCCGGTAAACTTAAGGTATTCTCCAATAAGGAATAGTGACCATGACACTCCTGAACACCGAAGTTGCCGTTGTTGGCGGCGGTATGGTCGGCGGCGCACTGGCGCTGGGGCTGGCGCAGCAGGGATTTGACGTAACTGTTATTGAACAGGCGGCTCCGCCGGTATTCGATCCTGCCAGCCAACCGGACGTGCGTATTTCCGCCATCAGCGCGTCCTCTGTTGATCTGCTTCGCGGGCTGGGCGTCTGGGAGGCGGTGCTGGCGATGCGCGCGCACCCCTACAGCCGTCTTGAAACCTGGGAGTGGGAAAATGCTCACGTCTCGTTTGACGCCGCCGAGCTGAAACTGCCGCGCCTGGGCTATATGGTGGAAAACAACGTGCTCCAGCAGGCACTCTGGCAGGCGCTGGAGGCGCACCCGAAGGTGACGCTGCGTGTTCCGGACTCGCTGAAAGCCCTGCATCGTCATGAAGGTGGATATCTCCTGACGCTGGATAACGACGATGAGCTGGCCGTGAAGCTGTTGGTGGGGGCGGATGGCGCGAACTCGCAGGTCAGGCAGATGGCAGGCATTGGGATCCATGCCTGGCAGTATCAGCAATCCTGCATGCTGATCACCGTGCAGTCAGAAAACGCGCCGGGCGAAAGCACCTGGCAGCATTTTACGCCGAACGGCCCGCATGCATTCTTACCGTTGTTTGATAACTGGGCTTCGCTGGTGTGGTACGACAAGCCGGCGCGCATTCGACAGTTGCAGGGGCTGTCCATGGATCAGTTGCAGCGCGAAATCCGCCAGCACTTCCCGCGCCGTCTGGGTAACGTGACCCCGGTTGCCGCTGGCGCATTCCCGCTGATGCGACGCCATGCGTTGCAGTATGCCCGTGAAGGGCTGGCCCTGGTGGGAGACGCGGCGCACACCATTCATCCGCTGGCGGGGCAGGGGGTTAACCTGGGATACCGTGACGTCGATGCGTTACTGGATGTGCTGGGTAACGCTCGCGCCCACGCGGAAGCCTGGGCCAGCCATCAGGTACTGAAGCGCTACCAGACGCGCCGTATGGCGGATAACTTCATTATGCAGTCGGGGATGGATCTGTTCTATGCCGGGTTCAGCAATGACGTGGGTCCGGTGCGGATACTGCGCAATATTGGATTGATGGCAGCGGAACGTGCCGGTGGTCTGAAGCGTCAGGCACTGAAATACGCCCTCGGACTCTAATCTTTATTCCCTCTCCCCGTGGGAGAGGGTTAGGGTGAGGGCATCAGGCCGCACTATTCTGAGCAACAAAAACAAAAAAGCCCGCAGAGCGGGCTTTTTTGTTTTAAGTGGCTGGGGTGCAGGGATTCGAACCCCGGAATGCTGGTATCAGAAACCAGAGCCTTACCGCTTGGCGACACCCCAATTGCGTTAAACAAACTGCTTAACGACTTTAAAGTGGCTGGGGTACGAGGATTCGAACCTCGGAATGCCGGAATCAGAATCCGGTGCCTTACCGCTTGGC